>DASZCK010000001.1:0-1819 GCA_035943195.1 Steroidobacteraceae bacterium
ACGCGGCAGAATACCCATTGCCATCAACCCACTAGATTAGGAAAGCAGCGGAATCGACATTGACTTCTCGGAGGCCTTTTTAGGCGCTTGCGGAAAAAGGATGAGCACGACGGTCCAACTTGGGCAAAATCTGATTCGCAGCATGATGGGTTATGGAAACGGAGCTCACCCCGCCGCACTGCTGTGGAGAGTGAATAGTTGTCCGTGAACAACGTCTAAGCGGCTGATCGAGAGTCGGTTTTCAGGCCGCGGGCGGTTTTGAGATTGCAAGGATTTGGGAGCGAAGGGTCCTGAACCTTGCAATTTCATTTTTGGGATTCCCTTCAGGGACGAACAGTGATTCCGTTGCCGCATCGGAGGGCACGATGCGGCCGAAGAAGCATGAGACGACGGATGCGAGCGATCTGTTCCGGGCCAGGCTCGATCAGATCATCAACATGAAGCATGAGCTGGTGCAGCTTGCCGGCAAGCTCGATTGGGAATGGCTCGACGGCGAGATTGCGCCCCTCTACAGCGACAAGGGCCGGCCCGGGATCAAGACCCGCTTCGTGATCGGGCTTCTGCTGCTCAAGCACATTTTCGCCCTATCCGACGAAGAGGTATGCGAGCGCTGGGTCTACGACCCATACTTCCAGTACTTCACCGGCGAGGAGTTCTTCCAGCATGCGTTCCCGCACGAACGCTCCGACCTGAGCCATTGGAGGAAGCGCCTCGGCGACAAGCTCGAGCTTCTGCTGGCCGAGAGCTTAAGAGTTGCGCATGAGGCCGGCGCGCTGCGGACCAACGACCTCAAGCGGGTCACGGTCGACACCACGGTGCAGCCCAAGGCCATCACCTTCCCGACCGACGCCAAGCTGCTGCATGCGGCGATCAAGGGGCTCAATCGCCTGGCCCGCCGGCATGGGGTGCAGCTGCGGCAGTCATATCTGCGCATCGCCAAGCGCGCCGCGATGATGGCGGGGCGCTATGCCCATGCCAAGCAGTTCAACCGTCATCGCCGGCAACTGCGCCTGCTGCGCACCCGGCTTGGCCGGATTATCCGTGACATTCGCCGCAACATCGGCGGCAAGGCTGATCTTGAGGCCGTGTTCGAGTGGCCACTCACGCGCGCCAATCAGATCCGCTCTCAGCAGCAGCGCCAGCGCGGCTGGAAGCTCTATTCCTTCCACGCTCCCGAGGTCGAGTGCATCGGCAAAGGCAAGGCCAGCGCCCCCTACGAGTTCGGCGTCAAGGCCTCGATCGTCACCACCAACGCCCGCGCCCCGGGCGGTCAGTTCGTGCTGCACGCCAAGGCGCTGCCGGGAAACCCCTACGATGGCCACACGCTCGGCGCCGTCATCGAAGCCACCGAAAGGCTCACCGGACGTGAGATCGAGCGCGCCTATGTCGACAAGGGATATCGCGGCCACGATGCGGCCAATCCGCGCCGCGTCTTCATCTCCGGCCAGAAGCGCGGCGTCTTCGGCGTCATCAAGCGCGAACTGCGGCGCCGATCCGCCATCGAGGCTGTGATCGGACACATGAAAACCGACGGCCACCTCGGCCGCTGCTACCTCAAGGGCCGTGCCGGCGACGCCGCGAACGCCGTCCTCACCGCAGTCGGCTACAACCTGCGCCTCATCCTCGCCTGGCTGAGGGTCTTGTTGTGCCTCATCCTGACAGCGCTCACACAAGCCTTCACGACCCGGTCAGTACTCAAATCAGCTTGTTAACGAACGACTAATGAATCGGAGAAAATGGCTAAGGCGATTGGTCTTCGTTGTGTCCCTGGGAGCACTAGGCGGCGGTTTTGTTTACTGGAACCGCCGTGAGCCGCGAG
>DASZCK010000002.1:0-22930 GCA_035943195.1 Steroidobacteraceae bacterium
TTCCGGAACTGCCGTACGAAGTCTGCCAGCCGCGGCGCCGGTATGCCGCCTGAATGGGCTCCAGTTCGAGCCGCGCGGCGACGCGCGCGCTGTTCAGGCGCTTCGGCGAGAGCTTGCCGTCGCTGAAGAAGCGCTCGCTCAGGGACACGCAGCCCATCTGCAGGCTTTCAAGCTCCAATGGCTCATTGCCCTCGCCGATGATCAGTTCTGTACTGCCGCCGCCGATGTCGCACACCAGGCGCCGGCCGGGTTCGCTGGGCACGGTGTGGGCCACCCCTGAGTAGATGAGTCGCGCCTCTTCCATGCCGGAGATGATTTCGATCGGATGGCCGAGCGCTTCGCGCGCGCGCTCGAGGAAGGCCTGCTTGCGGCGCGCGCGGCGCAGCGCATTGGTACCGACGACCCGCACGCTGTCGGCGTGCATGTCGCGCAGCCGCTGCCCGAAACGCTCCAGGCATGCCAGGGCGCGTGCGGCCACATCCTTGTCGATGCGCCCGTTTTCCTCGACGCCCGCGCCCAGGCGCACCATCTCGCGCAGGCGGTCCATGATGACGATCTGGCCGTGGATATAGCGCGCCACGACCATGTGAAAGCTGTTCGATCCGAGATCGACAGCCGCCAGGATATCGGGAACCGGAATGGCGGCCATGCGCGATTGCGGCAGGGAAAGGAAGCTTGAGGTGACCGCAGCCTGTGCCAGTTGCGATCGCGGCGCCATCAGGCCGTGAACGAGGACCCGCACCCGCAGGTGGTGGTGGCGTTGGGATTGCGGATCACGAACTGCGCTCCATCCAGCCCCTCGCGGTAATCGATCTCGGCGCCCATCAGGTACTGCACGCTCATGGGATCGACCAGCAGCCGCACGCCCTGGTTCTCGACACAGATGTCCCCATCCTGGAGAGTCTCGTCGAATTCGAATCCGTACTGCAGCCCGGAGCAGCCGCCGCCCTGCACGTACACGCGCAGCATCAGCTTCGGATTCTCTTCGGCACGGATCAGGTCGCCCACCTTGCGGGCCGCCGCGTCCGTAAATACGAGTTCGCTCATCGGCTTATGTCCTGCCACTGCCATCCCGGCAGAGATATGGGTACGACACCAGTGTAAGCCAAGGTGCGCCCACCACAAAATCTGTCATATGACGCCGCTCCCTCAGGTTTTCGTGGCCGGTTTGCCCGACGGCTTTACCTGCACCAGGTTGCCGGTGATTTCAGCTCCGGCAGCCGATTCGATGATGCCGTACTGAACGTTGCCGATCACCTTGGCCTTAGGTCCAAGCGCCACCTTGCCGGTCGCGTAGACGTCCCCGCGGACCATCCCGTTGACCACGACGTGAGTCGCCACCACACCGCCTTCGATGACGCCGGTTGCGCTCACCGATACCGTGGACTCGCCCTTGCCATAGGCGCTGACACCACCGAATACATGGCCCTCGATGTGCAGGCCGCCCGAGAAATCCACGTCGCCGTGAATCCTGGCGGTGGGTCCGATGAGGATATCGACGCGCGACTGCGGCCGCGGCTCACGGTTGAACATCGATTCTCCAGGGAAAGGTCTGGGTGGCCGCGGTACCGTTCCCGCGCACGTCGCGCAGTGTGACGTCAACGCCCGAGGGCTGGAATCCCGCCGGCAGCACGATCTGGTAGTCGTCGGCCTGGTAGTAGCGAAAGCTCACCACGCCCTTGGGTGGACCGCCCAGGCCATCGACGAACGAGGTCGCGCCATTGAACATGCCGGTGACGCGCAGTCCGACTTCGCCGGTCACGGTGGCATCGGGCTTGCCGGCCTGCATCAGGGTGAGATGGGCCACGAAGTGGTTGGCGCCGTCCCCGGCCGTGATGCGCAGCTGCTGAACCTGCAGTGAAGTGCCGCTCGAGGCCGGCGCGATGACCCCACGATACACGGCCAGATCCTGGCGGTCCCGATCGATCTGCGCCTGCAGTTCGGCAATCTCCCGCCCCACCTCTTCGTGCTCGCGCGCCGCCCCCGCCTGCAGCGTCTGCAGCTGCGCCACCTGCGCGTGCAGCGCCTGGATCTGGCCCTTGAGGCCGGCGATCACGTGCAAGAGATCGCTGCGCTGCTGGCTCGCGCTCGCCCGGTCGAATCCCGCGCTGTAGCGACCGAATTCAAACACCACGTACAGGGCAAACAGGCCGATCAGCAGCGCCGCGGTTCGCAGCAGCAGGGTGCGCAGCGGCGTGTGGCGCCGGATCACGAACTTGTCGGTGGCATCGGCCATGGGTGCGGGCCCGCGCCTATTCCTCCCACCATGCCGGCAGCGGCGGCGGGCCGTCGGGAAAGGCCACGCTCGCGAGCTCCTTGAGCATCTGCACGTACACCGGACGCTTGAAGAAGATCACCTCCCGCACCGGCTCCCACCACCCCGACCAGCGCCACTGGTCAAACTCCGGTTCGCTGGTGGCGGTGAAGGCGAATTTTGCCGCCTCATCGCGCAGCCGCAGCAGGAACCAGCGCTGCTTCTGGCCGATGCACAGCGGCAACTGCTCGCGGCGCACGTAGCGGGCGGGCAGCCGATAGCGCACCCAGTCCTGCGTGGCGCCGATCAGTTCAACGTCATCGCTGGTCAGGCCGATCTCCTCGTGCAGCTCGCGATACAGTGACTGCTCGGGCGCCTCGCCGGTCTGCATGCCACCCTGGGGAAACTGCCAGCCGCCGCCCCGGGCCCGGCGACCCAGGAAAACCAGGCCGTCGCCGCGCATCAGGACGATGCCGACGTTGGCGCGGAAGCCTTCAGTATCAATGACGTCACTCATGCCGTTTGACGGTGAAGTCTGCCACAATGACACGTCACTGAGGTCCTCGAATGGCCGAGTCTGCACACCGCCGGCTGCGTGCGTCAGCCCTGGCTCTCGCGGCGGCCGTGGTCATCTTACTGTCGCTGATTTGCGGCAGCACCCTGTCAACCCCGGGTCAGGTGCTGCATGCGCTGGCCGGTGCCGGCGATGCGCAGACCCGCGCGGTCATTCTGGAGCTGCGACTGCCGCGTCTGCTCAATGCCCTGGGTGTCGGGAGCCTGCTGGCGCTGACCGGCGTCGCGCTGCAGGCGCTGTTCCGCAATCCCCTGGCGGATCCTTACATTCTGGGCGTATCGGGCGGTGCGGCGGTCGGTGCCATCTGCGCCATGGCCGCGGGGCTCGCCGCCTTTGCCGTGCAGGGGGCCGCCGCCGCCGGTGCCCTCTTCACCCTGGTGCTGGTCTGGGGCCTGGCCCGCCGGGCCGGCGCCACCCGCGTACTGCTCACCGGTGTCGCGGTCGCCAGCATTTGCGGCGCGCTGGTCACCCTGGTGCTGACCAGTGCTGATGAGGGCCGGGTGCGCAGCATGGTGTTCTGGCTGGCCGGGGACCTGTCCTGGGACAGCCATCCGGCGCTGACCCTGGGCCTCGCGGCCATCGCGCTGGGCGCGGCGGTGCTGCTGGCGCGGCCCCTGAACGTGCTGGCTGCCGGTGACCTGCGTGCCCGCAGCGTCGGCCTGGATGTGGCGGTGTGGCGCGCGCTGGTCTACGGCATTGCCGCGGTACTGACGGCCATCGCGGTGGTGAGCGCCGGCACCATCGGCTTCGTGGGCCTGATCACCCCGCATCTCGCGCGGCTGCTGTTCCGGACTCACAATCATCGCGTGGTTGCGCCGGCGGCTGCGGTGCTCGGCGGCACCCTGCTGGCATTGGCGGATCTGGTCGCGCGTACCGTGGCCGCGCCGCGTCAGCTGCCGGTCGGCGCCATCATGGCAGTCGCCGGCACGCCACTATTCCTGTTGCTGCTGCACCAGGCGCGCAGCCGCTAAGCAACCACGGTCTGCGATACCGTCACGCAATTGCGGCCGGCGGCCTTGGACTTGTAGAGCGCGGCGTCGGCCTCGGAGATCAGCCGCTCCGCCAGCGGATTCAGGTCGCGCGTACCGCCCACGGGCGCTGCAACCGCGACGCCGATCGACAGGGTGATGGTGGCCGTGATGGCAGGTTTCACCAGCACCGGGCGGCTGTTCACCGTGTGCAGGATGCGGCGCGCGAGGGCATCGGCGTCGCGCACCTGTCCCCCGGGCAGCACCACGGCGAACTCATCGCCACCGAAGCGCGCGCCTGTGTCGCTCATGCGGATCACGGAATCGATGCGCTGGGCGACCTCGCGCAGCACCGTGTCGCCGGCCAGATGGCCATGGGCGTCGTTGATGCGCTTGAAGTGATCAACGTCGATCATGAGGCAGGCCACGGTGCCACGATCGCGCTGCGCCCGCGCCAGCTCCTCGCGCAGACGCGCGTTCATGTAGCGACGATTGTGAAAGCCGGTCAGGAAGTCGGTGAGTCCGCTGCGCACCAGGCGCGCGCGGTTGACCGCATTCTCGAGGCAGATCGCCGCGATCAGCCCCAGGTGCGCCATGTAGTCACTGGCCAACTCCGGCGTGAATCGCGTGCCATCCCGCGAGCCGAACACCAGCACCCCATCGAGATGCTCGCCACGGCGCAGCGGCACCAGCGCCAGGCTGGCGACGGCGCGAGACTGCGGCAGCAGCTGCGCATGCTCGGCTTCGCTGTACGGCCCGAACCAGGGCCGCTCCAGGCTCGAAATCTGCGGCGCCAGCGGCAACAGCGAGTCCACGAACTGCACCCCGCGGGTACCCGAGGAGGCCGGTTCACCGCTGAGCAGGTGCCGCATCTCGTGGTGCGGGTCGTGCAGCACCAGCGTCACGGCATCGAGGTGAAAGGATTTGCGCAGCCCGGCCTGCAGCAGTTCGATGAGCTGCGCCAGCGAGTTCGCGCGCAGCAGCGTCAGCTCCCGCTCCTGGGTCTTGCGGCGCACGTCGTCGTTGCGGGCGGCGGCGGCGGTGATCTCCACCACCCGCGCCATCAATTCGCGGTTCTCGCGCTCGAGGACCGCTAAGCGCTCGAGGTTGTCAGCGGCAGCTGGCATGTCGGCTCGGGCCTTGGGCATGCAGCAGCTCTCAGGCCCGCCGCTCGGTGACGCTGCGCCGATCTTCCAGGTACTCGCGGCCGCGATTCATCAGCGCCACGAAGGCATCATGGTCCTGGGACAGCACAGCGGTGCGGATGCTCTCCACAGCCTTCGCCAGGGCCTCCAGCGGTTCAGCGCCGAAATCGTTGAGACTCTGGATTTCATAATAAAGCTCCGGGCTCTCCTGCGCCACGCGCGACGCCACTTCAAGCTGCGAATCAAAGGTCGTACTGGACATCTCCGCGAGCCGTGGCGCGGCCTCACCGCTGTTGGCCAGCACCGTGAAAAACGCGATGTTCAGAGCGTGCGACAGCCCCAGGATGTAGGCCGTCAGCCGGTCATGCTCATCCAGGCTCGTCACCACCTGCTCGACCATGGTGGGTGCAAACAGGTCGCGCACCTTCTGCAGCGCCAGGGGACATCCCAGGTCGACGAACACCACGTGCCGCCCGGACAGAAGCTCGGTATCCGGACCGAACATGGGGTGAATGGAGGTCACCTGGCAGCCGTGGGACTTCAGCGCCTGCAGGCCGGCGCGCAGAGGTGACTTCAGCGATCCCACATCGAAGACCACCCCGGGAGGCCGCCGCAGCGCCAGTTCCCGCAGGATGCCACCGGTGGCCCCGAGCGGGGTGGCAACGACGATGTAGTCGTACGCGGCGAGGTTCGCCTGATGCCAGTCCGGGATGGCGGCATAGCCCGGCGGGGCGCCCGCCGGATCGGATACGTCCACCGTGAAACCCTGGGAGGCCATGAAATCGACGAACCAGCCACCCATCTTGCCGCTGCCGCCGATGACCAGCGCGCGGTGCCCCGAGCCGGTTCCCTTGGTCGCCACGCTGATCTGCTCCTGGGTGGCCAGGGAGGAGCGGATGAGCATGCGCATCAGGTTCTCGGCCAGATCGGCCGAGACGCCGAACTCGGCGGCCGCCTTGCGGGCCCCGAGGATGACTTCGCGCTCGCGCTGGTAGTCGCGGGTCGGATAACCGGTCTCGCGTTTGACACGCGCCACTTCGCGGCTGACCCGCTGGCGTTCGGCGATCAGGGTCAGCAGCTGACGATCCAGGTCGTTCAGGCCGCGGCGCAGTTCTTCAAGTGTCACATCTGTTCGGGTCATGGTCTGGCTCGGTTACCGGACCCCTCTTTTACGGGTGCAGCGCAGGCGCTGCAAGCGCCTCGCGGACCGCTTACCATGGCCCCATGAGCGAACCGTCCACCGAATTCCTGGGCAATCCGCTGCCCGCGCAACCCCTGCTGCTGGCAAGCGAGTGGCTGGCGGAGGCCTGGCGCCGCCGCCTGCAGCCCAATCCCAATGCCATGACCCTCGCCACGGCCACCCTGGAGGGCTGGCCGGCGGCGCGCATTGTGCTGTGCAAGGACGTGGTGGGCGTCCCGGGTTATGTCGTGTTCTACACCAATTTCCACTCCCGCAAAGGTCTTGAGCTCGCGCAGAACCCGCGCGCCGCGGCGGTGATGCACTGGGACCACATGCATCGCCAGGTCCGCATCGAGGGACTGGTGGAAGCCGCCCCGGCCGCCGACAGCGACGCCTACTTTGCCTCCCGCGCCCGCCAGAGCCGCATCGGCGCCTGGGCGAGTGCCCAGAGCCGCCCGGTGGCCTCCCGCGAGGCGCTGATGGCGCAGGTGCGTGAGGCCACGGAACGCTTCGCCAATGGCGAAGTCCCGCGACCCAGCTTCTGGGGCGGCTATCGGCTGTGGGCCGATGTGGTGGAACTGTGGGTGGAGGGCGACGCCCGCATCCACGACCGGGCGCGCTGGACCCGCACGCTGCAGCGCGGGTCGGACGGCGCCATGCAGCCCGGCCCGTGGTCGGTCACCCGATTGCAGCCTTGAACCTGCCGGACGGCTGCCTGCGGGCCCGCGACCTCGGCGTCAGCGCCGGCGGGCGGCACCTGGTGGCCGGACTGACCATGGACTTCGCCCCGGGGCAGTTCGTGGCGATTCTCGGCCGCAACGGCTGCGGCAAGACCCTCACCCTGCATACCCTGGCGGGACTGCGCCCGCCCCTGAGCGGAACTGTCGAGCTTGAGGGTCAGCTGTTGGGCACCCTGTCGCGCCGTCGCATTGCGCAGCGCATGGGCCTGCTCACGCAGGACCTGGAAGATGGCTTCGTCAGCACCGTGATGGAGTCACTGCTGATCGGCCGCCATCCGCATCTGTCGTTGCTGGAACAGGAGGGGCCCGAGGACCGGCGCCTCGCAGTCACCGCGCTGACGAAGGTCGGGCTTTTGGGCTTCGAGGATCGCAACCTCGAAACACTATCGGGCGGGGAACAGCGCCGCTGTGCCATGGCGGCCCTGCTCACCCAGGATCCCCAGGTCTTCCTGCTGGATGAGCCCTCGAATCATCTGGATCCGCAGCAGCAGCTGGCGGTTCTCGGGCTCTTCAAGGAGGAGTCACAGCGCGGCCGCACCGTCATCGCCATCCTGCACGATCCTACGCTCGCGGCGCGCTTCGCGGACTGTGCCCTGCTGCTCTATGGCGATGGTACCTGGCTCGCAGGACCTGCCGCGCAGGTCCTCAATGCGCCGGCCCTGAGTCAGCTCTATCAGACACCGCTCACCGAGGTGACCGCGGGCACGCGCCGGGTCTTCACCAGTTTGTAGCGCCCTACGCCAGCGCCTCGAGAATGCGCCCGTGCAGGATGCCGTTGGTGGCCAGCACGCTGGTGGTCGACAGCCCCACGGCCTCGCCATTCAGGTCGGTGAAAGTACCTCCGGCCTCGCGCACGATCACCGTGAGCGCAGCGATGTCCAGGATGTTCACATCCGACTCGATGACTGCGTCCAGCGCGCCGCGCGCCAGCAGATGGTAGTGGACGAAATCGCCGTAGCCGCGGATGCGGCTGATGCCGCCGATCAGGTCGCCCAGCCGGCGCCATCCCTGGGCTGAGCGCGTCAGCGACTTCAGATTGCCGGTGGATACGATCGTCTGCGCAAGCTCGGCGGTCCGGCTCACGCGGATGAGCTTGCCATTCAGATGCGCGCCCTGCCCGCGCTCGGCCCAGGCCACTTCCGCATAGGCGGGCGCGCTGGATACGCCCAGCACCAGCTCACCGGCGCGCAGCAAGGCGATCTGCGTGGAAAAGAACGGACATTCACGCACGAACGACTTGGTGCCATCGATGGGATCAACCAGCCAGACGCTCTCGGCATCCGGGTTGTGGTGACCGGTCTCCTCGCCGTGGAAGCCGTACCCGGGGAAACGCGCCCGCAACACCTCGTGAATGGCCTCCTCCGCACGCACGTCCGCTTCCGTCACCGGTGATTGATCGGCCTTGGTGGTGATGGTCAGATTGCGCTGGTAAAAGCCGCGGATGACTTCGGCGGCGGCCTGCGCGGCGTCGATGGCGGCCTGCAATTCGGCTGAGGGGCTCGGCATGGTTTTTTGGGGTCTCCGGCAGCTATGCTGGCACATGGGCAATCGCCTGAGCAAAATCTACACCCGCACCGGCGATGACGGCACCACGGGCCTCGGGGACGGCAGTCGCACCGCGAAAGAATCCGCGCGCATCGAGGCCATTGGCGCGGTGGATGAACTGAACAGCGCGGTGGGCCTGGTGCTGGCCGTGCCGGATCTTCCCCTGCAGGTCACCGGGCTGCTGCTCGAAGTCCAGCATGATCTGTTTGATCTGGGCGGTGAGCTCTCCATACCCGGCCACACCATTCTCGGGCCGGATCACATCACGCGCCTGGAACAGGCGCTGGATGGATTCAATGACAAGCTGCCGCCGCTGCGGGAATTCATCCTGCCCAGTGGGGGCCCTGCGACCGCGGCCTGCCACCTCGCGCGCGCCATCGCCCGGCGGGCCGAACGACGCGTGTGGTTGCTGACGCGTACCCAGACCGTCGCCGAGGTGCTGCCGCAGTACCTGAACCGGCTGTCCGACCTGCTGTTCGTGCTGGCCCGCGTCCTGGTGCGCCACGAGCGCGGCAGCGAAGTGTTATGGCGGCACGATCGCGGCCAAGGCTGACTGCACCACCATCCGGCGCAAGCGCGGCCAGTCGAATTTCACACCCGGATCGAGCTTGCGCCCGGGCGCAATATCGCTGTGGCCGACGATGCGTGCGGCATCGAGTGTCGTATAGCAGGCCAGCAGCGCGGCGATCACCGCTGTGAGTCCCCGGTACTGCGCATCGTCGTACTCAGTTTCGTCAGTGCCTTCCAGCTCGATGCCAATGGAATAGTCGTTGCAGCCCGCGCGGCCCTGGTATTCGGACAAGCCCGCATGCCAGGCCCGCGAACCGAAGGGGACGAACTGCACCGGCGTGCCGTCGCGCCGTATCAGGACGTGCGCCGAGACCCGGCCCGGGGGAATGGTCGCGAAGAAGGGATGCACGTGGCGCGGCAGCGTGCCGGTGAAGAGGCGCTCGATCCACGGCCCGCCGTACTCGCCCGGGGGCAGACTGATGCCGTGAACGACGATCAGATCCGGCTGGCACCCCACCGGCCGGGCATCGTAATGCGTCGATAGCACCTGCCGCGTGCGGGTGAGAAGACCCGTGGCGAGTTCGACATGCATCGGGAAGGAGTGCGCCGTGTCCATGCCACCGGATCATGCCAAACTCCCTCTCCAAATGTCGCAACCCAAGTCACCTTCTGGCACCGCCCCGGTTCGCAACGATCCGGCGGCGGCCGCCAATCGCCTCTGGCGGGAGCGTGACCTGGCGCATGTGTGGCATCCCTGCACGCAGATGAAGGACCACGACGCGCTGCTGCCGATGATCCCCATCCGCAGTGCCAGCGGCGTGTGGCTGAGCGATTTTGCAGGTCAGCGTTACCTGGACGGCATCAGTTCCTGGTGGGTGAACCTCTTCGGTCATGCCAATCCGCGCATCAACGCGGCCGTGCGCGCGCAGCTGGAGAGCCTCGAGCACGTCATCCTGGCCGGCTTCACCCACGAGCCGGTCATACGCCTGAGCGAGGCGCTGACCGCGTTGGCGCCGGCGGGCCTGACGCGCTGCTTCTACGCCGACAACGGTTCCTCGGCGGTGGAAGTGGCCGTGAAGATGAGCTTCCACTACTGGCGCAACGTGGGCCACTCGGCCAAGCAGCGCTTCGTGACGCTCTCGGGCAGCTATCACGGCGAGACCCTGGGCGCGCTCGCCGTGGGCAACGTCGAACTCTACAAGGACGTCTACCGTCCGCTGCTGATGGACGTGATCACGGTGCCGTCTCCGGACGCCTTCGACCGCGAGACTGGCGTTGACGCTGCGGACTGGGCACGACGCCAGTTCGAACAGATGGAAGGCGTGCTCGCCGCGCACGCCCATGAGGTGGCCGCGGTGATCGTCGAGCCGCTGGTGCAGTGTGCGGCCGGCATGCGCATGTACGATCCGCTGTACCTGAAGCTGCTGCGCGCGGCCTGCGACCGGCACCGTGTGCACCTCATCGCCGATGAAATAGCGGTCGGCTTCGGCCGCACCGGCACGCTGTTCGCCTGCGAGCAGTCCGGCATCCGGCCGGATTTCATGTGCCTCTCGAAGGGCCTGACCGGCGGCTACCTGCCCCTGTCGGTGGTCCTGACCACGCCGGATATCTACCAGGCCTTCTACGATGAGTACCAGAAGCTGAACGCCTTCCTGCATTCGCACAGCTACACCGGCAATGCACTCGCCTGCGCCGCGGCGCTCGCGACCCTGGATATCTTCCGGGACGAACCCGTGCTGGAGCGCAATCGCCAGCTCGCACAGCACTTCGCCCAGGCGACCGCGCCACTCACCGACCACCCGCATGTGGCCGAAGTGCGTCAGCGCGGAATGATTACGGCCTTCGAGATGGTGCGCGACAAACGTGGCCGCGAACCGTATCCCTGGCAGGAGCGGCGCGGCCTGAATGTGTACCGGCACGCCTTGTCGCGGGGCGTGCTGCTGCGTCCCATCGGCAATGTCGTGTACTTCATGCCCCCCTACGTCATCGAGCCGGAGCACATCGAGCTCATGGTCGAGGTTGCCCGCGAGGGCTTGGAGCTCGCCACATGCGACTGAACCGGGTGTATGTCGAAGTGCCGGTGGGCGGCCTGGTCCAGGTGGATCTGCAGGGCACGGCGGCCACTCATGTCGCCCGGGTACTGCGGCTGCGCGCGGGGGATCCCCTCATCCTGTTCGATGACGCCGGCGGCGAATACACCGCCACGGTCGTCTCGCTATCGCGACACGTGGTGCGCGTGAGCGTCGGTGAGTACCTGACGACCGACCGCGAATCAGCGCTGCATGTAACGCTGGCACAGGGCATCTCGCGCGGTGAACGCATGGACGTAGTCGTCCAGAAGGCCACGGAGCTGGGCGTGAAACGTATCGTGCCGGTGCTGGCCGAGCGCACGGTGGTCAGACTGAATGCCGCACAGGCGGCGAGTCGCCTGCGCCATTGGCGCGCCATCGCCGTGGCGGCCTGTGAACAGTGCGGCCGCAACCGCCTGCCGGAAATCACGCCACCCATGTCGCTGCAGGCCTTCCTGGTGTCCGATCTTCCCGATGGCCTGCGGCTGCTGCTGCAGCCCGACGGGGGCCTCAGGGCGCGGGATCTGCCGGCGAGCACGGCGGCCACGCTGCTGATCGGACCCGAGGGCGGCCTCTCCGATGCGGAGCGGACGGCAGCGCTCGCGGCGCAGTTCCGGGGACTATCGTTGGGCCCGCGCATCCTGCGCACTGAAACGGCGGCGCTGGCGGCGCTGGCTGTGATTCAACAGCGGCTCGGAGATCTGTAGCCGCGGCGCAGGAAGTCGCCAAGAAGTTCCTGGAGGCGGCCAACATCTATGCGCAAAACCCGGCCGCACTGCAGGCTGATTCCGTCCGCGATGGTCGACTGCATGAATCCGGGCGGTGTCATGGGCCTTGCTGCCGTTGCTCGGGATCAGTAGACCGGGTGCTATGATCGGCGCGATGCACCGAAGTGCCGACGGAGAGCACCATGGCGCTGGCAGCCCAGTTGCTGAAGCAGAAGCGGGACGCTATCTACAGTGTCGACCCGGGGGCGCCCGTGCTCGAGGCGATACGCCTGATGGCCGAACACAGCGTGGGTGCGCTGGTGGTCTTGCAGGGTCAGCAGCTGGTGGGCGTGGTCTCCGAGCGAGATTACGCCCGCAAGGTGATACTGAGAGGCCGATCGTCCAGCGAGACCTTGGTCCGGCAGATCATGAGTTCTCCGGTGTGGACCGTGCGTCCGGATCAATCAGTGCGTGAATGCATGCAGCTCATGACCGATAAGCGCGTACGCCACTTGCCGGTGGTCGAGGGTGAGCGCGTCGTGGGCGTGCTCTCGATCGGTGATCTGGTGCGCGCGGTACTCGAAGACCAACAGAAAACCATCGAAGAGCTCGAACAGTACATTCGCAGCTGATCGTGGCTCACGGCGCCGGCGGCACCACGTACTCTTCCAGGTAGCCGATGAGCTTGTCGCGGTGAGCGCCCCGATAGGCGGGATAGTCCTGCGCGAGCTGGGCATCGGCGTGCGCCAGGAGCACAAACGGCTCGAGCATTCCCTCATCACCCAGCTTGCCCAGACGCTCCAGCGATTCATCCCCGTTGCCCGGACCCTTGGCGGATAGCTCCCGATAGACAGCGATGGCCAGTGTCATCGCAGCGGTCTCCTCCTTGAGGCTGTGGCGATAGGATTTCTCGCCAGGGAACTCGCTTTGGAACTTGTGCTGTCGCCACTCGGACCGTTCGATGAAATACGTCAGCCACACAGCTCCGGCGCTGCCCTTGCCGAACATCGCTGGATCAATCGTAACCGAGACCTTGCCATTCTTTTCGGGTTGCGCATCGACTTGCGGAACTGCAGGTAACTCGACCGGCGGCTTCCTCAGACTCAGTTCATTTGCCGCCAACCAGTTGTGCAGGCCGACCATCGAGGTGGGCCGATAGGGATCCGCCACGATGCCCTCGATGTACTTGGCCCGAGCCTCGCGCATCTTGCCCTGGGCCAGCAGCGCATCCCCCCAATAGCGGTACGGCACCTCCACGTTGGGATCGATCTGGACGGCTTTGGCAAACCACTCACCCGCCCGATCCATGTCCTTGGTGCGGAAGTACGCATCCCCCAGGTACACCGCGGTTATCTGGCGGCTGGGATCAAGCTCCCACGCCCGCGAATAGGCTGCGATGGCATTCGACCAGTCCGCGCGTGCGAAGTCGGCCTCGCCGTCGCGCAAAGCGGCATCCACTTCCGGTTGGGCCGAGGGCCGGGTGCGCTCGCCCTTCTCCGGGACCTCCGCCAGTAATACACGTGACAGCTCCGAGGTGTCTCCCAGCTCTTTTGCGCGCAGCAACTCGCGCCGCGCCTGCACCCGGTCGGACTGTGCCTTCGCGTCATCCTTTTCGGTGGCTGCGAGGCTCACCAGTGCCACACCCAGAGCTTCGTGCGCTGCCGTATCCGTCGGATAGCGGCTAACCACGGTCTCGAGCAGGGGCACGGCCTCCGGCAATTTGTGCTGCCGGTACAGTTGGAAGGCCTGCTGGCGATCCGGATCGTCAACGGCACTCGAACCGGACGGGGCTTGGGCGTGGATCGCACTCGACGCAAACAGCCACAATGCGATCGCAGCGGCGCGTTTCGGAAGTCGCATGCTCACCCCCTGATGCAGGCAATCATGCCACACGGCTTCATCTGGCGCGCAGTACGACCGCAACCGGCATGTGGGCCGCTCGCAGTGCAGGCAGCAGCCCGCTGAGCACTCCCATGCCAAGCGCCCAGGCCATACCCAACAGGACCAGATAGGGCGTTACTGCGAGGCGGAAACTGAAGCCGAAGGGACTGGCGGCGAGGCCATCGAACAGCAGCCACGCAAGGCCCGTGCCGATCAACGCACCGGCAATCGCCATGAGAATGGCCTCCATCAATGTGGCGGCCATCAGCGGCGCGCCGCTGAACCCGACGGCGCGCAGCATGGCAAGTTCCCGACGCCGCCCGTCCACCAGCGCGTAGAGCGAGTTGGCCGCGCCGATGGTGGCCGCCACGGCCAGTATGGCGCCCACGAAGTAGCTGACGAAGTTCAGTATTCCATGGATCTGCTGCACGTCGGCCTCCGCCAACTCTGCTTCGTGCTCGACTTTGACGTGCAGCTGGGGATTGTCCCGGATGGCAGTGACGAGTTGTTCGAATGCCGCGGGGGATTGCAGCACGACAGCAACGTCGTTGTAGCTGTTGCGTTTGAAGGCGGATAAAACCGTGTCGCCATCGGCATAGACGTCGCAGTTGCCGCTGCCGCGGCCGAGGTCGAAGTTCCCTACCACGCGCCACTCGACACCTTGAATGAGCTTGCGCGCGCCGACGCCGAAATCCTGGTACTGGCGGGCGCAGTTGTTGCTCGCGATAAGCTCGCGCAACCCGGGCCGGAACATGCGGCCGGCGCTCAGGTGCAGCTCGGGTGCGTAGTCGGTGAGACCCGCGCTCACGCCGGTCACGGGAAAGCCGACCAGGTTGCCGGATTCCTTGCGCCTGGCCTGGACGTACATCAGAGTCTGCGCTACCGCGATGGGCTGCCCGCTGGCGTTGCGCCGTATCCCGGGCAGATCACCGATACGGACCGCGACGTCCTTCGGTATGTCACTGCGTCCGGGTTCCACCGCATTGACGCTCAGCACGCTGGCGCGGTCGGGACGCACGTTTCCCAGCGCCGCCCGCCGAGCGCCGACGCCCATGGCCAGCATGGAGATCAGCACCGCCACGGCGCAGGTCACACCGATGACGGTGGTACAGACCAGTCCGAGGCGTTGCGGTGCGCCGAGCAGGTTCATGCGCAGGAGCATTCCCAGCTGCCGGAGGAAGTTCATGTGCGCCTACCCTGCCGCGAGTGCGTCGACGATGCTCAACCGCGCCGCGCGCAGGCCCGGGAGGCTCACACTGATGAGGGCCACGAGCACGGCCCCGAGGATCCCCAAGGGCACGATCACCAGCGGCATCGAAAGCCCGGCGATGTACTTCGCCGCAAAGGGGAAGGAAATCCAGGCCAGCACGAGACCCAGCAGCGAGGCGGGAATGCACTCGACCAGCGCCTCGATCGCGATCAGGAGAAACACTGCCTGGTTGCTGAATCCGAAGGTCTTCAGGACGGCGAGCTCGGGCGTGCGCTCGCGGACACTCTGCATCATCATCGTGGCCGTCGAGAACACCAGCGCCGCCAGCACCGCGCTCAAGATCGAGCGGATGGCGAAATTCAGATCACCGAGCGATTGCAAATCCACCTGCGCGGACTCGCGGAACGATTCGGTGTGCGTCGGGCTCGCCGAGTTGGCGAAGGCGTGATCTATCGCATCGCTCACCGCCGCCGCCTGCTTCGGGTCCGATGCGATCGCAAAGAAGTGGCCAACCGTGCCCTTGTTGAGCGCGCGCGCCTCATCGATATAGTAATAGTTGGCGAATACATAGATTGCCTCGTCTCGATTGTTGAGCGTGGCCATCCCCACGATATCGAAGGTCCAGGTTGCCGACCCGTTGGTCTGCAGCGTGGTCGAGGTGAGCGGAATCTTATCCCCGACATGCCATCCGTATTTCCGACCGATGTCCGGGGTTATCAATATGCCGGTGCGGATTTTGCGCAGTGCCTCCAGGTCCTTGGGCTGAACGATGAATTCCTGCGGAAGCAGCGTGCGCATCAAATCGATCGGTGGGATGGCGAGCACGTAGACCTGCTGGCTGGGCCGCTGGTAGAAGGTGAGCATGCCGTAGTTGAACGATACGGTCTTCACGCCCGGCACTGATTGCAGCCGACTCAGGTCGGCGATGGACAGAGGCGGCTCGCCGTACACCGCGGGACCGACATACAGCACATCCGCAGGCGTGTTGGCGATGGCCCGGTCCATCCCCGTCCTCATGCCCTGCAGAACGCCGAACAGAGCAAAGGCCACGCAGACCTGTAGGAAAATGAGCGCCGTGCGCACGGGCTTGCGCCAGATGCCGGACCACAGCAGGGGGACGAATTTCAAACGACATTCCCCTCGGTCAGTCCCAGTAAGGCATCTGGACACCGGTGCTCAACAGGAAGCGCGGCTGCCTGCCCAGGTGCGCGCCCGGTACGGCATGTAGCAGCAGCGTGTGCATCAGGATGAGATCGCCCGCCCTCGCGGCATTTTCCACCACCTGCAAGGGTATGCCGTCGGTCATCTCGGCCCGGTCGTGAAAGCGGGCGATTCGTTCGGCGCGGTCCCCGGCTTTGCACAGGTCCCGCAGATAGGGATGACGCTGCAGCGATTTGCGCAGCTGCGCGCTTCGCGAACCTGGGGCGGCAGGATTCTGCGCGAACCAGCGGTGTATGAGGCGATGCGATCCGCTGAGGATGTTGGTGCCGCCACAACGCGGGCCGACGTCGTTCAGCATGGCGTGAATCAGCACGCCGCAGGGCGGCGAGAGCGCGCCGGTGTAGTCACCGTCCATATGCCAGCCGCTGCTGGGCACTGCCCATTCGCCGCCGGTCGGAAAGTGCAGAAAGAAGGCGCCCCAGTTGCTCGGCAGGGGCAGGTCCCGGCCCTGCAGCACGTCCCGGATCGCGCCGATGGTGCGCTCGGTGCCGATGCCAAGAAAGATCGGATCGCTCTTCAGGTGCTGCAGGTGTTCGGGTCGCGTCTTGGTCCAGGTAGTGGGATCATCGCGGTCGATTCCCACCTTGCCCAGCGCATTCCAGACTACCGCGCACATGGCCGCCGCGGCCGCGGGGCTGAAGGCGCCTTTGACGCGGATCCAGCCGAACTGCCGGAAGTGATCCAATTCTGAGGGGTCCAGGACGGGCATGAGCCAATTTTGGCACAGTGCCGCATGCGAAAGCCTACCGCACGGTAGTACAGTGACCGCCATTGCTTCGGGGGGTGCTGATGACTCATGGATCATCCCGTCTGCGGTCGTGCGTCGTCGCGGGCAGTCTCCTTCTGACAGCAAATCGCCCGCTTTTCGCGCACCACTCGGGCGCGATGTACGACGCGCAGAAGGCCGATATGCTGCAGGGCACGGTGCGGGCGTTTCAATGGTCCAATCCGCATTGCTGGATCCAGCTGCTCGTCCCGAAGGACGGGGTCACTCAGGAGTGGAGCGTGGAGATGGGCTCGACCGCTGAGCTGTATCGCAGCGGTTGGCGGCCCGCCACCGTGAAGCCCGGTGACAAGGTGACGATCGTGGTGCATCTCATGCGCGATGGATCGGCGGGCGCACACTTTGTCTCAGCTGTGCGGGCGGATGGCGCGCCGCTCGGTAAACCCCTGGCCGGGAATGTGCCATGAGGCGGGCGACGGGTTTTGGCATGGTTCTGCTGCTCACGGCGTCGGTCGCGTTCGCTGCGCCCAACTCACCGCGGCGGGTGCGGGCCTTTGCGCGACTCCCCGACTGGACGGGTCTGTGGGAGACCACGATCTCCAAGGCCTGCACCACCGCCTCGGGCATCTGCAATTCATTCGGCACCGGCCTGAAACTGACGGGGCATCCCCCGTACAACCCGGAATGGGAGCAGAAGTACCAGGCGGCCCTGGCGGCGGCGAAAGCGGCGGGAACCGATGTCGTTCCCAAGGGATGTGGACAAGGTGCGCCGGATTACGTCAGGAGCTTTCCGAACATCATGGAAGGCGTGATGATCTTCCAGGTGGTCGCAACCCCCGAGGAGACGCTCTTCGTGATGGATCACGGTGAGGTTCGGCACATCTACACCGACCGCCGGGCGCATCCGGGCAAGGACGACCTGTGGCCGACGCCGCTGGGCGACTCGATCGGGCACTGGGAGGGTCAGACCCTGGTGATCGATACGGTGGCGCGCTCCGCGGGGCCGATCTCGATGTTTGCTCCGGTCGCCGAGCTCAGTGAGCAGGCGCATTTCACCGAGCGGGTCCGCCAGATCGACCAGAACAATCTGGAGGATCAGCTGACCATCGAGGATCCGCTGCGCTTCGTCCACCCCTGGACGGTGACGCTGCCCTATATCCGGGTGCGCGATCTGACACGGTTCTTACCCTACGACTGCGAGGCCGATCGCAATCCCGTGGAGAACGGCAAGTTCACGATAGCACCGCCCAAGCCGTAGCCGAGCGCTGCGATTTCAGGCGGCCCGGGTTTCCTCGGCGATCATCTCTTCCAGCCGCTCGATATCCGGCACCAGCGGCGCCTCATTGAGCATGCGCACCTGGCAGATCACCGGCATGCGCTCGGCGAAGACCTTGGAATTATCCGGCCGCACCACATCCGAACTCACGCGCACCAGCTGCGGAAAGCCCTGCGAGACCACACCGAAGTAGCCGCCCTCGAGCTTGTCGCCCATGCAGTGGAAGATCACCACGCGGGTGCGCCCGGCGGCGGGAGGAATATTCTGGCCGCAGGCACCCTCAAAGGACACCAGCGGCACCTGGCGACCGTTCCACGGAATGGTGCCGATATACCAGGGCGGCGCGCCGGTCATTTCCGCCGGAACCTGGAAGCCGATGACCTCGGCGATGCAGGCGCGCGGCACGATCAGCCGCGAGTCCACCAGCGGGATCAGCAGGCTGTAGATTTCGTTGACGCGCTCAGCCATCGGCGGATGCCCTGCGGTTGCGCTGGGTCTCGCGATGGCGCTCCACCAGCGGCACGATGGCATCGAGCAGCTGTGCCTCCTGGTAGGGCTTGCCCAGGTAATCATCCACGCCCAATTCGATTGCACGGGCGCGATGTTTCTCGCCCACGCGCGAGGTGATCATGATGATGGGCACGTCGCGCAGGCGCGCATCATTGCGCACATGGGCGGCGACTTCGTAGCCGTCCATGCGCGGCATTTCAATGTCCAGCAGAATGATGTCCGGGATATTGTCCTGCAGCAGCGTCACTGCATCCATGCCGTCACGCGCGGTGATGACCCGCATGCCGTTGCGTTCGAGCAGGCGCTGCGTCACACGCCGCACGGTGATGGAGTCATCGACGACCATGGCGAAGGTGCGTCGATCGCCCTTCTCGCGCAGCGGCTGCGAGGCAAAGCGCGAGCGCCATTCGCCGCGCACCAGCGCGCCGATGTCCAGAATGATGACGATGCGGCCATCGCCCAGGATGGTGGCGCCGGAAATGCCGCGGATACTGGATATCTGCGGACCCACCGACTTGACCACGATCTCGCGGCTACCGATGAGTTCATCGGCGACCAGGCCCGTGGAATGCTCGCCCGCGCGCACCAGCACCACCGGCACCGTCACATCCCCTTCCGGCAGCGCCGAGGGCTCCAGGCCCACGAAGGCGGCGAGGTGCTGGAAGCGGTATTTCTGGCCGCCCTGATCGAAGGTTGCCGTCTCGCGTCCCAGATGGGTCATGACATCGGTCTTCGACAGCCGCAGCACGCCTTCGACCGTGGGCAAGGGCAGCGCGTAATACTCATCGCCGGTGCGCACCACCAGCGCATGACTGATGGCCAGCGTGAACGGCAGGCGGACCGTGAAGGTCGTGCCCTGTCCGGAGACGGTCTCCATGTTCAAGGAGCCGCCCAGACGTTTGATTTCGGTGGCCACCACGTCCATGCCGACACCGCGGCCGGCCTGCTGCGTCACCGAGCCGGCGGTGGAGAATCCCGGCTCGAGGATCAGCTGCATCGCATCCTCATCCGACAGCGACTGGCCGGGCTGGATCAGCCCCAGTGCCAGCCCCTTGTCGCGGATGGCGTTGAGCTTCATGCCGGCGCCATCATCGCTCACCTTCACCATGACCTCGGCGCCCTCGCGCTGCAGGTCCAGGTGGATGGTTCCCGAGTCACTCTTGCCGCGCGCGACGCGCTCCTCGGGGGTCTCGATGCCATGCACGACCGCGTTACGCAGCATGTGCTCGAAGGGCGGCAGCATGCGCTCCAGCACCTGGCGGTCCAGTTCGCCCGAGGCGCCGCTGACGATGAGCTCGGCACGCTTGCCGCTGTCGGCCGCCGCCTGGCGCACGATGCGCGACAGGCGCTGCACATGGCGCTGGAAGGGCACCATGCGGGTGCGCATCAGGCCGTTCTGCAGCTCCGTGACGGTACGCGCCTGCTGCTGCAGCAGGTTCTGCGTCTCCTGCGCCAGGCTCTCCAGCAGCTGCTGGATGCTGGCCACGTCGCTGGCGGTCTCCGCCAGGCCACGCGAGAACTGCTGGATGGCCGAGTACCGGTCCAGCTCCAGCGGATCAAATTCGGCGCGATGCCCGGTTTCCTCCTCATGGCCGTGGAGGATCTGTTTTTCGGTTTCGATTTCCAGCTTGCGCTGCTGTTCCTTCAGACGCGTGACCGTGCGCGACAGCTCTCCCAGATTGAATTCGATCGAACCCATCTGCTGTTCCAGGCGGGCTCGCGAAATGCTCACCTCGCCCGAGACGTTCAGCAGCTGATCGAGCAGGTCGGCGTCGACGCGCGCCATCTCGGGCCGATCACCCGCGGCCACGGGTTCGCGGCCGGGAGGCACCAGCAGCGGGGCGGCCGGTGTCATATCCGTCATCACCGGTAATGCCGCGGGCATCATGCCGTGCAACGGCGCGGGCTGCGCCGGCTCTTCCTCCGCAGCCGGTGCAAGATCGACCTCGATCTCCAGCTCCAGCGGCGTGCCCAAGCCTGCGGATTCAAGGGCTGACTCGGTCAACATTGCAGGCGGCGCGGCCTCGGGCTCGCTCGATTCGATCGGCGGTGGTGGTGGCGCAGGAGCCGCGGCCGGCACCGCCGGCTCCGGTATTGGGCCCGCGCCCGGATTGAGCAGGGCACGGATACGCGCAATGCACTCACGCGCCGGGGCGACACCGCGGCCCGCGGCCACGCTGTCGCGCATGCGGGACAGCTCGTCCACGCTGGCCTGCAGCACATCGAAGGCCTGGGGACTTGGCGCCATGCCGCCGGAGTCGATGAAATTCACCAGCGACTCGAGCTCATGGCTGAGGTCACCCATGGCCGTGATGCCGGCCATGCGGGCGCCCCCCTTGAGGGTATGCAACGGGCGCTTCAGCGCCGCGGGTCGCTCGGTATTGTCAGGATCGGCGCGCCACTGCCCCAGCTGTGACTCGCACACCTCCAGAAGCTCAGTCGCCTCTTCGGTGAATATGCTGGCGACATCCGGATCAAAATCGGCGAGCGGCGCCTCCTCCTCCGGCGGCAGATCCAGCTGCGCGTCCGTCGCGGGCCCTTCCGCCTCGGTTGCGGTTGCGGTGGCGGGTGGCGCGGTAAAATCCGGCGCCTTGACCAGCTGCGTCTCATCGTGCGGGCCGGCCTCCTCACCTGAAATATTGTCCTGCGCCGAAGCCTGGTGTTCGGCCTCGAGTTGCGGCTCGGCGAACAGTTCTTCGGGCGTAATGAAAGCCGGAGCGACCATCGTCTCGGCATTTTCGTCATGCGGGGAACTGGCGGCGGGAGGCGCCTGCCAGGCCGGCCCGACCGGCTGCGAGAGCGCCGCGCGCCGCTCGGCCTCGATACTCTCGGCAATGCGCCGGTCCAGATCCTTCTCCGCCTCCAGCACCCGCTCGAGCAGGCGGCCATGGGTGACGAAGTAGCCCGTGGACTCATCCAGGTGGGACGCCACGGTTTCCATGGCGCTCATGCAGTCGGCGAGCACCTCCAGATCCGGCGTCACCAGTCCCACGTTGCTGTCGAAGGATTTGCGCAGCCAGTGATCCAGCGGCTGGGCCAGGCGAATACCGTGGCGGGCTTCGGCCATGGTGGAGCTGCCGGAGAGGGTATGACAGGCGCGATACACCGCCTCCGTAAGCTCGTGCGGCTGCGGTCGCTGCGCTTCCTGCTTCAGGTACTCGCGCACGATGGCCACGTGAGCATTGGTCTCGCGGGCGTAGATGTCACGCAGCACGTCATCTTTGTCCACCGCCTCGGCCGCAGCGCTGCTGTCCACCGCGGCAAGCTCAGGCACCGCCAGGAACTCCGGTCCGGTGGCATCCTCGGGCGGTTCCACGGCCGCCGGGGCCGGCTCGGGCGGCGCCGCGGGCGCATCCAGGTAGGGCCTGGCACCTTGCAGCACCTGGGTCGCCATGAGCGGCGATTGCGCCGAAGAGCTGCTCTCGACGCCCTCGCGTGCCGCGGCAAGAGCATGCGCACGCGCCATCAGCGCCTTGGCGTTGATGGTCACGGGCGTGCCATGCTCCAGCGCATCCACCAGCTGCGGCAGGCCGGCCACCATATCGTGCAGCGTGGCGGCGATGGCCGGCGAACGGGTCAGGGTATTGTCGAGCAGGCGATTCAGCAGGTTCTCGCCGGCCCAGGCGAATTCGCCCAGATCGCGTGCCCCCACCATGCGGCCGCTGCCCTTCAGGGTGTGCATGGAGCGGCGCACGCCTTGTAAGGCGGTGATTTCCAGCGGATTCTGTTCCCAGACCGGGAAGTCATTCGCGATCTTGGTGATCTCCTCGCGCGCTTCCTCGACGAACAGCTTCAGCAGTTCCGGGTCCGCCACGCCCGCGGCTGCGGGCGTCTCCCCGGCAAGAACCGGCGGCACTGCGGTCTTCGCCGCGGCGGCCGCCTCCTGCGCTCGGACCGCCGCCGCGCCACCGCCGATCTGCACGGTTTGCGCAAAGGCGCTCTGCTCCAGCGGCGCGACCGTGGGCACCGGCGGTGCTGGTTGCGCCTCCAGTGCCTCCAGACAGGCCTGCGCGTTGTCGAGCATGTACCACGGATCGCTGCGCCCGGCCTGCAGCGTCTCCATGTAGTACTCGAGGCTGACGATGGCGTCGGCCAGGTGATCCAGACGCCCGCCACTCAAGGCAGCCGCGCCGCCGGGTTGCATCAGCGGCGCAAGGCGCACATGGATATTCTCGACCAGCTCGACGGCACGCGATTTTCCGAGCATCAGCAGGCCGGCCTTGAGCCCGCGCATCAACTCCGGCCACGCATCGAGGCCAGCCGTGTCCAGCGTGCCGCCGACGCTTTGTGCGATCGATTCCTTGAGACGCGCCAGGTTCAGGATGCACTCGCGCAGCACCGCGGACTGCACCAGCTGGAAGTCCGCGTCGCTGGATTCGGCGGACTCCGGCGTGGGCGCGCGCGGCAGGATCATGC
>DASZCK010000003.1:0-3464 GCA_035943195.1 Steroidobacteraceae bacterium
GCGTAGGCCCGGGCTTCGAGGGTCTGTTGGTCCACACCATGGTGAGCGTCCGCCGACAGTGCCGAACCTTGCCCGGTTTCGAAGTACATGAGGTTCGTGCCCAGTGTGCCGCGCCTGAGCGATTGGCCGGCGGCCTGGGCCTCGCGCAGCAGGTCGAGGCTGACCCCGAAGCTGCGATTGGCGGCCTCGGTGCCGGCGACCGACTGAAATATCAGATCCACCGGGGCACCGCGTTCGATCACTTTGAGCGTATTGGTGACATGCGACAGCACGCAGCTCTGGGTGGGAATGGCGAAGCGTTCGCGCAGCTCATTGACCAGCTCCAGCAGGCGCATCTGCACGGCGAGGCTGTCGGATGCGGGATTGATGCCGATGACAGCATCGCCGCAGCCGTTGAGCAGGCCATCGATGATGGAGGCGGTGATGCCGCGCAGGTCATCGGTGGGATGATTGGGCTGCAGGCGAACGGCAACGCGGCCGGGCAGGCCAATGGTGGCTCGGAAGGCCGTCGGTACCTGGCACTTGCGGGCGACACTGATGAGGTCCTGATTGCGCATCAGTTTGCATACCGCGGCCACCATCTCCGGGGTCAGTCCCGGTGCCAGCGAGGCGAGCAGCGCCGGCGTGGCCGCTTCCCCCAGCAGCCAGTCCCGAAATTCACCCACCGTCATGGCCGCCACCGGGGCAAAGGCCATGGCATCATGGGTGTCGAGGATCAGACGCGTGATTTCGTCCGATTCGTACGGGATGAGGGCTTCGTTGAGCAGTTGGCGCAGGGGCAGGTCCGCGAGCACGTAGCGTGCCGCCAGCCGCTGCTCCATGTCGGTGGCTGCGATACCGGCCAGGGCGTCGCCGGAGCGCAGGGGCGTGGCGGCCGCGAACACCGCCCGCAGTCCCTCGAAGGTATGAACCGAGCCGCCAAGGGTTACGGAGTAGGGCACATTGCCTCAGACTCGCCGATCAAGGAGCAGTTTAACGGAATCGCGTCGGGATTTCGCGACGGCTGGCGGGGTCTTATGCTCGCCGCTGCGCATGTATGCTGGTGCGCTTGAAACCCTTTGCAGCGAGTAATCGAGCGATGAAGTGGTTCTGGAGCCGGGAGGAGGCGCCGCCGGGCGTGTCCGTCCGCCGGTTGACGGCGGACCTGGATGACCCGGACCGGTTCGGGCGCTTGCTGTGCGAGCTGCCGGAACCCGAGGAGCTGCGCCCGCGCCTAGCGGCCAGCTTTTATGCGCGCGCCTGGGATGCGGCCACTGCGCGCGATCTGTGGATTGTCAGCGACGGGGCGCGGGTCGAGTGCTATATCCTGGCCGGCCTCAAATTGCAGGAGGCGGCCATCGTGCGGGTACGCTGGGACAAGCGGCGTGAAGGCACCGACTTGTCCGTGGAGAATCTCGCGGACTGCGTCGCCAAGGTGACCCAGGGCAGCGTGACGTTACAAGAAGATTAGGGGAAGCAGTGGGCCAGACCATCCGCATCGACGAGCTCGTCGATGGTCAGAAGTTCAGTCGTTTCAACTTCAACCTGCTGTTCTGGTCGTTCCTGGCCATGTTCGCCGACGGTTACGACATCAGTGTCATGCCGTTCGCCAATCCGACCCTGTCCAGGTTGTGGCATGTCGACGCGGGCCTTGTGGGCTGGGTGTTGACGGCCAGCCTGTTCGGAATACTGGCAGGCTCGCCGCTTCTGGGCTATGTCGGGGATCGCTATGGACGCAGGACCGCGATCCTCGCTGGCAGTGTCATCTACGGTGTGACGACCCTCACCGTCATCTGGGAGCACAGCTTCTGGGTGACCATCGCCTTGCGCTTCTGCACCGGCATCGGCATCGGTGGGCTGATGCCCAATACGATTGCCCTGAATTCCGAACTTTCGCCAAAACGCCTGCGGGCGACTCTCGTGGTCCTCATGTTCACGGGCATCACTCTGGGCAGCAGCGCCCCGGGGCTGATATCGGCGTGGATGGTGCCGACCTTCGGCTGGACAGTGTTGTTCCTGGTGGGCGGCGCGGTGCCGCTGCTGGTGGCCGCCTGCCTGTACTTTGCATTGCCCGAATCCGTGAAATTCCTGGTGGGTCATCCTGAGCGCCGGGTGGAACTCCTGCAGACCGCCCGCCGTATGCGCAAGGATCTGGTCCTCGACGACGACGCTCAGTTTGCATCAACGGTCGCGTCGCATCAGTCTGGAAGCCTACTCGGCATCGGCGACATCTTCGGACCCGGGTTCCGTGCCATTACCCCGCTCCTATGGATGTGCTTCATCACGACCCTGATGGCGAACTTTTTCCTGAACTCATGGATGCCGCTGCTGTTCAACAATGCGGGTCTGACACCGGAAAAGGCGGCACTGGCCTCGAGCCTCTACCATGTCGGCGGCACCGTCGGCGGCCTTTTGATCAGCGTGTTGCTCGACCGCTTCGGCTTCGTCGTCATCGCCGTGTTGTTCGTGTGCGCGGCGCCGGCGATTGCGGCAATCGGTGGCGGCAGCATGTCGTATGCCACGCTCGCGCCGCTGGCAGCGATTGCCGGGTTTTCAGTGCTGGGCGCCCAGTTCGGCAACAACGCGGCCGCAGGGTTGCTCTATCCGACGCAGTTTCGTTCCAAGGGAGTGGGTTGGGCATTGGGCGTTGGACGCTTCGGCGCCATCGTGGGTCCGCTCATGGGCGGATACCTGATCAAGATGCATCTTCCCATCCGCGAACTTTTTCTCGCGGCGTCGGCGCCCATGTGGATCGGCGCGGTTGCGGCGCTGGTTCTGGTGCGACTGTGTTATGTGCGCCTGGGCAGGCTGCAGTTGAGCGATGTCCCTGTGCAGCGCTAGCGGCTCCCAGCTGCGGCTGCCTTACGGAAAAATGCCTCGTGGCGGCCGATTCGCAGGTCAGCCAGCACTGCATCTTCGATGATGCCCGCACCGTTGATCAGGAAGCTTGCCCTGCGTACTCCAAAACCCAGTGGGCCCACCACTTTATAGTCACGGGCCATGGTCTTGCCAGGATCGCAGAGCAGGGTGAAGGGCAGGGCGTACTTCGCCGCGAAGGCTGCGTGACTCTGCGGGGATTGCGGACTCACTCCCGCCACCGTGATTTTGGCGGCGAGCAGCTGCGAGTAAACGTCGCGCAGGCTGCAGGCCTCGCGAGTGCATCCGGGTGTGAAATCGGCGGGATAGAAGTAGAGGATCAAGGGGCCCGTCTTCAGCAGATCCGACAGCGAAACCGGCCTGTCGCTCTGATCGCGGGCCGTGAAGTCCGGGGCGCGGTTGCCGGTTGCAAGCATCCTCAAAGCTCCTTGAATATCCTGCCGAAAGCGCGGCCGGGGCATCATAACGATTAAGTGATTTGCCATCTCGGGTACGGGTGCTAGAATCGCGCGCTCTTTTGGGGGTCCGGCCATCCTGCGACTGGCCCCTATGCGAACATGTGGGGCGGTAGCTCAGTTGGGAGAGCGTCGCGTTCGCAATGCGAAGGT
>DASZCK010000004.1:0-4836 GCA_035943195.1 Steroidobacteraceae bacterium
GAGCGCAGGCCCTGAATGGATCCTGCAAAACCGCCATTACCCGCGCCGAGAAACTTGCCATTCCATTTGTCGGCGGGAGGCAGCCACATCTCCATCTTGATCAAAGAATCCGACGTAGGCTTGAGGTCCAATTGCACGCGGCAGTGGGCGGGGAGCAATGGCGGCGGCGGACCGCCTGGCGTGAGGGGCGCCAGACCCGGACCTTCGGGCACCAGCCGAGCGTCGGTGACGGCGGCATGCTCGAGCGGCACGCTGCCAAGTTGATCGCACGCGGTTGCCGCGATTGCCGCATTTGTGAATGCGGAAAGGCCGAAAGCGCCGATCAGTATGACTGAATTGCGCATCTGAACCCCCCTCGCCGCTCGTGTGTGCGGCTTCTCGCTTGAACAATAGCAGGCTGCGAGCCTAAACGCTCTTTGCAGCGCGCTTCCCTCGCCGCTCAGATCGCAAGGCGCCCGCTACTGTCCCCGAAGTGCTCCTCGGGGCACCCCAGCTTCTCCAGGACTGCCAACAGCAGGTTCGACATCGGTGTGACTTGCGGTTGCCGAATATGCCGATTGGCGAGCAGCGCGCCGCCGGCGCGCCCCGCCAGCACAATAGGCAGCGGCTCATGGTTGTGGGAATTGCCATCGCTCATGCCGCTGCCATACAGGACGAGGGAGTGGTCCAGCAGCGTGCCCTCCCCGTCCGGGAGCCTGGCGAGCTTCTCGAGGAAGTAGGCGAACAGGCTCACATGGTAGCGGTTTAGAACCGCGAAGCGCGCCTTGTTGTTCTCATTGTTGGAGTGATGCGAGAGAATGTGGAAAGAATCGCGGATACCGCTCTTCGGGTACACGGCGTTGCTCAGCTCCTTCGCCAGCATGAACGTGCTGATGCGCGTGATTTGCGTCTGCCACGCGAGTGCGAGCAGATCAAACATCAGTTTGATGTGCTCTTCCACGTCTTCCGGGATACCGGCCGGCCGGGCGGGGAGCGTGATGGTGCCGTCCACCCGTTCCGAGGACTGCCTGATACGTCGCTCGATCTCGTGCACATCGGTGACGAAGCGATCGAGGCGCTCGCGATCCGCCGCGGGTAGCGTCCGATTGAGCTCGCCGACCTGCTCCGTTACGGAATCCAACAGGCTCAAGGCCTGCGAGCGGCGCGCCGTACGCTGTGCGGCGTCTGCGCCGTCGCCAAAGAGCTGTTCAAACAGCACCTGGGGGTTGTTCTGCATCGGCAACGGCGAAGTTTCGTTTTGCCATGAGAGGGTGTTGCGGTAGGCGCAGCTCAGTCCTTCGCCACAGTTGAGCCCCGCCTCCTCGATCATGAGCTCCAGCGACGGAAGCGCCGTGTCGCGGCCCAGGTGTCTTGCCGCTACCTGGTCTGCGGTGACGCCGAGCCGCGGCTGAGCGCCGGATGCTGCCTTGGCGCCGCTGAGGAACGTGGCGGAGGAACGGTTGTGATTTCCCGTGGCGCCTCCGGGTCCGTAGGCCAATTGATGACCCAGATTGGTAATGACGTTGACCTGGGATCGATATGGTGCCAGCGGCTGGAGAATTTCGCTGAAGGTAAAGTCGCGACCGTCGTCCTGCGGAGTCCAGCGCGCCATGGTGGCGCCATGCGGAAAATAGATCGCGCCGAAGCGTACCTGCGGCTTTGGAGCCGCAGCCAGCGCGGGGACCATCGAATCCAGCAGCGGCAGTGCAAGACATACACCGGCGCCGCGCAGGACCGCGCGTCGCGACAGGTGGCGGCGTGTGATGAAATTCGCCATTGCTCTCTCCTTACTCCCCGCTTCACTCGCGTGCGCTGAGACCTGCGCCTGGCGGCGCTTTGATGCGACCGCGGAACGGCGCACTCTGCACGACGCCCAGTATCAGCGCGCTGAATCTGAGGTCTGCGCGCTGCCCCTGCCTGACGATCCCGCGCACAGCCGGCATGTCGTGGTAATCGACGCCACGGCCGAGTGCGTAGACCATCAGCTTCTCGACAACATTGGTCACGAACAGATCCGATCGCGACATCAGTGCAGCGGTCAGACCCTCCGGGCCCACAATCTTCGTTCCGTCGACGAGTACGCCGCTGGCATCGATCAGCGAGTCGCCGTCGCGTTCGCGCCAGGCGCCAATGGCATTGAAGTTCTCCAATGCGAAGCCTACCGGATCCATCAGCTTGTGACACGCGACGCAACTCGGGTTCTTGCGATGCGCTTCCAGACGCTGGCGCACGGACGTGGTGATGACCTGAGTGCCGTCGCCATCGATGTTGGTTTCCACGCCAGGGGGCGGGACCGGAACCGGCGCGGCCAGCAGATTGTCGAGTATCCAGCTGCCCCGGATCACAGGTGAGGTGCGACTGGCGGTGGAAGTGATCGTGAGGATGCTGCCCTGCCCCAGCAAGCCCCGGCGGTGCGACCCTGCCGGCAGCTGCACCCTGCGGAAATGCGACCCGCGGACACCGGGGATGCCGTAGTGCTTCGCCAGCCGCTCGTTCAGGAAGGTGTAATCAGCGGTCAGCAGCTCGGTGATCGGGCGATCCTCAGTGCGGACCCAGTCCACCAGGTCGCGGGTCTCTTCGATGAACGCCTGACGGAGGTTCTCGTCGAAGCCGTCGACCTCCGGGGTCACCGTGGCGAGCTCGCGCAGATGCAGCCATTGACCGGCGAAATTCTCCACCAGCGCATAGGCCTTGTGATCGGCGAGCATCCGCCGAACCTGTGAGGCCAGAACCTCAGGCTGGTGCAGCCGCCCCTTCACTGCGAGGTCCATCAACTGCGAATCGGGAATGCTACTCCAGAGAAAGAACGAAAGGCGGGACGCCAGCTCCAGGTCGCTCACGCCGCTGGCAGCGCCAGGCACGACATTGCCGGCGCCCGCCTCGAACCTGAACAGGAAGCGCGGATCGATCAGGACGCGTGACAGTGCCTGCTGAATGCCGGCTTCGAAACCGCCATCCTGCTGCCCACGATCGTAGAACCGCATGATCTCGACAAGGTTCTCAGCTCTTTGCGGCGCGCGAAAGGCGCGACTGGCGATGTTGATGAGAACCTTCTCGGCGCACGGGCGTTCTTCCGCTTTCGAGTGCGGATGACAGCTGAAGATACGCCGCCGGCTGTCGGTGTTGCCGACGGAGCTCGCGCTGAAGGGGCCGGCGATCTCTATCTGATCAACTCCCGCGTCGGACTTGTAGACCGAGTAGATGTCGTTCACACCGGTGGGGTGCGCAGTCTCGAAAAGTGCCGCAGTGAGCACATGCTCTCCCGCGGTGATGCGCATGCGGAAGTCGCGCAGGTTCGCGACCTGCACGCGCCGACCGTCAAGAGCGAAGTCCATTTCGATGCCGCCGTCGCGTGCCAGTGCAAAGTTGCCGCGGACACTGAAACGGTACTCGGCGTCCAATGGAAAGTAGTGCTCGATCCGCAACCCGCCGCGCGACCCCAGTGGCAGACCCTCCAGATGCTGATCCTGCGCCAACGCCTCCGGCGCCTGATAGATTGCCGTGGTCTCAGAGGCACTGATATCGCCCACGACATCCCGACTGATCTTCATGGCTGCGGAGACATACCCCTGAATCAGCGCGGGCGAAATGCCTAGGCCCGAGGCCACGTTGTCGAAACCGTCGCTGGCATCATCGGGAGGCAGCAGGCTGCTCGCGTCGATGGATAGGCCGAAAACGTCGCGGACGACGTTGCCGTACTCCGTGCGATTCAGGCGGTGCAGCGCCGGAGCGGGCCGTGGCACGCCGGGCCCCGACGTGGCCGCCTGTTGGTCGAGCCGCGCTTCCAGCAGCGCAGCGACGCCATCTGCGTCCGCTCGCGATGGCCGGTCATTCCCCGGGGGCGGCATCATGCCGGCGCGCAGTTTGCGGACTACTTTCTCCCATGCCGCTGCGTCCTCACCGACGTGGGCCGGGTCGAGCGCCGTAAGAGCGAGAGTTCCCGCCCAGTCTGTGGTGTTGTGACACTTCGCGCAGTACCGGTCGATCGTGCCTGGCACGTCCGCACCCCCTGAGGCGCTCACAGGCAGCAGCAGGAGCCAGCCCACGCTCAGCCAGCACGCCCGAACCATCAGCGAACCTCCTTGCTTTGCTGCTTCAGCAATTCGGTCACTAGCGCAATGGTCGTGGGCTTGGGTTGCGCGGGATGCGTCGCAAGGAAGACCCCTTTGGCCCAGTCGAGCGTCGAGCGATGCTCCTTGTCCTGTGTCGTGAGATCGGCGCCATGGGCGACCAGGAACCGCACGATGTCATCCGAGCCGCGATTCGCTGCGCCGTGCAGGGCGGTTATGCCCATCGAATTGGCCTGATTCACGTTCATGCCCAGATCGACGCAGAGCTTCACGGCTTGCAGAAGCTGATCCGGACCCTCGGTCCAGGTCTGCGCGAGCACCCAATTGACCCCCGCCGCCGCCATCAGCGGTGAAGTACCTTGATACGTGTCTATGTGCGGATCTGCTCCATGCTCGAGCAGCAGCTTCATCACTGTGACGTCCCCGGCGAGTGCCGCCGTGAGAAAGGGGGTCTGTCCGGTGAAGTCCACCCACTCCAGTGAGCCGGTGATTGGCAGAAGAAAGTTGCGAAACGGCGGGGTCTCCTTGGTGCGCGCATTTACGTCCGCTCCCGCGGCGAGGAGGTCGCGGATGAGATCGAGCACCGGCGCGCGATCGATGCCGTTCTTGAACGTCGCGTTGTGGATGTAGAGATTTCGCACGTTCACCGCCTCCCACAGGGGGCTGCGTCCGTACCAGTCCTGCCCGTTGAGGTTGCTGCCGTGTTCCAGCAGATAGTGGGCGGCAGCCACGTTGTCATTCGAGATGGCCATCAGCAGCGGCCAGATACCGTTGGCCTCTGTTGCGT
>DASZCK010000005.1:0-13405 GCA_035943195.1 Steroidobacteraceae bacterium
CTCCGGAACCGTTAACTCATTGATATCCTAAGGTTCGGCTAGAGCAGATGCTCCGCCCGAATGGGGGTATGTCGGATCCGCCTGCCGGTCGCATGAAACACCGCATTGGCCACCGCGGCGTTCATGCCGACAATGCCGATCTCCCCGAGCCCTTTCACCCCCAATGGATTGACCTGAGCGTCACTCTCGGGCACCAGGATGATCTCGATGTCGGGAACGTCGGCGTTTACCGCTACCAGGTAGTCAGCGAGATTGGCGTTCACATAGCGCGCCGTCCTGGCTTCCAATTCGGTCGCTTCCAGCAGCGCAGAGGACAGCCCCCAGATGGCCCCGCCCATCAGTTGGCTATGAGCGGCCTTCGGGTTCACGATGGTGCCGGCAGCGAACGCCGATACCACGCGTGCCACCCGCAGTTCCCGGGTCCGGCGATGCACCCGGATCTCCACAAAATGCGCACCGAAGGCGTACGTCGTGGCGTCTTTTCGGCCACCCCCGCGCAGCATCACGGGCTTGCCTTTGGCCATGTCCCCGAAGGCTCCAGCCGGCAGTCCCTGGGGAACATTTTCGACGTACGCCTCGACGTGGTGGCCGAGGCGGGAGACCACCGGCGACCAGTCTTCGAAGTGCTCCGCCTGATCGATCAGACGGCCCTTCACCAGTTTGAGCGCGGCCGGATCCGCACCCTTGAGCGGACTGTCATCTGCCGCCACGGCTGCCCGTGCCATGCGCGATCGTAAGTCCTCACAGGCCTTGGCAACCGCGTTGGTGGCCGATGCGGCGTTGTTCGAACCCCCGGCGATCATCACCGGTGGCAGATCGCTGTCGCCCATCAGCACCGACACATTCTCCAGTGGCAAGCCGAGAAACTCCGACGCTGCAAGCGCCACCACCGTGTAAGCGCCCGTGCCGATCTCGTGACCGGCCAGAGCCACTGTGGCCTTACCCTCAGGCGTCAGAGTAATGCGAACGCCCGCCGGTCCAATGTTGGTCGGATAACAGGCGCTTGCACACCCGTAGCCCACCTGCCAATCCCCATCGATCATCGAACCGGGTAGCGCACTGCGCCTGTTCCAGCCAAACTGCGCCGCCGCTTGATCAAAACATTTCATGAGCGATCGCGAGCTGAACCTGAGGCCGCTCACCGGGTCGGTCTGGGTGTCGTTGATCCGACGCAACTCGACCGGATCCATCTTTAGCTGGAACGCCAGTTCGTCCATCGCGCTCTCGAGCGCGAACATGTAGGGGGTCTCAGCTGGCGCCCGCATGTATCCGGGAGTACTTCTGTCCGCGTGCACCACGTGCGCCGTCGCCGCGATATTCGGACAGGCGTACATGCGCGCCGTGGTGTCCCCGCCCGCGACGCTGTACCCGGACGGACGCGAGCTTACTTCCCAGCCCTCGTGGTGGAACGAGAGCAGCTTGCCGGCCGGGGTGGCCCCGAGCCTGACGACCTGACGCGTCTCGGCCCGGTAGGTTGCGATGGTAAATCCCTGCTCGCGCGTGGGCACGAGTTTGACCGGGCGCCCCAGGCGCCTGGCGGCAACGGCCACCCAGGCCGTCCGGGGATTTGGCCCCTTGGAGCCGAATGCACCACCGATGTAGCGCGATATCGCTCTGACATCGCCGGGGTCGATGCCCAGTCTCTGGGCCGCCGACATCTTGGTGCCCCACATGAACTGGGAGGGATCGAAGATGGTGAGCTTGCGGCCATCCCACACGCAGGTCGTGGTGAATAGTTCGATGGGATTGTGATGTTGCGTGGGCGTAGCGTAGTGCCCCTCGAAGCGGACTGCGGCGGATGCAAACGCCTGCTCGGCATTGCCGACTTTTGGATCAGAGTCCTGCTCTGGCGTATGTGGCTCGGTCTGCACCCCCGGCGCATCGAAGGTCCCGCTCGGTGGCAGCTCGTGGTAGTTCACCTCGACCTTGCGCGCCGCCTCGCGCGCTGACTCAAAGGTGTCTGCAACCACCATTGCGATGATCTGGCCGGCATGCCAGATCTTCGCGCTCTCCAGCGATGAGGTGGTCGCCTTCCCATCCGGGCCCTGTGCAGGCTTTGCAAGCGAACCCACGTTCTCATAGGTAAGAATATCGAGGACGCCCCGGATGGCGCGCGCGGGCTCGAGATTGAACGATGCAATTCGTCCGCGAGCAATGGAACTGGTCACGAGATACGCATAGGCGGGCCTGGCAACCACCTCATCGCTGGCGAAGCGCGCCGCGCCGGTCACCTTTGCAATCCCGTCAATCCGCGAGGTGGCTTTACCGAACATGATCCACCTCACCGATGGGCAGATCCTTGGCCCCCAGCAGCGCACGCACTATCGTCTGCCTGGCGAGTTCCGGCTTGTAGGCGTTGCCCCCGTGGGTGCGCGCATCGCGCAGCGCCACATCGGCCGCCGCCAGGGCTGTGACCGCGGTCAGCGGTTTGTCGACCAGAAACCGCTCTGCCGCCAAGGCGCGCCACGGCCGATACGCCATGCCGCCCAGTCCGATGCGAGCCTCGCGGACGCCGTCAGCCGACAGATCCAGAGCCACCGCCGCCGAGGCGCGCGCAAATTCATATGAAGCGCGGTCGCGGACTTTGACGTACAGCGAGCGTTGGTACCAGGCTGCCGCGGGCACTTCGAAGCCGACGATGATCTCACCGGCCTTGAGATTGGTTTCAATGTCAGGGCGCCCCTGCGGGTCGCGATGCAGAGTCGCCAAAGGAATGCTGCGCGATCCATCCAGGCCTCGCAGTTCCACTTGGGCATCCAGGGCGATGAGTGCAATGGCAAAGTCCCCGGGGTATTGCGCAATACAACTCTCGTCCACGCCGAGAATGGCGTGATTGCGGTTGGAGCCACCGATGGCGGTGCAACCCGAACCGGGAGAGCGCTTGTTGCAGGCCGACCAGCTGGTGTCGCGGTAGTAAGGGCAACGGGTCTTCTGCAGCACGTTGCCGCCCAGCGTCGCCATGTTGCGTAATTGCGCGCTCGCCGCGAGGGTGAGGCTTTGCGCGATGACCGGGTATGCCCGGCGCAGCGCCGGGTGCTCCGCGACAGCCGCCATCTTCGCCAGCGCGCCCAGCCGCAGACCCTTGGGGCTTACCTCGATCCTCTCAAGCCCCGCTGCCAGGGCGCCGATGTCGACCAGCCGTTGGGGACGCAGTACATCGAGCTTCATCAGATCGATGAGGGTCGTGCCGCCTGCCAGATACTGGACGGGTGCATCCACCACACCGGGGCCCGTCGCCGAACCCAGATGCACGGCCTGCATCAGATCGTCGGGCCGCGCATAGCCGAACGGGCGCATCAGGTGCTTCCCATCTGCTCGCGCGCCTGCCTGATCGCTGCCACGATCTTCGGGTAGGCCGCGCAGCGGCAGAGGTTACCGCTCATGTACTCGCGGATATCGGCATCGGTCCTTGCATGGCCTTCCTTCACACAGGCCACAGCCGACATGATCTGGCCGGGCGTGCAGTACCCGCACTGAAACCCGTCCTGGTCGATGAAGGCCTGCTGCATGGGATGCAGCCGCCGCCCCGGCTTCGACAGACCCTCGATGGTCTCAATCGCTTTACCCTGTATGGCAATCGCGAGTGTCAGGCAGGACAGCACCCGCTGACCTTCGATGAGCACGGTGCAGGCCCCGCACTGCCCCTGATCGCAGCCCTTTTTTGACCCCGTCAGAGCCAGATGATCCCGCAGGGCGTCCAGCACCGTCACGCGACAGTCCAGCGCCAACTCGTGGACGCGGCCATTCACCGTGAGGGTCATCGGGACGGTACCCGAGGCGTCCTTCGCGATCGGTGTTGCGGCCGGCGCGGGCAGCGCGGCACTTACCGTTGCGACGGCGCCGCCGCTGATCAACCTGCGTCGGGTGATGCTCATGGTGACTACCGGTCCGCGCTAATCGGGAGCCTCCAATATGCCGGCGCGGCGGGACCCACGACATCCAAGGTGCCAAGTCAGCAGCGGTAGGATTGTGCTGACCTGAGCCGTCCCGCGCAGGTCATCGCCACCGGGCGAGACTTCCCGGGACGCAGCCGTCCGCTGTGCCCTTGCCGCGTCGGATCAGTGCTCCTGCGTTCGGCGCCAGGCGTAATAGGCGTCGAGCGCTTTGAGCTGGTCCATGTTGGGCACCGCTCGCGTGCCCGGGTGCGGGTCGGCCACCAGCGCCTGCTGGTGGGAGGCCGAGAAGGCCGACCACTGCGGCAGTCCCGGACCGTTCGGGTTGCCGGTCTTGGCGAAGTTCACCCAGTAACCGCTGAGCAGATCAGAGATGGCGTGATCCTCGGCAGTGGGCGTGCCCTGGATACCGCTGGGGCCCGCGCCGGGGCCGCCCAGGTTGCGGAACACGTAGCCGATCTCCGACCCGTGGCCCGAGCCATTCGGCGTGCGCGGCGTGCGATGATCGAAGTAATACAGGTACGCCTTGCCCTTGCCCTTTTGCGATTGCAGCAGTGCCCAGGCCCAGGTGTGCCAGGCAAAGGTGGAATCGCGGGCCAGATTGCGGGCGGCACGGGTCGCCTCCGCGTCAGTTGCGTGCGGTGAGGCGGCGAGAATGGCGTCAGCGCCGGCGCCATAGCCCTCACGCACCTGCTGTTCAAAGGCGGCAGGCGTTACCGTCTTGGTCACGAACAGGCTGCCTTCATCAGAATTGGTGCCGATCAGCACATTGGTGTCATTGAAGCGGCCGGCCTGGTAGAGCTTGTACTGATCCCCGGGCAGGACGTCGCCATCGAATACCGGCCAGAACCCGCCCTGCAGTCCGGCGCCCAAGGCCTTCTGGATGACTTCGGCGTTGAGCGCCCGCGCCGCCTTGATGTCATGGGCGCCGAGCTTGTCGAGGAAGGCCTTGCCCGACGCTTCGGCCACCTTCAACGGTGGCACCGACTCACCGCCCTCGTTGGCGTAACGCGGTGGACCAAAACTGCCGCCACTTTCGGAGATGACACCGTGGAAGAGACCGCGGGCACGCGGTGAGGCAGCCAGCATGCTCACCGACAGGCCGCCTGCGGATTCGCCGAATATCGTGACGCGCGCGGGATCGCCGCCGAAGGCCGCGATATTCGCCTTGACCCATTTGAGAGCGGCGATCTGGTCCAGCAGGCCGTAGTTTCCCGAACCCTTGCCGGTCTCTGCGCTGAGCCCTGGGTGCGCAAGAAACCCGAAGACCCCCAGACGGTAGGCGACACTGACCAGGATCACGCCCTGCTGCGCCAGATGCGTACCATCGTAAGAAGGCACGCTCGTCATGCCACCAACGAAGCCGCCGCCGTAGATCCAGACCATGACCGGCAGTTTCTCGCTCGGCGACTTGGCCGGAGTCCACACATTCAGATAGAGGCAGTCCTCGCCGATGGCGGGTGGCGCGTCGAAGATTCTGGCGAAGGTCGGATCCTGCATGCAGCTGGGTCCATAGGTGTCGGCCTTGCGGGTGCCGGTCCATGCGGCCAGCGGCTGCGGCGCTTTCCAGCGCAGCTCACCGACCGGTGGTGCGGCAAAGGGAATGCCTTTGAACGATGCAACACCGTCACTGACCACCCCTTCTACCCGACCGCCGGTCACCGTTGCGGCGTTGATCTGCGCGACTGCCGTCCCGATGCACAGCATGGCGGTCCCTGCCAGCGCCAGCTTCAACCATATTTTCAACATGATTACCCCTCTCGCCCTCGTATCAGTGACTGCGGGCGCGCATTCCAAGGATTCTACACTTCCCGTTATTTCGGGTCTGGCGCCGGCCCTTGGTGCTGAAATACCTCTTCCAACGCCACCGCGAAGACGGCCGCGATGCGAAAGGCGGTTTCGAGCGATGGCGAGTACTTGTTCGCCTCGATGGCATTGACCGTCTGACGCGTGACACCAATGCGGTCGGCGAGTGCCTGCTGGGTCATCTCGCCGTGCTCAAAGCGTAGTCGTCGGATGTTGTTGGTGATGGCCATCCTGTTAGTGTTCGCGACGGTAGTAGTAGAGCTGGGCGCCGCGGTTCGTCAACTCGCCGAGCCAGATGGCGAACACCATGGCATTGATCAAAGGCCACACGCCGACGCCCAGGTGCGCCACCGCCACCGAGAGGAAGGCTCCCGTCATGAGCACGTAGAAGGCGGGGCGCTTGGCCTTCAGGGCGATCAGCGCCTCGCGCTCATCCTGGGGCTTGCGCGCCTCGTTTGGAGAGCGACTGGCGGCGATCGCGTGCAGCACCACTTCCATGACGACGATGATGACGAGCAGCACCAGGAACAGCATGAAGAAATTGGTGTGCGGGTGCACCGGGTGCATCATTTGCGCGGCCACGCTCACGAAGTAATAGCCGAAGACGATGAGCAGCAGCACGAAGGTGATCCAGGTGCTTTTTTCGCGGAATGACATGGGACCCTCGATGTCTGATATTTCAGACTTATTATATAAAATAGATTACTGAAAGTCCGAATAATTTGATCCAATGTAAATAATATTATACATTCTGGCCGACCAATTCATTGAGGGACGGCCATGGCTTCTCGACTTCTACCCCGGATGATGAACCCGCTGCTGGCGGTAATGGTCCTCGCCTGGGCATGTGCCGGCAGCGCCCAAGCGCAGGACTCGAGCGCGCCCGCTGCGGAAGTTGCACAGGTGCGCGCGGGCGTTGCGGCATTAGGGCGTCACTGGAATGAGGCGGTCAATGCCGAGACGGCCCGGCTCTACACGAGCATCCAGCGCGCTCATCCGCCCTCCGGTATTCGGGAGATCCGTGCTGCGAGCTATGGTGGCAAACGCTGGCAGACGCTCGATCTGTACTATCCCGACCAGGGCTTCGACGCGCTGGGACCGGTGTTCATCTTCCTGCACGGCGATGCCGAGATCGACGCCGGGCGGACCGCAGGGCAAATGTCAGCTGTGCTCTATGCCAATGCCGCACGATCGCTGGCGCGCTTTGGCGGGGTGGGCATCAACGCAACCTATGGGCAATCGCCCCATGCCAAAAGACCTGCCGGCGCGGACGACGTTCACGCGCTGGTGGCCTGGGTGCGCCAGCACTCCGCCCAGTATGGTGGCGATCCCGCCTCGATCATCGTGCTCGGAAGCGGCGAGGGCGCGACGCAGCTTGCCACCTACCTGTTCCACCAACCATCACAGATGAAGGAGGGGCCGGGAATCGCAGGCGCGATCCTGGGAGCCGGCAGGTTTGATCAGGCGAATCTCAATCTCGTCGATACGTATGACGGCAAGGCTGTACCCCTCCTGATGTGGAGCGCCGAATACGATCCCCTCGAGTCCGGGGTCATCGAAATGCGGGACAAGCTGTGCAAGAAGTACAGTGCCTGCCCCATGTACGTGGAGCTCTCCGGGCACAATCATGTCTCGCCGGTCATGAGCATCGACTCACTCGACGTGTCCGTCGCGGCCGTCATCGTGCGGTTCTACCACACGGCCGTGCGCAAATGAGGCTCACGGCCCTGGTCATGATGGCTGCTGTTTTGACTTCGTGGGCCGGCGTGCCAGCGTATGCGCACCACTCCACGGGGCTCTTCGACAGCCACCTGATCGTCGAGATCTCAGGCACCGTCGCGGAGTTCCGCTGGCTCAATCCGCATGCCGCAATTGTCATCGTGGGCACAACAAAAGACGGCGCTCAAGGAAAATGGACCGTCGAGATGATGGCGCCGACGGCCATGATGGATGCGGGATGGACGCACGACACCCTGGCCATCGGCGATCGGATCACCGTCTTCGCTCACCCGCTGCGTGACCCTGCCGCCGCGAATCCGCAGCGGTTACTCTATGCCGGGGTGATACTTCCAGATCATAGAAGGCTCGGCGATAGCGACTGGCTGCGGTAGGTAGAAATGGTTCAAACTCCCGAACGACAGCTTGCCGGCTTTATCGCCAAATTTACGCCCCAGATGGCGACGCTCATTCGTGCAGCCCGTGTAACGATGCGCAGACGCCTGCCACAGGCGCTGGAACTGGTGTACGACAACTACAACTTCTTCGTCATCGGCTATGGGCCGAACGACAAGACGGGGCAGGCGATATTCTCGCTGGCCGCTCAAGCAAGGGGCCTGAGTCTCTTTTTTCTTCAGGGCGCCGGGCTGCCGGATCCGCATCGCCTTTTGCGTGGCAGCGGCACTGTCGTGCGCAGCATTCGTCTTGAAAGTGCCGCTGCCCTCGATAGACCCGAAGTGCGTGCGCTAATGGACGAAGCCCTGAAACGAGCAAAGACGCCACTCCCCCCGGAAGGCCAGCACGCCCTGATCATCAAATCCGTATCGGCCAAGCAGCGGCCTCGCCGGGTACTTGCAGGAAAGAAAAGGTAGCAAGGGAGCCTGGCAGCAGCCAGGCCCACGATGAACTCCCGGGATTTTGAGGAAGACCGGGGAATCTTGGACCTGGCTGTCCGCACCGTCCATTCGGCAACGACCGTCCCCCATACAAAGATCGGGTAACCTTGCGGGGCCGCCCTTCCCTTCGCTCCCGCTCTACACCTTAGAAGGAGACGTTCATGAAACTCTATTACCTGAAAGGCGCCTGCTCGCTTGCTTCGTACATTTCACTGAATGAAGCGGGCGTCAAGTTCGAGGCCGTCGAAGTGGACCATAAGACCCGCAAGACGTCGTCGGGGGAGGACCTGAACGCCATTAATTCAAAAGGCTATGTCCCGGTGCTGCGCCTCGACAACGGCGAAATCCTCACCGAGAACGTCGCAGTCCTCAATTACATTGGCGACCTCAATCCGTCGGCAAAGCTCGCGCCACCGGCGGCAACGTTTGAGCGTTATCGGCTGATCGAATGGCTGGCCTACATCAACTCAGAACTGCACAAAAGCTTCTCACCGCTCTTCAATCCAGCGAACGGCGAAGAAATCAAGAACCTCGCGCGCGGCAACCTCAAGAAGCGGCTCGACTGGATCGAAAAAGCCCTAGGTTCAAATAGCTACCTCATGGGCTCGCAGTTCACGGTGGCGGATGCCTATCTGTACGTCGTGCTGACCTGGACCGGTCACGTCGGCATAGACCTGACGCAGTGGCCGGCACTGAAACGCCACAATGAACGGGTTGCCGCCCGGCCGCATGTGGTGGCGGCGCGCCAGGCGGAGGGCCTTGCGTAGCGGCCGACCGCACACAGCGAATGGGTCGCAGCGACGCCCTGGTCATCAAGGGGGAAGCGATGCGAGGTAAGCCGCGGCGTCGAGCATGTCGGCGGCGGTCCACTTCGAAGTGACCAATTGCATCAGCGGGGCCAGACCCCCATGACGTTCGCCGCTCTGGAAGCCCCACAGCTGGCGCACCATGTAGTTCGGGGGGCGACCGGCAATGGGCGGGAAATCACCCATACCCGTAAGGCCGACCCCATGGCAGGTGGCGCAGGGCGGCGCCCCGTTCCCGGTGCCTGATGTAATCAACATCTTGCCCGCGGCGACGCTGCCGCGCGGTACGTAGGCGATGAATCCTGAGTGCGAATCGCGATTGATGAGTCCGACGGTGCTGATGGGCAACTCCACGATGCGCTGGCCAAGTGCTTCGGTGGCGCCCTCGGGAGTTGCCGTCCGCATGAGCGTTTCCGGACTGACGACTGATTTGGGTACGGTGGAGGTCTCGACCACCCGGATCCACTGTCGGGGCTTGAGCGAGGCAAAGTACTGCGCGGCAGAACGTACCTGAGCGTCGGTGTAACTCTTCTTCATGGTCGTGAGCAACGCGATCGCTTGTGGATTGCCCACCGAAATTCGGCGTGCGCCACTTCGGAAGTCCGCGAACTGCTGAATGATGTAAGCCGCGGACAGCCCAGCCAGCGATGCGGATTCGACGTGCCCGGATCCATTGGGCAGATGACACAGCGCACACGGCAGACGCGGCGGAGCCGGAGATCCCGCGCGTGAGCCATGCGCCACGATGTCCGGCATCGCGGGGTGCTCCGCCGGATACCAGTCCGGTGGGTTCAGCGGATCCTGTATTTGGCTGAGAGTATAGGAGCGGTGGCTGCCGGGCGGGCGCCAGGGGTTGTGCCCGTTTGATTCCGGCGTCGCATTCGAAGCGTCCGGTTTGGAAGCCGGAACGAAAAAGGCCCACGCCGGCTTCTCGGCGGCGACTGTGGTGCAGACCGAGCAACCGAAGAGTGCGGCTGCCAGAATCAGCCCGCGGACAATGGCTAGGTCATGCATTCGACACCTGCTCGCGTGTCCAGGTCGGATGACTTATAGGATAGCGGCGATCGCCTTTTGACGGTTCAAAAGCGGGAGCAGGGTATCGCGCCGCACCATCTTCCCGAAAAAAGAAATCCCCCTTCGCGGTGTCTCACGAAGGGGGATCCGGTAGGGAAACCTCAATACCTACCCGGCCCGTGGCAGCTGCCGGCGCCCTTGTCACTGTAAGTCGCCGCACCGCCGGTCTGCGCGGGGTCCTTCAGGGCCGACTCGAAATCCCACGCGTAGCCGTTCGGAAACAGTGTCAGGCCCATCACGCCCCAGAACTGGCCGCTCGCTGCCTCGAGATTCACGGTGTTGAAGTTCGATTGGCCGCCTGGATTGGACGCGGTACCGGTCGTGGCGACCGCATCGAGGGTCTCACCGCCCGTGCCCACGATGAATTCGCGAATGCCCCGCCGCGGATCGGAATTCCCGGACGGGTCAAGGGGGCGATAGCGGGCATAGAGGTGATCGTGCCCGTTCAGCACCAGATCCGCGTGGTACGCGTAGAGCAGTTGCCAGAAGGCCTGCGCAGTCGTGCCCTCTTCACTCAAGCTGTTGGCGGCGCTGTAGGTGGGCTGGTGCCAGTAGGCGACCGTGCACGAAGAGTGATTCGTCGCCAGATCGTTCTTCAGCCACGCGAGTTCGGCAGCAAACCACGCGCCTGAGGTCGAACAGCCGCCCGGTTGCGTCTCGCACTCGATGTTGAGCGAGATCAGGTGCCAGCCCCCCAAATTATAGGAGTACCAGCCGTCCCCGACCCCGACCGGGCCGCCCGCCGGCACCGTGTTCCCGAGTCCGCCCGACTGCTCGAAGTGCCCCGCCTGGCCATCCGAATACGGCACGGGCTGGGTGAAGGTACCGCCGGTGTCAGGGTTGTTGGCGATCGTGGCCGTCATCACCGTGCCGTCGGCATTGTGCTGCACGCCGTTGAAATAGGAGAAGTAGCCGTAACCGGCCACACCGATCGCCTTGTGCTCCACGTAGAACTCGTGATTGCCGGGCGCGGGCCGGGTGATGAACTTGAAAGCGCCGTACGACAACTCGTAGGAATTCTCAAAATCCGAATACTGGCCCACCTGGTATTGCTCATCCCCGACCAGTGCCACGAGATCGGGTTTCAGGTTCTCGATTTGCCTTGCAGTGGCCGCCTGGGTTGCCAACAGATTCTGCGCGGTATCTCCGCTACAGGTTTCACTCGCGGACTCACCACTTGCGGTTTCCGCTTCGGTCTCACCGGGCTGGCAGGCGACGTCGCCCACCACCGCCAGCACGGGCCAACGCGCGGCCGGCGCATACGGCCACTTGTTGTCGTTCGGTTGCGCACCGAACCGCCACGGGTCGCCCTGCTGCCACGAGTTGTCGTTCTGACTCTGTGCCTGCGCCGCGGCCGCAATTATCAGCACCGAGGCGGCCGCTCCCATCCGCACGGCTGTCCGCAATGTCCTGCGACTGATTTTCATGTGTTCCTCCCCAAACACGCATTTCAACCCTGCGATATTTCGGGGGTGTGTCAGCTGTAGCGGAACAGCGCCTTGAAGCCGAAGTCCATGTGCTGCTGGATGTGGCAGTGAAAGAGCGAGAGTCCGGGCTGGTCGGCGAGCAGGTCCACGCTGGCCCGCCCATAGGCTGGCACGATCACCGTGTCCTTTTTGATGCCGGCGGTTGGCTTGCCGTTGAGCTCAACGAGTTCGAACAGGTGCCGATGCAGGTGCAGCGGGTGGGAATCGTCACTGCGATTATGGAACACCAGCCGATAGCGCCTTCCCTGCCGCAGCACGAATTCCTTTTCATGCGGATATTCCTTGCCGTTGACCAGCCAGTGATTGATGCCATGGGGTCCGCCAGGCACTTTCTCGAAGATCATGTCGAGGATGTGGTCAGGTTGAGGATGTCCAGCCCCCGAGCCGAAGATCGTGTAGTCCCAGCGCGCCTTCGGAGGGGGCACCCATTGCGCGCGCTGCTGCTGATTGGCGTACTCGACCACGATACCCATGCCGGAGCGCCGCGCGACCTCGCGCACCTCGCCGAGAATCCACACGCCCGGCCGATTCATCTCGACGATCGCATCCACCCGCTCACCCGGGGCGATCTCGATGACATCCACCGCCTGAGGCGTGGGCACGGGATTGCCGTCGAGCGCGATCACTACAAATCGATGGCCGGAGAACGCCAGACGGTGGATCTGCGAGGCGCTGGCGTTGAGGAGGTGCATGAGGACCCGCTGGCCTTCCTGGACCCGCAGGGGCTCCCCCGCGCCCAGCATCTTGTCGTTGATCGAAAAAAGCGGGGCACTGACTTCGAGCCCGTTGGGACGCACGTCAGGCTTGGCCGGCTTTTCCGGCATCGGGTCGCTGGGGTCCGCCATGTCCTCGTCCGGATCCATGGTGCTGAGGTAGGGCTCCCATTCCCGCAGCGCCAGGAACACCTCCTGGTCATAGCGGCCCGGGTCCTGCGCCGCATCGATCATGAAAAACCCGAACTGGCCGGTGTAGGAGCCCCGATGCAGATCCATCATGGCCTCGGTATGCGAGTGGTACCAACGTGAACCCGCGGGCTTGGCCACGAATGTATAGCGGCGCCGACCATGCGGCGGTACGGGAGGCGTGCCTTGTTCCTCGACCCCGTCCACGGCCGAGGGAACCAGGAGGCCATGCCAGTGCACGTACTCCGGAACATCCGTGTCGTTCACAACCTCCACAGCAACTGTCTGGCCCTCGCGCACCCGTATCAGGGGCCCCGGCACCTGGTTGCTGTAACCGATGGTGCTGAGGACCACCTGAGGTGCCAGCTCGACCATCACCGGTGCGATCTGCAGGGTGTACTCGGGATGAGATCCGTTCGCCTTCGATGCCGGCTGTGCGACGGCAGACTCCGCTGTGCCTGCCTTCGTGGCGATGACCGTGGCGCACCCGAGCCGTACGAAATCCCTGCGGTTCATGCGATCTAGTGGAGACAAAACAGGCAATGCTAGTCCGGAACTGTTGCGACTCTATGACCGCAAGGGGTGGCGTATACTCACCCGACCCGTATCGTATTGATAATATGAACAATCAGTCAGAGCACGAACTCTGCGCAGGGGGAAGACGTATGAAGAATCTCGTCCGGTCCGTTCTGGCCGTCATGTTGGCCACCGCCGCATTCATGAGCGCGCCCGCATTGGCGCAATCGGCGGCCGCGCCGCCTGACCCCATGGCCAATCCCTGTCAGCGCTCCTGCCTGGAAGGCTGGGTGAACAACTATCTTGAAG
>DASZCK010000006.1:0-10422 GCA_035943195.1 Steroidobacteraceae bacterium
CTCACAATCGACGTGCACCCTTTGCAGAAGGTCGTGTACGTCACCTCCTCAGGACCGAATCAGCAGGTGATTTACAACGATACCAACCAATCCACCGTCATCAGCTTTCCGATCGCACCAAACTCGACCACGGTGATGCAGGTCTCGGCGAATGGCCGAACAATGATCTACAACGTCAGGCCGCCCAGCGGGCCGCAGGCGTGGGTGGCGGCCGACCTGCACGCAACAATGACCGCCCCGTTCGATACAGGGTTGGGAGGTCTGGGTAGCGGTTCATTGGTATTGAGCAACAGCGGTGCCTGGGCGTTGATACCGGTCGACGGGGTGGCCGGTTTCTACAACAGCACGGAGGTATTCCTGCGAGGCATCTATGATTCATCGCAGGTGCAAGTTAATGCCGGGACGTTCGCGACGGAACAGGTCAACGAGTACATATTCAGCAATGCAGATCAAACGATCTTCTATGTGAGCCATTCCCCGGCGAACTTTGGCATGAATTCGATGGTGTTCATGACGACGGGCGGCGGGGTTCTCCAACTGAGTCCCACCCCCGCAAATGGAGACACCGTCTCTTCGATCGCGGCTCCCGCGGACGGGTCCCGCATCGCGTACATCGCAAGTCGAAACAATGTGACCGAGGGTGTCTACGCTGTCGATGTAACAAACCCACGCGTGGAAGTTGCGCTTGCCCCAACGGTCAACTATTTCGCAGGCACGGGTCCGGGAATATCCGGATTCGATGTTGCAGCTCCGGGTCACTTCGCGGCAGTAACCGAAAGTGGTGGCTTTGGGTCAGCCTACGCGGCGAGCGCGTACCTGTGCAGTCTTGATCAGCTTGGCTCGTATGTGATGATGGGCTCTGCGTTCCCGGCCGGAACGAAACTCAGTGCGCCCATGTTCAGTCCGAATGGGCAGCGAGTAGTGATGAGCGCGCTGACTAGTGCCGGTCTGGCACTTTATGAGGCGACGACGGCGAATCCCACAAACCTGGTGCGTATCAGTCCCCTCTACCCGACCGACAGGACTATTCCGGCAGTAAAGTACACCGCGGACAGCAGTGCGATTGTGTACACGGTGGACGCCCGGGTTCAGGGAACGTTCGATATCTTTCTTATCCAGCCCAGCCTGCCTGGGATCGCGACCGCGCTCGATGCAGCTGGCTCGCAGTCGGTGTTTGCTCCCTACTTTTGGCTGTCACCGGATTCATCGACGATTGCGTTCGCCCAACCACAGGTGGCTGGCGGCCCTCTGGCACTTTTTTTGGTTGATCGTACGACGCCAGGGTTTACCTACAAGATTGGTGATGACGTCGCACCGCTCAACTTTGGACCACCTCCATTCGTCATCGTTCAGTGAGCGCTCGTGGAAGCTAGGTACGAGGCCTTTTTGCGTTGCCAACGAAGGTACGGAGTGAAGGCGGTCTTCAGTCGGTGTCATCTACGTCGTGAATGAAGGCTTGGGAAGTTTTCTGAATTCACACTTCAAAACAATGGAGCTCGCCCGCGAGGTGCGGCCTCACCGCACGCGGTCGCAAGCAGTTCGTTTGGTGTGGTTGTTGGAACGGCACGGCTAAGCCAGTTCGCCAGCGAGCTCGCCGAGACGATCGACGATCCGGGGCCAGCCTCCGCCCATTGCACGATAGCCGCCTTCATCCTCCGGCCGAAAGCCCGAGTGCTCCATGCGCACCCGGGTACCCCCGTCGACCGGCACCAGCGTCCAGGTAATCGTCGACTTGAGGCCCGTCGCGGCCTGCTCACCGGAGGCATCCCACCGGTACACCAGCCGAGACGGCGGCGTCACCTCGAGTACTTCGCAGTCGGTCACGCCGTTCCATCCCATGACGGGCTTCGCGTGAAAGTTGAAGCGATGGCCAACGACGGGCGCGAAATCGTTGCGCATCAGCCAGCGCTCGATCAGGACCGGATCAGTCAGAGCGCGCCAGATTTTCTCGCGCGAGTGCGGAAGGACCTTCTCGACTACGATTGAGCGAAGGGCAATAGTCGTCATTGGTCCAACCTCTTGAGCAAATCCTCGAGCTTGTCGAACCGCTCGTGCCAGAAATGGCTGTAGTAATCCATCCAGTTGAACAGTGATGCCAAGCCTGTCGGGTCCACGCGGTAGAAGGTTTCACGACCGTGGCGACGGTCGCGCACCAGGCCGGCGGATTTAAGGCCATTCAGATGCTTGGATATCGCTGGCTGTGAGACCCCCGAGGGCGCAGTTAACGCATGCACGGTCTGCTCACCACTGCGGCTCAACCGCTCAAAGATGGCGCGGCGCGTGGGGTCGGCCAATGCTTTGAACACACTTGTCGGTTCGGTGCGCATGATTAACCATAACCACATGGTTATCGATTGTCAACGCCCTGGAGCGGTACCGAAAATGAGGTATAAGTCTCTGGGCTCATCTCGTTAGCATCTCGCAGCGCACAAGTATGATTTTCGAAACAGTGGCGGCCGGCGGCTGCCGGTCTTATGTCATTGGTTGTGAGGAAACCTGTGCCGCGGCGCTGATCGACCCGGAGCTCAGCCAAATCGATCGCTACGTGGCGCTGGCCGCAAAGGATGGCCTGCGCATCCGCTATCTCATCGACACCCATACCCACGCGGATCACTTCTCGGCAACCCAGCAGCTGGCGCGCGAGCTCGACGTGCCGGTGGTCATGCACCGCGAGAGCCCCGCGCCCTTCGTCGATCTGCGGCTGCAGGGCGGTGAACTGCTGATCGTGGGTCGGCTGCGGCTGCAGGCCCTGCACACGCCGGGCCACACGCGCGACTCGATGTGCTTATGCGTCGAAGACCGTGTCTTCACCGGCGACACGCTGCTCATCGGGGCAACGGGACGCACGGACCTGCCCAGTGGTGACGCTGCAGCCTTGCATGAAAGCCTGTTTGAAGGAGTCCTGCGGCTCGACCCGGCGCTGAAGGTGTTTCCCGCTCACGAATACAAGGGGCGCACTCACTCCACCATCGGCCAGGAGCTCGCCGAGAATCCCCGTCTCCAGAAGCGCGACCGCGGTGCGTTCGTTGAAATGATGCGCAACCTCAACCTGACCATGCCAACACACGTCACCGAGGCGCTACGCACCAATATGAGTGGCGGCAAGACGGTGGCGCAGATGCTTTCCGAAGCCGCGGCCACCGTGCCCTTCATGTCGCTGGCGGAACTCAAGGCATGCCTGGAATCAGGCAAAGATGAATTGATCGTGCTCGATGTACGCGAGCGCGACGCGTTTGAAGCGGGCCATGTCCCCCGCGCACGGCTTCTGCCGCGCGGCCAGCTGGAACTGCGGGTCAACGATGAGTTGCCGGATCCGACGCGGCGGATTCTTGTTTATTGCGAGTTCGGTCGCATCTCGACGCTTGCGACTGCCACTTTGCGGCAGATGGGATTCCAGGGTGCGGTGGCACTGGACGGTGGAATGAAGGCCTGGCGCGAAGCGGGCCACCAAGTGACGCCCGGGCCGAACCCGTAGTTGCAGCATGCGCGTCGTCGTAGTGGGCGGGGCGGGCAACTTCGGTGGCCGGATTGTGCGCGCGTTGCGCACTGAGCCGGGCATCGAACTACTGGTGGCGGGACGTTGGATCACAAACGCGCCAGGCACGGACGGCGTACCCGGGGTGCGGCTGGATATTCATGCGGCGGGCTTTGCACGGCAGCTCAAGGCGCTTGCCCCCGGACTCGTCATTCACTGTGTTGGCCCCTTTCAAGGGCAGGATTATCGAGTTGCGAACGCGGCATTGGCTGCCGGATCGCACTACGTGGATCTCGCGGATGGGCGCCAGTTCATTGCGGGGTTTGCCGCGGCGATGAACGAACAGGCGGTGAAAGCCGGCCGGGTGGCAATCTGCGGAGCGAGTACCCTGCCGGCACTGTCATCGGCGGTGGTCGAAGAGCTGCGACGCGGCCTGACCTCGCTCGAGTCCATTGCAGTCATCATTGCTCCAGGTCAACGCGCACCCCGAGGTCGCGCAACAATGGAGGCAGTGTTCAGTTATCTGGGGCGCCCTTTCCCGGTCTGGCGAGACGGGCAATGGCGAAGGACATGGGGATGGATGGATCTGCAGACCGTGAGGTTTGCCGCGGCGCTGGAGTTTTCAGCACAACACCTGATGCTCTGGGGTCTCGCGGCGTTGCGGCGCGTAGGTCTGCCGTTTCCGGTGGCGCGGTGGGCAGTGCGGCTGAACCGTTGGGCCGGGATTTTCGACTCACGAGCGGGCGAGACCGGAGGAATGAGCGTCAGTGTCATCGGCGATGGTGGCGTCGGCCGGAATCGGCGCCGGCGGACCTGGCAATTGACCGCGCCGGCGATGGACGGACCGGAAATCCCGTGCATGGCCACCATTCTGCTCGCACGCCGGCTTGCTCGCGGCGAGGTTTTCGAGTCCGGCGCGTTCTCATGCATCGGGTTCTTGACGCTCGCGGAATTCGCGCCGGAATTTTCCCGGTGGAAAATCACGACACGCACGGAAGAGGTGACTGTGTGAGCCAGATCTATCTTTGGCTGAAATGGGCGCACGTCGTGTCGTCCACCGTGTTGTTCGGGATGGGCGCCGGAATTGCCTTCTTTTTCATACGGGCGCACAGGACCGGCGATGTGAGGGTGATTGCTGCAGTCGGACGCGAGGTCGTCATCGCCGATGCAATCTTCACGGCCAGCGCGGTCGTGCTGCAACCCCTTACCGGATTGGCGATGGTGCGACTGGTAGGATTTCCGCTCTCGGCGTCATGGCTGCGTTGGTCGATCGCGCTATACCTATTGGTCGGCTGTTGCTGGCTGCCGGTGGTGTGGCTGCAGATCCGGATGCGCGATCTCGCGGCCCAAGCGCGGCGCCAGGGCACTGCGTTGCCCAATGTGTATTACCTATATTATCGGTGGTGGTTCGGCCTCGGATGGCCGGCGTTTACCGGTGTGCTGGTCATCTTCTACTTGATGGTGGTGAAGCCGGCTATTTGATGGCGGGCCCTGCGGCGCGCTCAAGCGCGGCGATATCGATGCGCTTCACGGTCATCATGGCTTCGAAGGCGCGTTTGGCCCGAGCCGAGTCGCCACCGCTGATTAGGCGGATGAGCTGTTCGGGGACGATCTGCCATGACACACCGAAACGGTCCTTGACCCACCCGCATTGCTCGGCCTCGGGTACGGCAGACAGCGCATTGCTAAAGCGCTCAACCTGCTCCTGCGTCTGCACCGGGATCTGAAACGATATAGCCTCGCTAAAGCGGAACCCGGGACCACCGTTGAGTCCGACGAAGGCCTGACCCATCAGGGTGAAGTCGACCATCAATACGTCGCCGGCCTTGCCGGCGGGATAGTCGCTGGGGGCGCGATGCACGGAATCGACCCGGCTATCCGGAATAACCGAGGCGTAGAACCTGGCCGCCGCTTCGGCGGTGCCGTCGAACCAGAGACAGGGAGTGATGCTCTGCATGATCGGCGCCCTCCTGGACGGGCCATTATATCCGGGCGCGCGCTGATTGCCCGCTCCCCCGGGTCGTGTTAACAAGACGGTGTGGACAATCGTCAAGCACTCGGTGCAACAAAGGGTGGCAATCGGCTCGGCCGCGCAGTGGCGAATTACTGGGCGCGGCAGGCACAAGACATAAAGTCGCGGGCGGTAGCGCGGTGGCATGCGCTGTTGTGTGGCATCGCGGCACTGAACATCGTCGTTTGGTCGCTGTCGGCCATTGCCGTCACGCACGTCCATAGCATGAGCCCGGGCGGCTTCAGCGCCTGGAGCCAGGCGCAGCTGCTGTTGTCGGCCGCGTACGTGGTCGGATGCGCATTTCGTTCGGTACTGCCGGTGTACGACATCCCGCGGGTGGTGCTGGTCGATTCCCGATTGTCCAGCGTCTTGGTCGGCCGGTCGGTCGCCACCATCGCAGAACTCTGTTTCGCGGCCCAATGGGCGCTGCTGCTGCACCACATGGCGGTGCTGAGCGATAGCCTGCCGGGTCGAATGCTGTCGCAGGCCATTGTGCCGCTCATCGTGCTCGCCGAGCTGTGCTCCTGGTATGCCGTCCTGACCACGGCGCAGCGCGCGCACGCGCTGGAGAATTCACTGTGGGCAGTGTCAGCGATGGTGGTGATCGCCTGCCTACTGGTGATGGAACCGCACCGCGTTGCGGGACTGTCGGTACCGATCATTACCTGGTGCGTCGGGGGCGCCGCCTACGTCGCGTATATATTCCTTTTCGATGTTCCGGCCTACTGGTCACGATGGCGTGCTGATCAGGCGAACGGGCGCCACTACCTGAGCATCGCTAGCGGCCTGATTGACGCCTCCCAGCGTCGCGTCGTGTGCTATCGCTGGGAGGTGTGGAAGAGCGAGGTGCCGTGGATGACGCTGTACTTCGCCTTTGGAGTCTGGACCAGCGTCTCGCTCGTCTACGCGTCTCTCACTCTTCGGCCCTAGGCGATTCGGCCCGACATCGTGGCTACTCGCCCGTCGCAGGATCGATGACGTTCATCACCTGGGAGATCTTGTTGGCCGGAAACCCGCCGAGCTCGGCGTGTCTTCTCACCAGTGATTCATCGGCGGCGTGATAAATACAATAGATCTTGTCACCGGTGACGTAGCTTTGAATCCACTGCACGCTCGGGCCCAGGCTGCTCAGCACACCGCACGACTTCTTGGAGATCGCTTTCAGATCAAGCGGAGTCATTTTGCCGGCTCCGGGGATCTCACGCTCGATGACAAACTTTGGCACGATGCTCTCCTGGTCTTGCTAGGTGTAGGTCGACAGTCTCCCGCGAGTGAGTCGGCTTGTCTTGAAGCGCATCTGAAAATTTTCTAAAACCGACCGGATGCCGTGCCCACCCGCGGGGAACCGGTGAGGATTCAATAGCTTACATTCGATTGGGTGCGCCCCTCAATTGCGGCGGGCAATGGCCGAGTCGTACCCAACCACACCTTGTGCCGCGGCATAGTTGGTCACAGCCGGAGCGTTGATAGTGCCCAGCGCAGCGCGCATCGCGCTGTGCACGCACTGGCGCCAGGGGCGCGAGACGAAGGCCGAGCCGGGTGCGAGTCGCTGACCACACACTCTGCCGGCGGCAGCGTTGATGCGATCATAGAGAGCGGCTACAGCATGGGTGTCGGCCGCACCCGGATTGGTATAGCGCACGGTTTCGGTGGGGACATCGGTGGGGGTGGCCGCTTCGGCATTGCCGCCCATGAGAGCAGCGAATCCGACCACGGCGAACAGGGCTGTAAAATTCTTCATTGCATTCTCCCAGTATTGATTTCGAGTCGGGCGCCTTGGCCGTCAACAGCACCGCAGCGCGTGACTGCAGAATCGCGCGACTCGTTGTTCGGGTCTTGAAACCGTCCTGAAATCACCATGAATTGTTGCTATGCCGGCTAAAACCAGCAGGTATAGTCATCGCAATGGACTGCATACGCCTCGGAGCATTTGAGATCTACCCGACGGAGCGGAAGCTGTGTGTCGCCGGCAAGCCCGTTGAGATCGGTGCACGCGCGTTTGATCTGCTGCTGGTTCTGGTTGAGCAACAAGGGCGACTGGTCCATAAGAACACGCTGCTCGAGCGCGTCTGGCCGCGTCTCGTCGTCGATGAAAACAATCTTCCGGCGCAGATTGCAAGTCTGCGACGTGTGCTCGGTGCCGGTGCCATTCGCACGGTGCCGGGTTTCGGTTATCGCCTTGAACTTGCGGTCGCGCCGGCGGCTGCCGCCGACGCAGCAGGCGCGCCGAGCAGGGAACGCCCAGCGGCTGCGTCGCGACTTTCGATACCACGGCGCACGTGGCCGAATCGTTTGGGGCCTTTGATCGGACGCGACAGCGATGTGCGCGGCGTCCAGGAGGCGCTCACGCGCTCATCGCTCGTGACCGTCGTCGGCATCGCCGGGGTTGGCAAGAGCCGGCTGGCGCAGGAGATCCTGGCGCGAGAGAGCGCGGTACCGGAAGCCGCGGTGGCATGGGTCGCGCTTGGACCCCTGGAGCAGATACCGCTCGTCTACTCGGCGATTGCCGTGGCACTCGGCCTGGCGCTCCCGGAGGGCCAGGACGCCTTTTCGGCACTGAAACTGGCACTGGAAGATGTGCCGCTGCTGCTGATCCTGGACTGCGCCGAACACCTCGGCGACACATTGGCCGCACCGCTGGCGGACCTGATCTCGCAGACCCAGGCGCTGCGTGCACTGGTCACCAGTCAGGCTCCGCTCGGGGCTGCCGGGGAACTGGTCTACCGCCTCACCACGCTGCCGGTGCCCGCAGCGGACATCCCCGCCGATGAGGCCACGAACTATCCGGGCGTCATGCTGTTTGCACAACGCGCAGCAGCGGCTGATCGAAGATTTCAGCTGACCGAGGCGAATGCAGCACTGGTGAGCACAATCTGCCGACGGCTCGATGGAATTCCCCTGGCGCTGGAGCTCGCGGCGGCGCGGGTTCCCGCGCTGGGGCTTGCCAATCTCCTCGAGCGGCTCGATGACCGCTTCCGGCTGCTGCGCGGCGCTGGCCGCCATTCCGACCCCCGCCATGGCGCGCTTCACGCCGCCTTCGACTGGAGCTACGGCCTGCTCATGCCGGGGGAACAGCGCGTCTTCAATCGCCTCGGTACCTTCGCCGGCAGCTTTTCCCTCAATGCGGCTGCCCGTTGCGTCGCCGACAGCGACATCGATTCCGCCGAGGCAATCGATCTGGTCGGTCGGCTCGTGGACCGTTCGCTGGTCGCCGCATTGGCGGTGGATCCGCCGCGCTACGCGCTGCTCGAAACCGCGCGCGCCTACGCGCTCGACAGGCTGGTCGCGGCCGGTGATCTGGAGGCGGCCGGGGAGCGCATGGCCGCCACGGTGCTGGAGCTGCTCGATGTGGCCTACGGCGAATACTGGTCGTTGGATGAAGCCAATTGGCTGCACCGCTACGAGCCGGAACTGGCCAATGTGCGTGCCGCGATGGATTGGGCCATTCGCAACGAAAGTGAACTTGCCGTGGCGTTGTTCGGGTCGGCGTGGCCGCTGTTTGTGGAGATGGACCTGCATGCGGAAGGCCGTGCACGCTATGCACGAACACTCGCCCAGCTCAACGATACCCTGCCGCGCAAACGTATCGGTCGCTTCTGGGAGGCGATCGGTGCCTATGACTCCACCTGGCAGCGTGATCGAGCGCGTTATGCCGCGGAGCTGGCCGCCGAGATGTATGCGGTGACGAATGAGCCCCGCGCGCATTACTTCGCCTTGATGCAGCTGGCCGCGAACTGGCGGGTCGCGGCACCCGCGGCGCGTGCGGCATTCACCGCCGCCAAGCAACTTGAAGACCCGGGTTGGCCGGCGCGGCTGCTGGCCCATGGCGCCCTGACCGAAGGCGCCATGCTGATGGAAGCGGGATCCTTCGTGGCGGCGCGCACCGCCTATCAGCGCGCGGTGCGCCTATCCTTGACGACCAGTGAACGACAGGCGCTGGTGGCGACCGTCAGCATCGTCGAACTCGACATCGCTTGCGGCGATGTAGCCGGTGCGCTGCAGCTGGGTCGGCCCATACTGTTGAGCCTGCGTCATTTGGGAAGTCGGGAAACCCAGTTTGAACTCTTGGCGCTGATCTTCAGCGCACTCCTGATTCGTGGCGAGCTCGATGAGGCCCGCGCCACCGGCGCCGAGATCCATGAACTGGCAGCGCGGCTCGACACCCGCGAGCTGTACAAGGTACTCGATGCGATGACCTGCCTGGCCTGTGCCGACCGACGCCATGAGGCGGCGGCACGGGTGGCGGCCTGTTCCGACATGGCCCATGAAGCGCGCACCCAATCGCGACGCCGCCCGGTCGAACAGCGCATGCGCGCGCAGGCGGCGAAGGCTCTGGCGGAGCATCTGGGACCGCAATGGGATGCCGCGGTTGCGCCGGGCGCGCAGCGGATCGATGAACTCGGAGCCTGTGCGCTGGCACTCGGGCTTTCGGCCTGAGGCATGGCGTCCGCACGGCCGGCGTCCGCCCTGGGTTCTGCTAAACTCAGTGCAATGACGCGGTCCACACCGGCTTCCGACATTCGGGTCAAGCGCGTGTACGACCCGCCGGATACGCATGACGGCGCGCGCGTATTGGTGGACCGCTTGTGGCCGCGTGGCCTGCGCAAGGAAAAGGCGGCGCTGACGTTATGGCTTAAGGAGATCGCGCCGAGCCCGCAGCTACGGACGTGGTTCGATCATGACCCGGCGCGGTGGCGCGAGTTTGGCCGCCGCTATCGCAGCGAACTTGCGGCACAGAAAGCGGCCGTTCTGGAGCTCGGTACGCTCTCGAAGCGCGGCCCGGTGACTTTGCTCTACGCCGCGCGCGATGTCGCTCATAATCACGCGCTCATTCTGGCGGACTACGTGCGAAAAAGGGGAGGCGGGCATGAGCCCTGACCCGCAGGCCGACATCGACGAGGCGATGATTGAACGCCTGATCCGCCACTTCTACCTC
>DASZCK010000007.1:0-6841 GCA_035943195.1 Steroidobacteraceae bacterium
CGCATGGGCATTCCGTTGATTCAGCAGTTCAAGGTCGCTACCTATATCGCCGGCCGCAAGCTGCGTCGTGACCGTCATTATCCTCTGGTGCTGATGCTCGAGCCGTTGTTTCAATGCAACTTGGCCTGCGCCGGGTGCGGCAAGATCGACTATCCCAAGGAAATCCTGCAGAAGCGGGTGAGCCTCGAGGATGCCCTGAAGGCTGTCGATGAATGCGGCGCCCCGATGGTCTCCATCCCCGGTGGCGAACCGCTCATCCATAAGGAGATGCCGCAGATCGTCGCCGGCATCGTGGCGCGCAAGAAGTTCGTCTACCTGTGCACCAATGCCATTCTGCTGGCCAAGCATATTGACGAGTACCAGCCTTCGAAGTACCTCACCTTCTCGGTGCACCTGGACGGCAACCAGGAACGCCATGACGAGTCGGTGTGCCTCGAGGGCGTCTACGAGAAGGCGGTGGCCGCCATTCGCCTGGCCCGTTCCAAGGGGTTCCGCGTTACCATCAACTGCACCTTGTTCAGCGGCGAGAATCCGGACGAAGTGGCGCAGTTCTTCGATACCGCCATGACGCTGGGCATCGAGGGCATTACCGTGTCCCCGGGCTTCAGCTACGAACATGCACCGCGCCAGGATGTATTCCTGGGCCGCAGCGCCAGCAAGCGCCTGTTCCGCGAAGTGTTCAAACGCCAGAAACAAGGCCAGAAGGCCGATGGCAGCAAGCGCGGCTGGACCTTCAATCATTCCTCGCTGTTCCTGGATTTCCTGGCGGGCAATCAGACCTACGCCTGCACGCCCTGGAGCAATCCGACCTACAACGTGTTCGGCTGGCAGCGCCCCTGCTACCTGCTCTCCGATGAGGGCTATGCGCCCACCTACCAGTCCCTGATCGAGGACACCGAGTGGGATAAGTACGGCATCGGCAACAATGCCAAGTGCAACAACTGCATGGCGCATTGCGGCTTCGAAGGCACGGCCGTCAATGATGCCTTCCGGCATCCCCTGAAGGCGCTCTTGACCTCGCTGCGCGGGCCGCGGGTCTCCGGGCCGATGGCGCCGGACCTGGCGCTCAATCTCGAGGGGGGCGCCGCCCCGGCGCCCAGCGAAGTCATGATTTCCGTCGACGCCATCAAGCGTCCCGATCGCAAGATCGAGGGTGATTTGCTTTGACGACGCAGGTGCGCGGCGATCTTGCCGCCTTCGGTCAGCAGCTGACCTTGTGGCAGACGCGCATGGAGCAGGCGCTGGCGAGCCGGCTGCCAGCCGCCGATGAGATCCCGACCCGACTGCATGAGGCCATGCGGTACAGTGTTCTGGGCGGGGGCAAGCGCATCCGCCCGGCGCTGGTGTTCGCCACCGGCCGCACCCTGGGCCTGGAGGACGAGCAGGTCGAGGCCGCGGCCTGCGCCATCGAACTGGTGCATGTCTACTCCCTGGTGCATGACGACCTGCCGGCCATGGACGATGATGACCTGCGCCGCGGCCGCCCCACCTGCCACAAGGCCTATGATGAGGCCACCGCCGTGCTCGTCGGTGATGCCCTGCAGCCGTTGGCCTTTCAGCTGCTGGCGCGCGATCCGCAGCTGCCGGCAGACGCGGCGATTCGACTGAAGCTCATCGATCTGTTGGCCGAGGCCAGCGGCACGTTCGGCATGGCCGGTGGTCAGGCCATCGACCTGAGCGTGCAGGGACAGGCAATCGGCATCACCGAAGTCGAACAGATGCATGCCCGCAAAACCGGAGCTCTCATCAAGGTCAGCGTGATGATGGCGGCCGCCTGCGTCCCCACCTTGAGTGCGGCACTCGCGGACAATCTCAGCCGCTTCGCCACCGCCATCGGGCTCGCCTTTCAAATTCAGGACGATCTGCTGGACGTGCTCGGAGATGTCTCGACGTTGGGCAAAGCCACCGGTGCCGACAGCGCCCGCGCCAAGCCCACCTATCCGGCCGTCATCGGCGTCGCCGCCTCGCAGCAGCGTATGCAACGACTGCACGATGAGGCGCTGGAAGCACTGGCGCCGTTCGGCAGCCGCGCCGATCCGCTGCGCCTCCTGGCGCAGTGGCTGCTGAAGCGCCAGTCCTGACAGCAGCGCGAGGATTGCACATGAAGTTCGGCGTCATGGACCACGTCGATGACAGCGGCCGTACGGCGCATGAGCACTATGAAGCGCGTCTGCGTTTCACCGAGACACTGGATCAGCTGGGCTTTTATTCCTACCACGTGGCGGAGCATCACGGCACGCCGCTGGGTTTCGCGCCCTCGCCCAACGTCTTCCTCGCCGCGGTCGCGCAGCGCACCCGCAAACTGCGCTTCGGCCCGCTGGTATATGTGGCGGCCCTCTATCATCCGATGCGCCTGGCCGAGGAAATCTGCATGCTCGACCAGATGAGCGGTGGGCGCCTGCAGGTGGGCATGGGGCGCGGTGCCGTGACGCTGGAGCAGGAATTGTACGACGTGGATCCGGCGACCACGCAGCAGCGCTATGAGGAAGCGCGCGACATCGTGCTCGCGGCACTGACCTCATCCAAGGTCGATTTCAAGGGCGAGCACTTCCGGGTCCGTGACTTTCCGATGGTGCTGAAATGCCTGCAGCAGCCACGGCCGCCGCTGTGGTACGGGCTGGGAAATCCGGAAAGCGCGGTATGGGCGGCAGGCGTTGCCGCCAACGTGGTGTCATTGCGGGCCGCGGCGGCGGCGCGCATCGCCTTCGAGCGCTATCGGCAGGAGTGGCAGACCCTGGGTCGCGCGGCGCAGGATCTGCCCTTCATGGGCCTGTGCCGCCACGTGGTGGTGGCCGAGACCGAGGCTGAGGCGCAGGCCGCGGCGCGCGCGGCCTTCCCGCGCTGGCGCGCCTCCCTGGCGGCACTGTGGGAACGACGCGGTACGCCGTTGCCGGTATCGATGCCGCTGCAATGGGACGAACTGCAGGCACACGGCATGGGCATCGCCGGCAGCCCACAGCGCGTGGCCGACTATGTGCGGGCGCAGACTGCGGCGGCGGGCGGCAACTTCTTTCTCTGCCACATGATGTTCGGCGACATGGCCTTGGAGTTCGCGCAGCAGTCCGCGCGCCTGTTCGCCTTCGAAGTCGCCCCGCAGCTAGCCGCGTAGCACGATCTCTTCGGGTGCATGCACCAGGTAGCCCTGGATGTACTGCACGCCCAGCTGCCACAGCACCGCCATGGTGTTGGCGTCCTCGACGCGCTCGGCGATGGTCTCGATATTGCGCGACTTGGCCTGTTCCACCAGCGTGCGCACCTTTTGCTGCATATCCGGGCTGCTGGTCAGCGCCTGCACCAGGGCGCCGTCGATCTTGACGAAGTCCATGGCGGTGCTCTCGAGCAGACCCTTCGGGTCACGGCCCGAGCCGAAGCGCTCGATGGCGAATTTGAAACCGCGGCTGCGCAGCTCGGTACTGAGCTTCTGCACGCGATCCAGCTGGGTGGCCACGATGTCCTCGTGGGCCTGAAAGCACAGCCGATGCGGATCCGAGCGCGTGGCGCGAATCTGGTTGTCGACCCAGCCCAGGAATGATGCGTCCTTGAGCGTCTCATGCGAGAGGCGCACGAACAGGCAGGTCGGCTTGCGCTGCGCGGCGAATGACAATGAGGCGCCCACCACCCAGCGATCGATGTTCTTCAACAGGTCATTGCGTTCGGCGGCCGGCATGAACTCGCCGGGCAGGACTTCCTTGCCGTTGGTGTCCAGCATGCGCAGCAGCACGTCGAACATGGCCTGATCGCCGCCCTGCAGGCTCGCGATGGGCTGCTGCACCAGACGGAAGCGGTTCTCCATCAGCGCAGCCTTGATGTGCTTGACCCACACCTGGTCGTAGGCCTTCACGCGGGTATCGTTGTCGGCCTTGTCGGAGAGGGCGACCTGGTTGCCCGCGCGCGCCTGTGCCTTGGTACAGGCGTCGAGCGCATCGGCAATCGCGGCATCGGTGTCTGCGCGCGTGACGCTGCTCGGCGCGACGCTCAGGCCCACCGAGCAGGTGATGGACAGGGTCTTTTCTGCGACCGCCACCACCTGGCGCGCGACCCGCGCCACCAGCTGGGCGCCCCAGGCTTCGATGTCATGCTCGTTGCCGCGCTCCAGCAGCACCAGCAGGCTGGTGCCGCCCAGGTGACCGATGATTTCATTGGCATGCAGGCCCTCACGCACCTGGGCGGTGAAGGCGCACAGCACATCCTCGCTGGCGGTCAGACCCACGTCGCGTTCGACCGTGGCAAATTTGTCGGGCTTGACCACGGCAAAGTAGCGCACGCCTGCGCGCACCGGTTCGGCCAACTGTTCGTACACCGCCGCCAGCAGCGGCGTGCGATAGAGCAGGCCGGAGGCCGGATCGCGGCGCATCGCATCGGCGAGAACTTCCTCGAGCTTGTGCGCCTCGTTCTTGCGCGAGGCGATGATCAGCTGCACGCAGGGTTCGCCGTCGTGTTCACCCAGCGCCAGCACCAGGTCAAACGGACGGTGCGCGCCATCCGCAAAACGGATTTCCGTACTCAGCGGATGATTGCTCCAGCGACCCTGCAGACAGGCAGCGAGCGCACCCTTGAGCGCCGCGTGGGTGGTCTCCTCGAAATAGTCCATGACCGGTTGGCCGGCGATTCCCCCAAGCTCGTAGCCGAACAGTTCCAGCCACGAGGAGTTGGCATCGACCAGAATGCCTTCCTGGACCTGGGCGATGGCGTCGTTGGAATGCTGCAGCACCGAGGCGAGCTGACGGCGTGCGTCTCGGGCGGTGCGCAGCGTGTTTTCCAGGGCGCGCTCGATGCGATGCGAGCGCAGTTCGCGCGTCAGTACCGCCTGCAGGCGTTCGGGGCTGCTGGACGAGACCACATCGCGTGCGCCCTTGGCCATGCCATCGGCAATGCGTCCCTCGGTCACCGAGTCATCGACCACGATCAGCGGGACCAGCGGTGCGAGCTGGTCGCGCACCGCGACCGCCGCCACGAGGTCCTCGCTGCTGGGCTCAAAGTGCAGGATCAGGTCAGGGTTCAGCTGAGTCAGGGCATCCCCGAGATCGCGCAGGGCCGGAATCCACGTGCAATGCGCGGCATGACCCGCCTTGCGCAGCGCACTGTTGATCACCTCGACGGGATCCCGCGTGGCGGACAGTACGATCAATGGAACTGCGGTCTGCTCGGACAAAGGCACATCCTGGTACCGGCGCTGCGCGGCGCCACGGTTTTTCGCAGTCCAGTCTAGCACCGGGCCCCGGCGCTCCCGCGTGCGACGGGTCTCACATTTTCCAAGGCGGAAACTGTGGCGGCACAGTGATTTTTGCCGGGCCGCCGGGCACTTCACGCACCAGGCGCGGCACCAGATACCCCGAGAGCGTTGCGGCGAGACTCCCAATCAACTGCTGTGCGGTTGCTTCGGCAACTTCGAAGTGCGCCGCGCCGCGCACGCGATCGAGCAGGTGCAGGTAGTAGGGAACCACACCGGCTTCAAACAGGCGCTGCGACAGATCCGCCAGGGTGGTGACCGAGTCGTTGATTCCACGCAGCAGCACCGCCTGATTCAGCAAGGTCGCGCCGGTGGCACGCAAACTGGCGCAGGCCGCACGCACACTGTCATCGATTTCGTTGCCATGATTGACGTGCAGCACTACCGCCACCGGCCATGGCAGCTCACGCAGCCATCTGACGAGACCGGCATCGACCCGCGAGGGCAGCACCACCGGCAGCCGCGTGTGCACCCGCAGGCGCCGCAGGTGTGGGATCGGCGCCAACAGGTCGGTCAGGGCCCGCAGACGGCCGTCGCTGAGGCTCAAGGGATCCCCGCCGCTCAGGATCACCTCCTCGATACCCGGATCGGCGGCGATCGCGGCCAGTGCCTGGCCCAATGCGTCGTTGCCGATCTGTTCGGAATAGGGGAACTCGCGCCGGAAGCAGTAGCGGCAGTTGATGGCGCAGGCGCCGGTGGCGATGAGCAACGCCCGGCCCTGGTACTTCTGCAGCAATCCCGGGGCCTTGAACGCCGCATGTTCAGCCAGCGGATCGGACCCGAAACCGGGTCGCTCGACCAATTCGGCCGCCAGCGGCATGACCTGCCGCAACAGGGGGTCGGCAGGGTCCCCGTGGCGCATCCGCCGTACGAAGCTCAAGGGCACCCGTAGCCGGAACAGCTTGCTTGCCTGCCCGGCGGCAGGAAACAGCCCGGGGTCCAGGCCCAGCGCCCGTGCCAGGGCGTCGGGGTCGGTAATGGCGCCGGCCAGCTCGTGCTGCCAGGTGGAAAGGGGGGCCGGGTGGCGGCCAGGGGTGGTTGCCGGTATCATTCGCGGCCCATTTTGGGGCCGGCACTGCGAGAAGGAAATGGCCAGTTACAACACCAGCGAATTCAAGTCCGGCATGAAGATATTGCTGGACGGCGAGCCTTTCTCGATAGTCGAAAACGAGATGGTAAAGCCGGGCAAGGGCCAGGCCTTCAATCGCGTCAAGGTCCGCAATCTCAAATCCGGGCGCACCATTGAACGCACTTTCAAGTCGGGCGATTCGGTGGATGCCGCCGACGTGGTCGACATGGACATGCAGTACCTCTACCAGGACGGGGATTTCTGGATTTTCATGGTGCCGGAGAATTTCGAGCAGTACACCGCCGGCAAGGCGGCCGTGGGCGACAACGCCATCTGGCTCAAGGACGGGACCACCTGCATCGTGACACTCTGGAACAACGAGCCGCTGCAGGTCACCCCGCCCTCGCACATCGAATTAAAGATCGTGGAGACCGATCCGGGCCTGCGCGGTGATACCGCCACCGGCGGTCAGAAGCCCGCGAAACTCGAGACCGGTGCCGTGGTACGCGTGCCGCTGTTCATCAATGAGGGTGAAGTGATCC
>DASZCK010000008.1:0-6550 GCA_035943195.1 Steroidobacteraceae bacterium
GGATACCCGGCATCGGCTCATAGCCTTCGAGGAGCTGTTTCGGGGCACCATTGATGGCGCCAGCGTCCATCCCCGCGAGGTGGTCCGGCAGACCCTGGCGCGCAACTCCGCGGCGGTGATCCTGGCGCACAACCATCCTTCGGGCGTGGCTGAGCCCAGCCAGGCCGACGAGCTCATCACCCAGCGGCTGCGCGACGCCCTGGCGCTGGTGGATGTCCGGGTGCTCTATCACCTCATCGTCGGGGGTGACCGGTGCATGTCCTTTGCCGAGCGCGGTTTGCTTTGATGGACGGCTTTGGGTTAACGCATCCTCAGCCACCTTTGTTGACGTGACAACCTACCCTATATAGAATCTCTACTATGGTTACCGCGATGCTCCGCCATGCTGCGCTCGCCGGTGCCGTTGGCAGCATTCTGTGTGCGCCGTCGTTCGCCGACAGCCCGTGTTCGGGTGTTGCGCTATCAGAAGTTCGTTCATTGACGCTGCTCGCACCGACGCTGCGGCAGGTGTTGCCGAAGAATACCGATGGTTTGGACGGCATTGCCGATCGCGGCGCTGACTTCAACAGTGGGGACGCGCTCGTGGCAAACCTACCACGCCAGAGATTCGGCATTGCCGCCGTCAGTGCGACCTGCGCCATCATTGCAGTGGAGCATGGTGGCATCGCCTTTCATACAACCATGACGGAATATCATTTCACGCTTGCGGGATGGCGACCGGTCGCTCACAGCATGACCTTCGCTAGCCCAAATTCGATGCAAGATCTGCTGCGCCGGTATGCCGCGGCTCCGCAATGCCCGCAAACTGCCGCCGGAACGGGTCGTACCTGTATCGACTAACGCCTCCTCCCGCTCATCAATGCCGACCCCCAAGATCAGTCGCAGCAAGGGCAATCATGGCGACGAAGACACCAATTGGCACCAGGTGGGAAAAATCGCGGTGCCGCAGCACGGTAATAAGCGCACCGGCAATGATTACCGCCCCGAGCACTAGGCCAAGGAGGCGGGTGGCGGGAAATGCTATCAGCACGGCGCCGGTCATCTCCAGTGCCCCGGTAGGGATGTTCCACCAGCGCGGATAACCCCACCGCACGAAGCCGCTCTTGGTTTCTTTCGTACCGATCGCGTTGAAGAGGCCCGCGCCGAAAAATGCGACCACGATTAGCCAGATTGAAAAAAGATGGACCATCTCAGTTCACTCCCAGGATCAGGGCAGAGGCCGTCGAGACCATTGCCAGGGCCGTGATGCCATGCATGCCGAGGGCTTTTCCGCGGGAGCCTTTCGATGCAAGCACGAGTCCCATGTCGCCAGCGGGGATGACGGTTTCCGCCAACAGAATGATGCCGACCATGCGCGGCGTGCCGCAGGCCATCATCGACAGTATGGTCAGGCCCGACGCGATGTCGCGGACTCCTTTGAGGCGCAGCCACCACGGGATATTGGGGCCGCTTTCAGGAAGCGGCAGGCCGAAACTGCGTGTCGCGATCAATGGAACTCGAATGTATAGAATGCCGATGGCGATGATTGCGAGAGCCACGAGCGCCGCCATTGCGAAAGCAACCCAATGCATGACAATCTCCTTTCCTAGCATATTAAATAATACCTATCAATGCTAGAATTATGATCTAGCGGCGCTAGATTGTCAAGCGTAGTATTGCTCACGGGCCTTTGGACACCGGGCGATGAGGAGATCGAAGGTTGGGTATTGCCGAACGCAAAGGCAGGGAGCGGGCCGAGCGCGAGCAGCGCATCGTCGCGGCGGCGCGGGCGATCGCAGAGCGTGAGGGGTGGGGTGCCGTGACCATCCGTCGCTTGGCCGTCGAGATCGAATATAGCCAGCCGGTCCTGTACTCCCATTTCGAGAACCGGGATGCGATTGTTGCGGCAGTTGCCATCGAAGGCTTTCAGGAACTGACGGTGGCTCTTCGGGAGGCGGCCAGCGGATTGACCGGACGAGGCGCCCTGAAGAATGTCGCCGTGGCCTATCTCGCCTTTGCACTCAGTCACCCCGCGCTCTACGACGCCATGTTTACCCTACCGACGGATCTGCGGTTCGCTGAAGTCGGCACCAGAGCGGAGCTACGGGCCGGATTCGAAGCGATTGCAGCAGTCGTCACGCCGTTCTGCGCCGAAGTGGAGGTTGCCACCGAGACTTTTTGGGCCGCCCTTCATGGGCTCGCCGAACTCGAACGATCGGGCCGAATTAGGCCAAGCAAGCGCGACGAACGCATCACACTGCTGGTTCGGGCAATCGTCGTTGCCAAGCGATCGGGTTAGAAATCGGAGCCTTGAGTGGCCGGCGCCGCAGTCGGGTTAGGCGAACCTGTGCCCCATTGGGGCGGTACGTCGAGATCGATCGGCTTGCCGTCCTGCTTGTAGATCACGCCTTCTTTCATCACGAAGCGCACGTGCTTCATGATGCTGATGTCATCGAGCGGATTGCCGGCAACCGCAATGAGATCCGCGAACTTGCCCGAGGTCACGCTCCCCAAGTCCTTGTCCTTCTTGAGCAGTTCTGCCGAGTGCATGGTTGCGGCCTGCAATACGAACATCGTCGGCATGCCGGCCTGTACCATCAGCTCCAGTTCGTGTGCGTTCTCCCCGTGCGGGTACACCGCGGCATCCGTGCCGAAAGCGATCTTCACGCCCGCCCGGTAGGCGCGTCCGGCGGTCGCGAGGATCTGAGAGCCGATGGCGGCAGCCTTGGCCGCAACCTGCGGCGGGTAATAGCCGGGCACCTTCGACATCTGCGCGACGAAGGTGCCGGCAATGATCGTGGGTACGTACCAGGTGCCGTGCTCCTTCATCAGCTTCATATCCTCGTCGTTCATGAAGGTGCCATGCTCGATGGAATCGACGCCGCCGATCACGGCGCGACGAATGGCCTCGGCGCCGTGCGCGTGCGCGGCTACGGTGAATCCATAATCGTGTGCGGTCGAAACGACAGCATTGATCTCCTCGATCGTCAGCTGCGGGTTGTCACCATTGGAGCTCTCGTCGAGCACTCCTCCGGAGGGCATGATCTTGATGAGGTCGTCGCCTAGCTTGTAGTGCAGGCGAACGGCCTTCACGGCCTCCTCTGAACTGTTGATGATGCCCTGCATCACCCCTGGGTCCCCGGCGAGGTTCACGCGATAGCCGTTGGTGGGGTCGGCATGGCCGCCGGTCGAGCCGATGGGGATTCCGGCGGTAAAGATGCGTGGACCCACGAGAACCCCCGCATTGATGGCGTTACGCAGCGCGACCGACTCGTTCGCAGCGTCGCCGACGTTGCGAACCGTTGTGAATCCCGCCAGCAGTGTGCGCCGAGCGTAGACCGTGGAGCGCACGACGTAGTCCGCAAGATTCCAGTGAAATTGATCGACGTAGGCTGATGGACTCGTCTGATCGGTCAGATGGGTATGGTCATCGATGAGGCCGGGCAGGCAGGTCAGGGCCGACAGATCAACTTCGGCCGCTCCGGAGGGTGTCTGGCGGCCCGGCTCGACGGCCTTGATGCGCCCTCCTTCGACCAGCACGGTCGACTCACCCAGGAGCCGCCCCGCAATCACATCCAGGAGATGGCCGCAGTGCAGCGCGATGATACGGGAGGGCGCCGCCTGGGCCGCGGCGAACTGCGGGACAAGCGCGCACCCGATGGTCAAGAGGAGGATCGATCTCATTTTGCTACTCCACATCAGAAGTGCAGCCGCACGATTGTGGGGCGCATCCTAGCGCGATCTTGACGGCTCACGGACTGGCCGCTTAGCATGATTTTGTAATTGGTGCCGCCGCCTTCACGCGGTGCCTCGTCATTTTGCCCATCGGCAATGACGAGGAAACTCTGATGCATCGCTTTCGCGCCGACTGCAGCCGCTGCTGCGGTCTTTGTTGCGTTGTGCCAGCATTTTTGGCCGTCCAGGGATTCGGTGCAGACAAACCTGCCAACTCCGCGTGCGCGCATTTGACCCAAAAAGGCCGCTGCGCGATCTACGCCGAGCGCGCCGCGGCCGGATACACCTCCTGCGCCGGATTCGACTGCTTTGGTGCGGGACAGTGGATTACCCAGGATCTGTTCGGGGGCGCTCGGTGGAGTGACTCGCCGGAAATCGGAGAACTGATGTTCGCTGCCTACAGGTTCTGGGCTCCTCGCTTCGAGGCCGCGGCCATGCTCAGTGCCTCTCTTGCATTGGTGCGCGACGACGCGCGCGCACTGATCGACGCCAGAATAGACCTTCTGACCTGCGTCGACGCCGCCAACAGCGCCGAGCACGCCAGCGCTTCGCGTCTGCGGCGCGATACCCTGGCGCTGATCCGGTCGGCCATTTCACTGAAAGAGGAATAGCGACTGCCGGTGCCGCCTTTGCTCCGGTAGCCTGACTCGCTCGGATTCACACTGGCTTCACACCGCTGACACGCGCCTCCCCTTGAATGAACCCCAGGACCGCGGAGCGGGGAAATCTCCGCGGTGCACCATCCGTTCACTCATGGGGAATCAGGCAATGAATATTTCGCGCGCTGCACTGGCAGTTGCGGCAGTACTGTCGTTTGCGGCAGTCGCAGCACCGGCCAGCGCCACTATCGTGACTTACGACTGGACCACCAGCGGCGTCGGGACCAGCGGGGAGCTGGCCGCGGGCAGCGGTACGATCACGGTCGACACCTCGCAGACCAAAGTTGTCAGCGGCTTCACGGGCGATTTGATTACGGGCATCACCGGTTCCATCGGCAACGACACGATTACCGGACTGGTCGCTGCGAACGGCGGCAATTTCGGGAACAACGACGATCTGCTGTTCGTGACGGGCACGCCGACGGTATTGGATACCAACGGCTTTTCCTTCAAGGGCAGCATCGGCGGGGTGGCTCAGACCACTGATTTCACGCTTCTGTCCAGCTGCTCACTTGGTTCGACCACCACCTGCACGGGTCCCAATCCCATCCAGCTGGACGGCCCCGGCGGCACTTTCCTGAATCTTGGCCAGGGTTCGTTCACGATCACGCCGGTGCCACTGCCGGCCAGCGCCTGGATGCTGCTGTTCGGAATCGGCGCCCTCGGGCTCGCGGCGGTGCGTCAATCCAAGCAGGCCTGAAGTGGGCGGCCCCCGGCTGTGCTCGGCCGGGGGCTACGGCGCTTTGAGTTTGTCGCCCGTGTACGGGTTGTACTGATAGTTGCCCGGAAACTCTTCCTTCGACTTCGGGTCGATCTTCTTTGGCAGCAGGCTCGCCAGCGGCGTCCGCCAGCGGAAGGTCTGGTCATACACCGCGAACTGGAAGGCGCCGGCCTTGAGTGGATCGTTGAGCCTCTGTCCGTCCACCACCGCCGGATAGACGATCAGCTCCATGCTCTGTCCCAGCTGTCCGAGCATGCTGCCGATCATGGGACGCATGGCACCGAGCAGCGTCTGCATGCCGGTCGGCACTTTGTCGGGCGGGATGGGAAGTACGGCTTTGTCGCCGATCAGGAAGCGGGAATTGGCCACGAGGTCAGCTTTGCTGGGGGCGTCCGTCAGGCCCTGAATTCCCACCTTGGCCCGCACGACGGCAAACACCTGGTAGTCGTGAAAGCTGTTACGGACTGCCGCCATATTCTCGGGCGACAGGTTGGGATTGGCCGCCATGCTCAGATCCCAGAACTCCGGCGGGATCCACCAGGCCAGCGTAAGCTGCTGCGAAACCGTGACCGACTGCTGGGTCTCGTGGATGAATTCGCGCAGGTCGGCCGCGGCCGCGGTGCCGATGAAGGCCAGGCCAATGATCACACTGGCCATCAGGCGCAGCGCGCCCCTCGGCCGTTTTCCACAGCGCATCCGAACCCCCTGAATAACGGCTTTTCAGCCGATGCAAATCATACCCTGGGACAGGACCCGCGCCGGAGCCATAGAATCAGCCCAGCCGGTGTGACCGCGCCTTGCGGGAAGCCTGTGCGGCTGGTATAAAGCTCGGCCCCAGCGGACTGTCCGGCGAATCCGGCATTCCGTAACTTATTGATCGTAAAGGTTAAGTGTATGTCCCGCGTTTGCGAGATCACTGGCAAGGGCCCGGCCACGGGCAACCGCGTATCGCACGCGAACAACAAGCGCCGCCGCCGCTTCCTGCCGAACCTGCACAGCCAGCGTTTCTGGCTCGAGTCGGAAAAGCGCTGGGTGTCGCTGCGCGTGTCGACGCACGGCCTGCGCACGATCGAGAAGAAGGGCATCGACGTCATCGTCGCCGAGCTGCGCGAGCAGGGCGAGAAGATCTAAAGAGCAAGTCATGCGCGAGAAAATCAAACTGCTGTCTTCGGCCGGAACCGGTCACTTCTACGTCACGACCAAGAACAAGCGCCTGCACCCGGACAAGCTCGAAGTGAAGAAATTCGACCCGGTCGTGCGCAAGCACGTCTCCTACAAAGAGACCAAGATCAAGTAAGAGCGGCTGCTCCGCGATCCTGAAGAGGCCCGGCATTGACCGGGCCTTTTGCTTTGGGTGGCATAATGGGCAGCCCCATCAGGAGCCTCACATGTCACGAGGGTCGCTCATCCTGATCATCGCCGCGCTGGCGGCAGTTGCCGGCGCGCAGGTCGCGGC
>DASZCK010000009.1:0-21886 GCA_035943195.1 Steroidobacteraceae bacterium
GGCTGACTCAGCGTGGGGCTCGGGTGCGGGCGGCGTATCGGGCGCCACCGGGCCGACTTCCGGCGCCACCTTGCGCGCCACCGGCTTCACCTCATTGATGGAGTTGACCTCCTGTTCGAGCTGCTCGCGGAACTGGCGGGCCATGTGTCGCGCGCGCCCCACCCAGCGGCCCACCTGCTGCACCAGGCCGGGAAGTTTCTTCGGGCCCAGGACCACCAGCGCCAATCCAAAGATGATGGCCAGCTCGGAAAAGCTGAAATCGAGAAAACCGCGTTGCCGGGCCAGCGCGGTGGGCATCGACGTGGACCTACGCACCGGGCTTGCCGCTCCGGCGCTCTCGTTCGGCCACCACTTCCGGGAACTCCGCATCAGGCAAGGTGCCGGGCTTATCAGTAGGGGCTGGTTTGGGCCCTTGCAATCCCTTGCGAAAACCCTTTACCGCGGCGCCGAGGTCGGAGCCGGCGCTGCGGACCTTGCCGGCCCCGAACACCAGCAACAGCACCACGACGATGATGAGAATTTCGAACATTTGAGAATGATAGGGCAAATGCGAGCCGCAGCACAGCAAACTTCTCTGTCAAATTCAACGACTTCCGGGTGCCGCGGCGGCATGGGTTTCGAGCCAGAAGGTCACAGGCCCATCGTTCACCAGGCTCACCTGCATGTCGGCACCGAACTCTCCGGTCGCGACCTGAGGGTGCGTCGCGCGCGCCCGCGTCAGCAGGTATGCGAACAGCTCCCGTGCGCGCTCAGGCGCCGCGGCAGTGCTGAAGCCTGGACGGGTACCGGAGCGGGTATCCGCGGCCAGCGTGAACTGCGAGACCAGCAGCAGGCCGCCATTCACGGCCCGCAGGTCGCGGTTCATGCGCCCCTCGTGGTCCGCGAAGATACGATACGTCAGCAGGCGCTCGAGCAGACGCTCGGCGTCGGACTCGGTATCCTGTGGTTGTACGCCGATGAAGCCGAGTACCCCATGCTGTATGACGCCTGCGACCTGGCCTCGCACGCGCACTTCGGCCTGTGTGACACGTTGAATCAGTGCGATCATGTGTGGCAATTATGGGGACGAATCCTTAAGATTCGGAGCCGTTTTTCGCAAGGTGGTGACGGGTATGGGGTTTTGGATCCGCACGGGGGTTGTGTCGCTGTTTGCCGCGGGCTGCATGCTCGCCGGAACCGCCGCTTTTGCCCAGGCCGCGGCTGACGCGTCGACGCTGAAGGGCGACCCGGTGCATGGCAAGGCCATCTCGTACACCTGCCTCGGGTGTCACGGCATCGCCGGCTATCGCAATGCCTACCCGAACTACAGCGTGCCCAAGCTCGTGGGCCAGCATCCCGAATACATCATCGCTGCCCTCCAGGAATACAAGGGTGACCAGCGCTCGCACCTCACCATGCATTCGCAGGCCTCGACGCTCTCCGACCAGGACATGGCGGACATCGCCGCGTTCTTCTCCGGCAACGTGCTGCAGCCCGGCCCGGTGCCCGCCAACGCCGAGCCGGCGCCCGCGGCCGTGGCCGTGTGCGCGGCCTGTCATGGCGCTACCGGTGTGAGCACCGTTGCGAACTATCCCATCCTGGCCGGTCAGTATCCGGACTACCTGCGCCGGGAGATCGGCGAGTACAAGGATGGCGGCCGCAAGAATCCCATCATGTCGGCCATGTCGGCGACCATCAAAGACGCCGATATCGATGCCCTGGCCGAGTATTTCAGCAAGATGCGGCCGTCCTTGGGCACGCTGGCCCGGCCGACCTCGATCATCACCGCCGGCCGCTGATCGCGCGCCTTACGGCGCGAGTTTCTTGAGAAACTGCGCCACGGTGGCGAACCAGCCATGCTGGTTGGCCACGTGGCGGATGTCGTGACCCTCATCCCGCGCCGTGACGTACCAGGCCTCGCCACCCCTGGCGCGGATGCCGGCGACTATCTGGCCGGCCTGCTGCACCTGTGAAGGGCTGTCCTGCAAGCCTTGGAAAACCAGCACCGGCTTGCGGATCTGCGCCAGATTGTTGATCGCCAGGGTCCCATAGCCGTTCGCGATGATGCCGCCGCTCAAGCGGTCCCCGTAGGTGGTGAGCATGGCAAGCGCCATGACTCCGCCGTTCGACTGCCCCATGACCGCCACATGGGCACGGTCGAGATCCTTCTGCATGCCCACCCACACCAGCAGGGCGCCGAGGTCCCGTAACGCATCCTCGTGCGCTGCGCCGCTGTCGAGATGGGCGAAGGTCTTGCCGTAGCCGGTGGAGCCGCGGATGTTCGGGGCGATGACGACGTAGCCGAGCTGGTTCACGACGAACTGCAGGAAGGCATCGAAGCCGGGTCGGAACTGTCCGGCCGGCGCGTCGTGAATGTCGATCAGCACCGGATGCGGTCCCGACGTGCGCGGGCGGTACAGGAAGGCCGGGATCAGGCGCTGGCCCGACTTGGCGCGGTCCCAGGTCGGATACTGGATGGCCTGGGCGGGCACGAAACTCTGCGGATCCACCGCGCCGGACTCGCTTCTGGTCCAGCGGCTAAGTTGATTGCGTTCGGGCTCGTACACATAGACGTCCGCGGGCGCCTGCGGCCCCTCGGCGCTGAACGCGAGCAGATGGCCGGTGTGATCGAAATGCAGACCGGTGATCCGGCCTTCCGGCAGTCCCGCCGGTGTGAGTTCCAGCTTCGACTGGTTGTCCAGCACCGTCAGCCGGTCACGCCCGTCGTCGTCGGCCAGGTACGCGAGGTAGCGGCCGTCCGCTCCGACCTGGAAATCGACGATGTCCCAGGGAATGGCGGCGGTCAGTTCGCGGGACTGGTGCGTGGTGAGGTCCAGGTAACGCAGCTGCGCGAATTCGCCGTCCTCGACCGAGCTTAAGTAGACCCCGTGGCCGTCCGCGGCGAAACGCGCTTGCCGGATGCCCAGATGCTTGGCGCCGAGTTCGGCCGGCAGTACCGAGCCGGTGTTCACATCGCCGATGAACAGAGTGCTCTCATCGTTGCTGCCGGCCTGCAACAACAAAAGTTTCTGGCCGTCCGCGGACCAGTCGACCGGAACCCAGGGATGGTCGCGTCCCGCCACCACCAGGTGCGGCGCAGTTCCGGCGCCGACATCGGACATGTAGATGTCGGTGGTGCTGCCATCGCGATCATTGCCCGTGAAGACCACGTGCCGGCCGTCTGCGGACCATAGTGGACTGCCATGGCGGCCCTTGCCGCTGCTCACCATGCGGGCAGTGTGCGTGGCGAAGCTGTAGTAGTAGAGCTGCGGCTGGCCGTCCGCCTCGTGCTCCTTGAGAAAGGCAAAGCCATCCGCCGCACCGGCGGGCGCCGTCAGCACTTGGGTAATCGGATCCGCAAACCAGGTCAGCTGCTCACGCATGCCAAGCGGAGCCGTCACCCGGTGTACCTGCGGGCTATCGCCGAAGCGGGTGCTGACCAGCAGGCTGTTGTCCGGCAGCCAGGCGAGGAAGGAGGCGGCGCGCCCCTCCAGATAATCGCTGAGACGTGCCCCGAGTTTCGGATCGATGGCGGGCACGCCGTCGACGATCAGCGCGCCGCGCGACTGCGCCGGCAGGCCCTGCACCGGCAGCGGCATCACGGGGGCGTCGGCAGCGGCCGACACCCGTGCGATGAATCCCGCACCGGCACCGAGGCCCAGCGCGACCAGCCACGCGAGCGGCCGCATGGCGGCCAGGGATTTTCTCATGAACCTTTGCGCATTACAGATGGTATCGAGCAGCCGCTATCCTGCCTGATAGCATTGACTCCATGACAGCCCATTTCACACCTGCGCGCCTGACCCGCCACCCGGATGGCATTACGGCGGTGGATACCGAGTACATCAGGCCCGGGCTGGCTGCTGCGCACATCGTCGAGCACGGCGGCGGGGCCGCTTTCGTCGATGTGGGCACCAACTACTCCGTGCCCCATCTGCTGGCGGCGCTGCAGGAACTGGCGATCAGCCCGCAGGATGTGGATTATGTGTTCATCACCCACGTGCATCTGGACCATGCCGGGGGCGCCGGCCGGCTGCTGCAGTCGCTGCCGCGGGCCAAGATCGTCCTGCATCCGCGCGGCGCGCCGCACCTCATCGATCCGGCGAAGCTCATTGCCGCTTCCATGAAGGTCTACGGCGATGAACGCTACCGGGAACTGTACGGCGAGCTGGTTCCACTGCCTGCCGAGCGGGTGATCACTAGCGAGGACGGGCAGCGCCTGGAGCTGCGCGGCAGGCCCTTCGAGCTGCTGCACACACCTGGACACGCCCTGCATCACTACTGCCTGGTGGACCTGGCCCACCGGAATATCTTCACCGGCGACACCTTTGGTCTGTCCTATCGCGAACTCGACACCGCTCAGGGTGCCTTCGGGGTGCCCACCACCACCCCGTCACAGTTCGACCCCACACAGCTCATCGCCTCCATCGATCGGCTGATGGCCACCGAGCCGCGCGCCGCCTACCTCATGCACTACAGCCGCGTGACCGGCCTGCCGGCAATCGCCGCGTCGCTCAAGGCGCAGATTCCGGAACTGGCGGCCATCGCCTTGCGCCACGCGGATGCCGGCGACCCCTACGCCGCGATTTACGCGGACATGCGAGCGCTGTGGATCAGGCTGGCCGCGCGCCATGGCCTTGCCGAACCTGCGGCCCGCGTGGATGAATATCTTTCCAAGGACCTGGACCTCAACACCCAGGGTCTGATCTTCTGGTTACAACGGCAGCGAAGGTAGGCGATATGTCCACCCCTTCCCCAGGCCAGCGTCTGCGTGATGCGCTCGAACAGGAGCGTCCGCTGCAGGTCGCCGGCACCATCAGCGCCTACGCGGCCATGCTCGCGGCCCGTGCCGGATTCCGCGCCATCTATCTTTCCGGCGCCGGCGTCGCGAACAGTGCCTTCGGCCTGCCTGATCTGGGCGTGACCACGCTGAACGATGTGACCGAAGAGGTGCGCCGGATCACGGCGGCCTGCGACCTACCGCTGCTGGTCGATGCCGACACCGGCTTCGGTGGCGCCTTCAGCATCGCCCGCACCTGTCGCGAACTGGCGCGCGCCGGCGCCGCCGGACTGCACCTCGAGGACCAGGTGCAGAGCAAGCGCTGCGGTCACCGGCCGGGCAAGCAGCTGGTGGCCGCGCAGGAAATGTGTGACCGGCTGAAGGCCGCCCTGGACGCGCGCAGCGACCGCTCCTTCGTGATCATGGCACGCACCGATGCGCATGCCGTCGAAGGCCTGGCCGGTGCCGTGGCGCGTGCGCAGGCCTACGTGGCGGCCGGCGCCGACATGATATTCGCCGAGGCCATCACCACTCTCGCCGAGTACCGCCAGTTCACCGCCGCCGTGGCTGTTCCGGTGCTCGCCAACATCACCGAGTACGGCCGCACGCCGTTGTTCACCACCACGGAACTGGGGCAGGCGGGGGTGCGGCTGGCGCTTTACCCGCTGTCCGCCTTCCGGGCCATGAGCAGGGCGGCCGAGGACGTCTACGCAAGCATCCGCCGCGACGGCACGCAGCGCGCGGTGCTGGAACGCATGCAGACGCGTGAGCAGCTCTACAGCGTGCTGGGCTATCACGCCTACGAAGAACGGCTGGATCGGCTGTTCGGCAGCAATCCGCCACAGGAGTAGCGATATGAGTGAAGCGTCCGGGGCCTTGCGCCCGAAGAAATCCGTCGCCCTGGCAGGCGTGACCGCCGGGTCCACGGCACTGTGCACCGTGGGTCAGACCGGCAATGACCTTCACTATCGTGGCTACGACATCCTGGATCTGGCGCGTGAGGCTTCGTTTGAAGAGGTCGCTTACCTCTTGATACACGGTGAACTGCCGAACGCGGCGACGCTGACCAGTTACCGCGCGAAGCTGCAGTCATTGCGCGGACTGTCCCGGACGGTGCGGGGTGCGCTGGAGGTGTTGCCGCCGGCCGCGCATCCCATGGACGTACTGCGTACCGGGGTGTCGGCGATGGGCTGTGCGCTGCCGGAGTCGGCCGGGCACGGCGCCAACGGCGCGCGCGATATCGCCGATCGACTCATCGCCTCGCTCGGCTCGATGCTCACTTACTGGTACCACTTCAGCCGCACCGGCCGCCGCATCACGGTTGAAACCGACGATGAATCCGTCGGCGGTCACTTCCTGCACCTGCTGCATGAGCGCACGCCCCCGGCCTCTTGGGTCAGGGCGCTGAATACCTCGCTCATCCTCTACGCCGAGCACGAATTCAACGCCTCGACCTTCACTGCGCGGGTGATCGCCAGCACCGGCTCGGACCTGTACTCCTGCATCGTCGGCGGTATCGGCGCGCTGCGCGGACCCAAGCATGGCGGGGCCAACGAAGTGGCGCTGGAGATCCAGCAGCGCTACCCGAATGCGGATGCCGCCGAAGCGGACATCCTGACGCGGCTCGCGGCCCGCGAGGTCATCATCGGCTTCGGGCACCCGGTCTACACCATCGGCGATCCGCGCCATCCGGTGGCCAAGGAAGTGGCGTTGCAGCTGTCGCACGAATACGGCGACAGCACGTTGTATGACGTCGCAGACCGCATCGAGTCGGTGCTGTGGCAGCAGAAGCGGCTGTTCCCGAACGTCGACTGGTTCTCCGCCGTGCTGTATCACCTGCTGGAGATTCCGGTGACCATGTTCACGCCGCTGTTCGTGATGGCGCGCACCAGCGGCTGGTCCGCGCATGTCATGGAACAGCGTGACAACGGCAAGATCGTGCGTCCGGCGGCCGAATACGTAGGTCCCGAGCCGCGCGCCTATGTGCCGCTGAGCCAGCGGCGGTGAGCTAATGTCGGTATTTGACCCCAAGCGCGCGCAGCGCTCCGAACCCGACGCGCTGCTTACCCAGATCGCAGGCTACGTGAGCACGCCGCCGCCGGTGTCGTCACTGGCGTTCGAGACCTCGCGGCACTGTCTGATGGACACGCTCGCCTGCGGGCTGATGGCGCTCAAGGTTCCGGCCTGTGCGCGCCTGATCGCGCCGGTGGTGCCGGGCGCGGTGATGCCGGGCGGTGCGCGGGTGCCCGGAACGTCGCTGGAGCTGGACCCCGTGCAGGGCGCCTTCGCCATCGGCGCCATGGTGCGCTGGCTGGATTTCAACGACACCTGGCTGGCCGCCGAATGGGGTCATCCGTCCGACAATCTGGGCGGCGTGCTGGCCATCGCCGATTACCTGTCGCGACAGGCCCTGATGCATGGACGGGCCCCGCTCACCGTGAGCGATGTGCTCACCGCGATGATCCGCGCCCATGAAATCCAGGGCGTGCTGGCGCTGACCAACAGTTTCAACCGCGTGGGCCTGGACCATGTCCTGTTGGTGCGGGTGGCGACGACGGCGGTGGTGACGGCGATGCTGGGCGGATCGCCGGTGCAGGTCTGCAACGCGGTCTCCAACGCCTGGGCCGACGGGGGCGCCCTGCGCACCTACCGCCACGCTCCCAATACCGGCTCACGCAAGAGCTGGGCGGCCGGGGATGCGACCAGCCGCGGCGTGCGCCATGCATTGATGGCGCTGACCGGAGAGATGGGCTATCCGACCGTGCTCAGCGCGCCGCGCTGGGGTTTCCAGGACGTGCTGTTCGCGGGCCAGTCGCTGGCGGTGCCCCAGCCCTTCGGCAGCTATGTGATGGAAAACATCCTGTTCAAGATTTCCTGGCCCGCGGAATTTCATGCGCAGACCGCCGTGGAATGCGCCATGACCCTGCACGGGGTCGTGCGCGATCGCCTCGACGCCATCGATCACATCGTGATCGAGAGCCAGGAGCCCGGGGTGCGCATCATCGACAAGACGGGTCCCCTGGCCAACCCCGCGGATCGCGACCATTGCATCCAGTACATGGTGGCGGTGCCGCTGATCTTCGGCCGGCTCACCGCCGCAGACTATGAGGACGAGGTGGCCGCCGATCCGCGCATCGACCGGCTGCGCGGCCTCATGCAGGTGCGCGAGAATGCCGCTTTCACCAAGGATTACTACGATCCGGAACGGCGCTTCATCGGCAACGCCATTCAGGTGTTCTTCAAGGACGGCAGCGCCTCACCACGGGTGCAGGTCGACTTTCCCGTCGGACACCGGCGTCGGCGCGACGAAGGCCAACCCCTGATGGTCGCGAAATTCGAAGCCGCCGTGAACGCGCACTATCCGCCGGGCCAGGCGGCACGCGTGCTGGCACTGTTCGCCGATCCGGCGCGGCTCGCGGCGCTCTCCGTCAATGACTTCATGGCCGCTCTGGTCAGCAATGGACGATGAGCGCGCGGCGCTGGTGGATGGCGCCCGGCAGCTGCAGGTGGAACTCGAGCCGCACGCGGCGCAGTCGCTGCTGCGGCTGCTGGACGAGCTCGCCCGCTGGAACCGGGCCTACAATCTCACCGCCATCACCGACCGTGCCCAGATGCTCACGCATCATCTGCTGGACAGCCTGTCGGTGGCGCCCTTTGTGCAGGGCAGCACCCTGGCGGATGTCGGCACCGGCGCCGGCTTTCCAGGGTTGCCGCTGGCGCTGATAGCCCCGCAACGCCGCTGCGTGCTGATCGATTCGAACGGCAAGAAGCAGCGCTTCGTGGCCCACGCGGCCCGCAGCCTGGGACTGGCAAACGTCGAAGCGCTGCAGGCGCGCGTCGAAGAGGTGCGGCCGGCTCAGCCCTTCGACACGGTCGTGGCACGCGCCTGCGCGGCCCTGCCGCAGCTTCTGGAGTGGGTGTTGCCGCTGTGCGGCCCGGGCACCCGGGTGCTGGCCATGAAGGGTCGGGATCCGCAGGATGAAATCGCGGCCGTGGCGCCGCCGTGGCTGATCGAACGGGCCGTGCCGCTGTCAGTGCCCGGATTGCACGAGGAGCGCCATCTCATCATCGCCGGTTGTAGACTCAAGGTATGAAGCGGGTCATTGCAATTGCCAATCAGAAAGGCGGGGTGGGCAAGACCACGACCGCGGTCAATCTGGCCGCGTCATTGGCGGCCACGCGGCGCCGGGTGCTGCTGATCGACTGTGATCCGCAGGGCAATGCGACCATGGGCTGCGGCGTCGACAAGTCTCAGCTGCTGCAGGGGACCTGCGAGGTGCTGCTGGGTGAGGCCAACATCCGCTCGGCGCTGGTCCCCATCGAACCGGCGGGTTTTACGCTCCTGCCCACCAACCAGGATCTGACCGTGGCCGAAGTGCGGCTACTCGCCCTGATCGCCGGCCGGGAGATGAAGCTGCGCAGCGCCATGAAGGAGATCCGCGAGGAATTCGACGTGATCCTGATCGACTGTCCGCCGGCGCTGAACCTGTTGACCGTCAATGCCCTGTGCGCCGCCGACAGCATCCTGATCCCGATGCAGTGCGAGTACTACGCCTTGGAGGGGCTCTCCGGATTGCTGGCGACGGTGGAGCAGATCCGCGCGGCGGTGAATCCTACGCTCGAGATCGAGGGCCTGCTGCGCACCATGTTCGACCCGCGCAACAACCTGTCCAACGAAGTCGGTGCGCAGCTGATCATGCACTTTCCCGACAAGGTGTTCCGCACCGTGATTCCGCGCAACGTGCGGCTCGCCGAGGCGCCTTCGTTCGGCAAGCCGGTGCTGCTGCATGACAAGGAGTCGCGCGGCGCCCTGGCCTACCTGGCGCTCGCCGGGGAAATGATCCGGCGCGAAGACGAGCCACCGACGCCACCGGTAGCGCCGGGCCCCTCGGGTCTGCAGTGACCGCGACATGACCTCCAAGAAGCCCAGCCTCGGCCGTGGCCTGAATGCCTTGATGGGCGCTCCGGATACGCCCAGGCCCAGCGCGGTAGTGCTGGCGCCGACGCCTGCGGAGCCGGACCCCCCCAGGGGGCCTGCTGGCGACCGGCTGACCCGTCTGCCGCTGGATATACTGCAGCGTGGCCGTTACCAGCCGCGTTCGCACATGGATGCGCAGGCGCTGGATGAGCTGGCCGCCTCGATCCGCAGCCAGGGCGTGGTGCAGCCCATTGTCGTGCGTCCGCTTGAGACCGCCACCCCGACCGGCGGCCAGCGCTTCGAGATCATCGCCGGGGAGCGTCGCTGGCGCGCCGCGCAGCTGGCCGGCCTTGCGGATATCCCGGCCATCGTGCGCGACATACCCGATGAGACCGCGATCTCCGTGGCACTCATCGAGAACATCCAGCGCGAGGACCTGAATCCTCTCGAGGAGGCCCGTGCGCTGGAGCGCCTCATCAGCGAATTCAGCATGACGCACCAGCAGGCCGCCGATGCCGTCGGGCGTTCGCGCGCCGCCGTCAGCAACCTGCTGCGACTGCTGGATCTTGCGCCCGAGGTCGGCGATCGGCTGGAGGCGGGGGAGCTGGAAATGGGGCACGCGCGAGCCCTGCTCGGGCTCTCCACCCGGCGCCAGCAGATCGAGGTGGCGGCGCTGGTGGTGAAAAGAGGGGTGTCGGTGCGCGAGACCGAGGCCATCGTGCGGCGCATGACCCAGACCGGTACCGACAAGGACGGCGGCAACGACTCCGCGCGGGACCCTGCACGCTCCGGCGCGGACCCGGATGTCCGGCGCCTGGAACTGGACCTGGCCGAGAAGCTCGGCGCCCGGGTGGCCATTCAACATACCGGCTCGGGCAAGGGCAAACTCGTGGTCAGCTACAACTCCCTGGATGAGCTGGACGGCATCCTCGAACACATCCGTTAAATGGGCCGCAGTCCAGCCCCAAGTTGTAGCGTTTTGTTGCCGGCATATCTATAATTCGCCGCCGTCATGGTCCGGCCACGTAAGTGGCTGTCGGACAAACAATTCCTGGGGTTAGTGCGTGTCGCCTGAAGTGCACTGGGTATTCGGGTGATCGCCCTTGACCTGCCGAGCGCGCGCCGGCTGGCGTTCATGTGCGCGCGCGGCCAGATGGTCGTGACCGTGCTGGTGGCGGTGGCGAGTCTGGCGGTGGCGGGGCCCCGCGCGGGCTGGTCGGCAGTGGTCGGCGGCGGCGCCAGTGCGCTGGCGAGCCTGGCGATGGCACTGCTGGCCTTTGGCCGTCTGTCCGGGTCGAGCGCCGAGCGGATGCTGCTGGCGTTCTTAGTCGGCGAGCTTGCCAAGATCGTGGTGGTGATCGCGGTGTTGGTGCTGGCACTGGCGTTCATGAAAGTGAACCCGGTGGCGTTGATTTCGGCCTACGTGGCCACGTTTTTGGTTTATTGGGTGGTATTGGCGCGTGCACTGTTGCCGCGCGAGATGGTGAGATGAGCAATTTCGTTCCACAACTGGCCGCAGAGACTCCGAATCCGACGGAGTACATCTCCCATCATCTGACGTTCCTCACCAATCACGCACCGAAAGGCCTGCTGGACCTGTCGGTCGTCAACTTCGACACGGTGTTCTTCTCCGTGGTGCTGGCACTGGTGTTCGGCGGGACCTTCATTTTTGCGGCACGCCGCGCGACCAGTGGCACGCCCGGCAAGCTGCAGACCTTCGTCGAGGTGCTGGTGTCGTACGTGGACGAGCAGGTCCGCAGCATGCTGCAGGGGCACAACAGCCTCATTGCCCCCCTGGCGCTGACGATTTTCTGCTGGGTGTTCCTGTTCAACATCATGGACGTGGTGCCGATCGACCTGCTGCCCGGCGCCGCCGGTGCCGTCGGGCTCGGGCATCTGCGCATCGTGCCCAGCATCGACCTGAATGTCGTCTTCTCGCTGTCGCTGACGGTGTTCTTCCTCATCATCTTCTACAGCATCAAGATCAAGGGCCTGGGAGGTTTCCTGGGTGAGCTTTCGCTGCACCCTTTTCCACCCAGCGGCAAGCAGGCGAACCTCGTGCTGCGCATCATCTGCATCCCCTTCAATCTGATCATGGAGCTGCCGACCTTCTTTGCCCGTCCGGTGTCGCTGGCGCTGCGGCTCTACGGCAACATGTTCGCCGGGGAGATGGTGTTCGTACTCATCGCCTTGCTCACCCTGACATCCGGATTTGCGGCCCTGAGCTCCCTCGGTGGGTGGCTGAGCATTCTCGGTTCGATCCTGATCGGTCTGGTGTGGACACTGTTCGACCTGTTCATAGGACTGCTGCAGGCCTTCATTTTCATGATGCTCACCATCGTGTACCTGTCGCAGGCCTCCGAGCATCATTGAAGCTTCTTTGACTATTTGATTTAAATCAGTTTGGTATCTGGAGAGTTGAATGGAAAGCATTGCACACATTGAAGGGATGACGGTTCTCGCCGTCGGCATCATCTTCGGCCTGGGCGCACTCGGCACCGCCATCGGCTTCGGCATCCTCGGCGGCCGCTTCCTCGAGGGCATGGCCCGGCAGCCGGAGCTGGGACCGGCGTTGCTGGCCAGAATGTTCATCGTGGCGGCGCTGCTGGACGCGGTGGCCTTCATCGGCATCGCCTTCGGACTGTACTTCACGTTCTCCAATCCGTTTCTGGATATCGTCAAGACAGCCGCTGCGGCAGCGCACTGACACCGGTCTTGAACGCGGACCCCGGCGCGCGCGCAAGTCCGCCAGCAATCAGGAGACATTGGTGAACTTCAATCTGACGCTCATCATCCAGATGCTCGTTTTCGCGATCCTCATCTGGGCGGTGATGACGTTCGCGTGGCCGAAGATCCTCGGCGCCATGGAAGAGCGGACGCGCAAGATCGCCCTGGGCCTGGCGGCCGCGGATCAGGGGCAGCAGTCCTTGGTGCAGGCGCAGGCCAAGGCCGACGAGGTGATCCGCGAGGCCCGCGAGCATGCGACGCACATCATCGACCAGGCGCAGAAGCGCGCCAACGAGGTCGTCGAGCAGGCCAAGGGCCAGGCCAGTGCCGAGGCCACCCGCATAGCGGCGGCGGCGCAATCGCAGATCGAGCTGGAGGCGACCCGTGCGCGCGAGTCGCTGCGCAAGGACGTGGCCGCGCTCGCGGTCAGCGCCGCCTCCAAGGTGCTGGAGCGCGAGATCGACGCCAAGACGCATGCTGAGCTGCTCAACAAGCTCGCCACGCAGATCTAGACCATGGCGGACAAGACCACCATCGCCCGTCCCTACGCCAAGGCCGCCTTCGCCGAGGCGCGTGGCGACAGCATGCTGGCTGCCTGGTCCGCCGCCCTGCATACGGCCGCCGCGGTGGTCGAGGATCCACGGGTGAAATCACTGCTGGGCGATCCGCATGTGAGCACGGCACAACTGTCGCAGCTGGTGCTGGACCTGGCCGGTGCGGGACTGGGCGAGCATGGCCGGAACTTCGTTCAGGCTCTGACTGAAGCGCGCCGCCTGGATTGCCTGCCGCAGATCGCGACACTGTTTGATGATCTCAAAGACGCGGCCGAAGGCATCGCCGATGTCACCGTTACGTCAGCCACCGAGCTCGATGACCGTCAGCTGCAGTCGCTGACGGCGGCGCTGACACGACGCCTGAAGCGCGAAGTGCGCCTGCATTGCACCACCGATCCGCACCTGCTGGGCGGCGCCGTGGTGCGCTCCGGTGACCTGGTCATCGATGGCTCGGTGCGCGGGCGCCTGGAGCGCATCGCCAACGAACTGGTCGCATGATGACCGGCCACCTATACGAAATTCGCAAGGAATCCTAAGCATGGCCATCAAGGCAACCGAGATCAGCGATCTCATCAAGCAGCGCATCGAGAACTTCAAGGGCGTGACCGAGGCGCGCAATGTCGGCACCGTGGTGTCCGTCACTGACGGCATCGTGCGCGTGCACGGCCTGGCCGATGCCCGCTACGGCGAGATGCTCGAGTTCCCGGGCAACACCTTCGGCCTGGCGCTGAACCTGGAGCAGGACTCGGTCGGCTCGGTGGTGCTGGGCGACTACAAGCACCTGGGTGAAGGCGATACGGTCAAGACGACGGGGCGCATTCTCGAGGTGCCCGTGGGACCCGAACTGCTCGGTCGCGTGGTGGACGCCCTGGGCACCCCCATCGATGGCAAGGGGCCGATCAACGCCGCGAAGACCGCGCCCATCGAGCGCGTCGCGCCGGGCGTGATCTATCGCAAGTCCGTGTCGCAACCGGTGCAGACCGGTTACAAGTCGGTGGACTCGATGGTGCCGATCGGCCGCGGCCAGCGCGAGCTCATCATCGGTGACCGCCAGACCGGCAAGACCGCGATGGCCATCGACACCATCATCAACCAGAAGACCTCGGGCATTAAGTGCGTGTACGTCGCCATCGGCCAGAAGCAGTCGACGATTGCCAATGTGGTGCGCAAGCTCGAGGAACACGGGGCGATGAAGCACACCATCATCGTCGCGGCCTCGGCCTCGACCCCGGCCGCCATGCAGTACATTTCCGCGTACTCCGGCGTGACCATGGGCGAGTACTTCATGGACAACGGCCAGGACGCCCTGATCATTTACGACGATCTGTCCAAGCAGGCCGTGGCCTATCGGCAGATCTCGCTGCTCTTGCGCCGGCCCCCGGGGCGCGAAGCCTTCCCCGGCGACGTGTTCTATTTGCACTCACGGCTGCTCGAGCGCAGCGCGCGCGTCAACGAAGAGTACGTGGAGATGGTCACCAAGGGTGCGGTGAAGGGCAAGACCGGGTCGCTGACCGGTCTGCCGATCATCGAAACCCAGGCCGGTGACGTGACGGCCTTCGTACCCACCAACGTGATCTCGATCACCGACGGTCAGATCTTCCTCGAGACCGATCTGTTCAACGCCGGCATCCGCCCGGCCATGAACGCCGGCATCTCGGTGTCACGCGTCGGTGGCTCCGCGCAGACCGACATCATCCGGCGCCTCGGCGGCGGCATCCGCCTGGCGTTGGCGCAGTTTCGCGAACTGCAGGCGTTCTCGCAGTTTGCCTCGGACCTGGATGAATCCACCCGCAAGCAGCTCGAACGCGGCCAGCGCACCACCGAGGTGATGAAGCAGAAGCAGTACGAGCCGCAGTCGGTGGCTGAAATGGCGCTATCGCTCTACGCCGTCAACAACGGCTACATGGATAAGGTCGAGATCAGGAAGATCGTGGACTTCGAGGCCGCGCTGCAGGGCTTCGCCAAGACCGGCCACAAGGCTTCCCTGGAAGCCATCAATGCCAAGCCGGTCCTGAAGGAACATGAGGCGACGCTGAAGAAGATCATCGAAGACTTCCTGGCCAACGGCACCTACTGAAAGTACCCCAGCATGCCCGGTACCAAGGAAATCCGCACCAAGATCGCGAGTGTGAAAAGCACTCAGAAGATCACCAAGGCCATGCAGATGGTGGCCACCAGCAAGATGCGTCGCGCGCAGGACCGCATGAAGCTGGCGCGCCCCTACGCCGAGAAGATGCGCACGGTCATCGGCCATCTGAACGAGGCCAATCCGGATTTCCGCCATCCGTTCCTGATCGAACGCGAGCCGAAGACCATCGGTTTCATCGTGGTCTCGACCGATCGCGGGCTCGCCGGCGGTCTCAACGCCAACCTCTTCAAGCAGGTGCTGCTGCAGATGCGCGAGTGGCAGACCAAGGGTGCACAGGTCAGTCTGGCCATCATCGGCAGCAAGGGCACGGCATTCTTCCGGCGCCTGGGTACGCCCATTCTCGGCGCCGTATCCGGCCTGGGTGATCGCCCGCACATCAAGGACCTGCTGGGCACCATCAAGGTGATGCTCGATGCCTATCGTGAGGGCAAGATCGACCGCCTGTACCTGGCCAATGCGAGGTTCGTGAATACCATGACGCAGCAGCCGAACATCACCCAGCTGCTGCCGGTCAACGCGGTCGACAACCAGGGACTTCCGGAGCACTGGGATTACATCTACGAACCCGACGCCGTCGCGATCCTCGAGGGATTGCTGATGCGTTACGTCGAGTCCCAGGTGTACCAGGGAGTCGTCGAGAACGTGGCCTCGGAAATGGCTGCGCGCATGGTCGCCATGAAGGCCGCCACCGACAATGCCGGCAAGCTCATCCAGGACCTGCAACTCGTTTACAACAAGGCCCGCCAGGCTGCGATCACGAAGGAACTTTCGGAGATCGTCGGCGGCGCCGCGGCCGTTTAAGGAAGAAGGCATGACCACTACTGCTGAAGGCAAGATCACCCAGATCATCGGCGCCGTCGTCGACGTCGAGTTCCCCCGCGAGCACATTCCGCAGGTGTACGAAGCGTTGCAGCTCACGGACTCGGACCTGACGCTGGAAGTGCAGCAGCAGCTGGGCGACGGCGTCGTGCGCACCATCGCCATGGGCGCGTCCGAGGGGCTCAAGCGCGGCCTGCCCGTGCGCTCCACCGGCAAGCCGATCTCGGTGCCCGTGGGCAAGGCCACTCTCGGACGAATCATGGACGTGCTGGGTCGCCCGCAGGACAACCGCGGTCCGGTCGAGTCACCGCAGCAGCTGCCGATTCACCGCGCGCCACCGTCATTCGACGAACAGGCGGGCGGTCAGGATCTTCTGGTCACCGGCATCAAGGTCATCGACCTGCTGGTGCCCTTCGCCAAGGGCGGCAAGGTCGGCCTGTTCGGTGGCGCCGGCGTCGGCAAGACCGTGAACATGCTCGAGCTGATCAACAACATCGCCAAGCAGTACAGCGGCCTGTCGGTGTTCGCCGGCGTCGGCGAGCGCACCCGCGAGGGCAATGACTTCTATCACGAGATGATCGAGTCGGGCGTCATCGACAAGGACACGCTGTCCAACTCCAAGGTCGCGATGGTGTACGGCCAGATGAATGAACCGCCGGGCAACCGCCTGCGCGTCGCGCTCACCGGCCTCACCATGGCCGAATATTTCCGCGATGAAGTACGCGAGGACGGTGGCAAGGGCCGCGACGTGCTGTTCTTCGTCGACAACATCTACCGCTACACCCTGGCCGGCACCGAAGTGTCGGCGCTGCTCGGCCGCATGCCGTCGGCGGTGGGCTACCAGCCCACGCTGGCCGAGGAAATGGGCGTGCTGCAGGAGCGCATCACCTCCACCAAGACCGGTTCCATCACCTCCATCCAGGCGGTATACGTGCCGGCCGACGACCTGACCGACCCGTCACCGGCCACCACCTTCGCGCACCTGGACGCCACCGTGGTGCTGTCGCGCCAGATCGCATCCCTGGGCATCTACCCGGCCGTGGATCCTCTGGATTCGACCAGCCGTCAGCTCGATCCGCTGGTGGTGGGCGAGGAACATTACAATACGGCGCGCGGCGTTCAGGCCGTGCTGCAGCGCTACAAGGAGCTGCAGGACATCATCGCCATCCTCGGCATGGACGAGCTGTCGCCCGAGGACAAGCAGGTGGTGTATCGCGCGCGCAAGGTGCGCAACTTCCTCTCGCAGCCCTTCAACGTCGCCAAGGTCTTCACCGGCCAGGACGGCAAGATCGTGCCGCTGAAGGACACCATCCGCGGCTTCCAGGGCATCCTCAACGGCGAGTACGACAGTCTGCCCGAGCAGGCCTTCTACATGGTCGGCTCCATCGACGAGGCCGTGGAAAAGGCCAAGAAGCTGCAGTAATGGCCACGACGCACACGATCAAGGTCGACATCGTCAGCGCGGAAGGGGAGATCTTCTCCGGCGACGCGACCATGGTGTTTGCGCCCGGCTCCGAGGGCGACCTGGGTATCACACCGCGGCACGCCGCGCTGCTGACCCTGCTGAAGCCGGGCGAAGTGCGCGTCCAGACCCCGGACGGCGCCGAGCAGGCCTTTTACGTGGGCGGTGGGGCGCTGGAGATTCAGCCGAACCGGGTCACGATCCTGGCCGATACGGCCTTGCGCGCCAAGGACATCGACGAAGCCGCGGCGCTCGCCGCGAAGCAGCGGGCCGAAGAGGCTCTCAAGGATCGCGCCGGGGCGATCGACCACGCCGAAGCGCTGGCCGAACTGGTCCGGGTGGCTGCGCAGCTCAAAATCCTCGAACGGCTGCGCAAAATCCGCGGCTAGGTGCGCGTGCGCGGTAAGCTCACCGCCATGGGACGTCTCACCCTTGGCTGCCTGCTGCTGTGCCTGACCGGTATAAGCCTGGCGGCCCCCTCCGACCCCGCCTTACTGAAGCCGCCCACGGCCGCGGCCCAGCGCCAAACCCTGGTGAGTGCGGTCGCCAGGATGGACCGCGGCACCCTCGCGAGCGGTGATGTCTACTTCGTGGGCTTCGCCGGCTTCGGTGAGCAGAAGGTATTCCGCCACGAGGCCGAGCTCGCACGGCAGGTCTTCGGTTCCCGCTACGCCACGGGTAACCGCTCACTGCTGCTGGTCAACGATGTGCATGACCGTCGCACCTACCCGCTGGCGAGCTTCGACAATCTGCGCATTGCTTTGAATGCCATCGGCCGCCGGATGCATCCTGAGCGCGACACCCTGGTACTGATGCTGACCTCGCACGGCAACGACGAGGATGGCATCGCCATCACCAACGGGCGGATGCCGGAGGACGCCCTGTCGCCCGAGGACGTGCGCAAGATCCTGAATGAATCCCATATCCGCTGGCGCGTGATCATCGTTTCGGCGTGCTATTCCGGAATCTTCATCCCGGTGCTGCAGAACGCTTCGACGCTGCTGATGACGGCGGCCGATGCGCGCCACAGTTCCTTTGGCTGTGACGACACGCGTGATCTGACCTACTTTGGTGAAGCCCTGTTGCGCGATGCACTGCCCCACGCCTGCTCGCTCGGCCAGGCCTACACGGACATGGCCGGCATCATCCGCCGACGCGAAAGCGCCGAAGGCGAGATCCATTCCAATCCGAAACTGTTCGTTGGACCGCGCATCGCGGCCAGGCTTCCACAGCTGGACGCCACGGCGGCGCGCAGTTGCGCCAACGCAGTCCCGCAACCCGCGGCACGACATTGAGGCTCAACGTGGCAAAGAAGAAAGCACCTTCGGGCGCCCAGCCCCTCGTGGTCATCATCCTGGCGGCGGGCGCGGGCAAGCGGATGAAGTCGGCGCTACCGAAGGTGTTGCAGCCGCTCGCCGGCAGGCCGCTCCTGCAATACGTGTTGGATACCGCGAGGACGTTGAATCCGGCCGCGATCCACGTCGTGTACGGCCACGGTGGGGAATCCGTGCCGAAGGCCTTCACCCACGAACGGGTGTCGTGGGTCAGGCAGGTGGAGCAGCTGGGCACGGGACATGCGGTGATGCAGGTCGCGCCGCTGCTGTCTGCCGACCAACGCGCGCTGATCCTGTACGGCGATGGGCCCCTGATCACGACCGCCACGCTTGAGGCGCTGCTGGCGGCGGCCGGCCGCGATGAAGTGGCGGTACTGACGGTCAACGCCAGTGATCCGAGCGGTTACGGCAGGGTGGTCCGCGATGCCGCCGGTCGCGTGCGGGCCATCGTGGAAGAGAAGGACGCCAGCGCGAAGCAGCGACGGCTTCGGGAGTGCAATACCGGCGTCGTCACAGTGCCGGTCAGTCGGCTGACCAAATGGTTGGGAAAACTGGACAATCGCAATGCGCAGCGCGAGTACTACCTGACCGATCTCATCGCGCTGGCGGTCCGCGACCGCGTCGCCGTGCGGCCGCTCATCGCCGCCGACGAAGCGGAAGTCCAGGGCGTCAATGATCGCGTGCAGCTGGCCCAGGCGGAAGGCGCCTGGCGGACGCGCCAGACCCGCCGACTCATGCTCGATGGCGCGACCCTGATCGATCCGACGCGCGTGGATGTTCGCGGCCAGGTGACCGTGGGCGCGGATGTGGTGATTGACGTCAACGTGGTTTTCGAAGGTTCGGTCAGCCTTGGCGATGGCGTAAGAATCGGCGCCAATTGCCTGATCCGCAATGCGCAGATCGCGGCCGGCACCGAAGTATTCAGCCACTGCATCATCGATCATGCCGCCATCGGCGCCGACTGCCGTATCGGTCCGTTCGCGCGCATCCGGCCCGAGTCCGTGCTCGCCAGACAGGTCCACATCGGAAACTTCGTCGAAGTGAAGAAGTCCCGCATCGGTGTCGGCTCCAAGGCCAATCACTTGAGCTACCTGGGCGATGCCACCATCGGTGCGAAGGTGAACGTCGGCGCCGGCACCATCACCTGCAATTACGACGGCGCCAACAAGTGGCCGACCACGATCGAGGATGACGTCTTCATCGGCTCGGGCAGCATGCTGGTGGCACCGGTGCACATTGGAGCGGGCGCGAACATCGGCGCGGGTTCGACCATATCCCGCAGCGCACCGGCCGCGCAGTTGACGATCGCCCGCGCGCGTCCGGTGACGATTCCGGGATGGAAGCGACCGACCAAGCGCGGAACTTAACCCTTCGATGCAATGTCGCTGTAGCACTGCGTCGGTAGTGTCGGCAGCCGGTAGGGAGAAGGGAGGTACCCATGAGTACCACGGAACAGTTCGGCGCGTCCGTCGCCGACGAACAGCGTCCATATTGGCTGCGTGATCCATTCTGGAGTCGTCTCAATCAAGTGGAAAACACGCATCTGGTGCTGCAGAACCGCCACGAAGCCGTGCGCCGGGAACTCACCGCCATACCCAACGGGCGCAACAGCGGCTTCCAGGATGTCTGGCAGCGCTACTGCGATGTGATCCGCGAGCTCGACATGACGACCGCGGAGCTGGAAGCACTGCGCAATCGTCCCGAATAGCGCGACCCCGCGAACCAGCCTTGAAGGCGCTGTCACGCAAGGTATTGGACGAGTTGGGCGAGCTGCAGGGTGCCCTGCGCAAGCTCGCGGCGGACCGCAATGCCGCCCTGCGCATGTTTGCCGCGAGCCGCTGCGCTGCGACGCGCGATGCGCAGCACGAGTTTTGGCTGGAGTTCTCCTGGGCTGACCAGGAATATCGCGCGGCCGTCAATCGCCTCGCGCAGTTCTGTCGCGCCTACACCGCGCGCTAATCCCGATCTCCTGATCCTTCGCTAGCGCCGGCCAAGGCCCGCGCCCGGTCGCATCGCGGCCGCTCCCCGCATACGTCACCCATCCGATTGTGCTGCGACCGCACGACATTGCCGTGCCTGTTTCCTTTGCATACGTCACATAAACGCAAAGGCTTTGCAACACTGTCCAACTACATTATTGACAAATAAGAAGCACAACAACGCTACGGACAGGAGTCATTGTGGTCGACAGTCGCAAGCAGGCAATTTCCATCCGCATGAACGGTGCTGATGTCCGCAAGGTGAAGAAGCTTGCGCAGCGGCTCTCCGTCCGCGACTCGGACGTGATTCGGTTTGCGGTGAAGTGCATGCTGACCCGGCTCGGGCCGCTGTATGACGCCGAAGTCAAGGGTCGAAACCTGGTGCCGGTATTCGTCGAATCCGGCGCTGAGCTGTTGCGCTTCTTCGACCTGGATGCGGCGCGCCTGGATGGCATCATCAACGACGGCGTGGAAGCGCCGCGGCGGGTCGAGCGCGATGACATCGCCCTGCTGGCGCTGACGGGCGGCCAGGAACCCTACGCCGCGCTGCTGCTGAGCGAGCTCAACAAGGAGGAGCGCAATGGCGCCTCCGCCAGTGAGCTCGCCAGTTCCCTGCGCCAATACCTCTACGACAAGTACGTGTACCGGCCCGGCACTGAGCTCGCGACCCATAAAACGCTTGAGGTCGTCGAGCCTGTGAGGCTTGCGGCCGTAGGAGGCCACCATGAATGAGAGACGCAACCCGCGGCGGCTGTTCGCCGCGGCGCTGGCCCTGGTCGCCCCGCTCGCCGCATCGGCGGCGCACGCGACCCAGATTTTCACGGATAGCCACCTGATCGAGGGAACTTCGGTCGTCAGCAGCGTCGGTTACACCTTCAATGTCTCCGGTCCCGGCGTACTGACCGTCAACCTGGATGACCTGGTCTGGCCGACGGGCCTGAGTGATCTGACGTTCACGGCCACGACGTCATCAAATGTCATCGGTCAGCTCACCGGCGCGGGCCAGGCGAGCTTCAATCTCCTCGCGGGCGGCACCATCTACGCCTATGTCACGGGTGAGGCGACCAATGCGAAGAGCGGGCCGGCCTACGGTGTGGGCCTGTACACCCTGATGGTGGGCTTCACACCCGCGCCCGTGCCCCTGCCCGCAACCGTGGAACTGCTGCTCGCAGCATTGCTCGGAAT
>DASZCK010000010.1:0-2033 GCA_035943195.1 Steroidobacteraceae bacterium
GCGCAGCATGGAGCGGTCCAGGATACCCTTCGGAATCAGCAGCGTCGCACCCACCAGCATCAGGATCTCGCTGGCGATGGACGCCACACAGACACCGAGCCCGCCATTGCCATGGTGCTGCTGAAACCAGCGAATCAAAAAGGGATCGGCCAAGGCACTGATCACGACGCAGCCGAATTGCACCGCCGCCCAGCGTCCCTGGCGACCGGTGGCGTTGATGCACTGGCTGAGCGGAATGCTGAAGTACAGAAGTAACAACCAAGCGGCCAGGAGCCGGACATTCTGTTCCGCCGGTGCAAAGGTTCTGGCATTGAAGATCTGCACGCCCAGCTGCGGAAACAGGACGCTTCCAAGCGCGAGTGGCAACACCACCAGGTACAAAACCCTCAGCGCGCCGCGCACCGTTGCGCGAAATCCCTCCAGGTCACCGACAAACTGCCGCACCAGAGTGGGAAAAAGAACGCTGCCCACAGTGGCTGCCGGAAATATCAGTATGCCCACCAGCTTGCGAGCCGCCGCGTACCAGCCAATGGCGTCCGCCGAAGCAAAGTGCGACATCATCGCACCATCCACCAGCGGCTGTAGCTGGACTATGAGTACGAAGGTCAGAAAGGGACGGCCGTCTTGGAACAGCTCCGCTACGACCTTCCTGCGGACCTGCAGCCGCGGAATCTGCACGCGCGGCAGCAGGCTCAGGATAATGCCCGTTGCAATCGCCGCACATACCAGCTGCCCCAGCAGCAGACCGCGCAGTCCGAAGCCGCGTACCATCAATGCAATTGAGACCGCTGCGGACGTGATCTGCACGCCGACAGAGGTCAACGCGGCGAAGTCAGTCCTCTCGAATCCACGCACCGCGTCCTGACACGCGCCGGCAACGGTACCGAAGCTGGCAATGGCCAGCATCAGCGAAATCAGCACCAGGAATGACCGCCCGTAGCCGGTCACCGCGCAAGCCACCAGCACCACTGCGCTGACCACGACGGCAGCTGCGATACGCCAAATAATGGCACTGCCGAGCAGCTCTCCGGCACGCGATCGCTGGGCCGCAATCTTGCCGGTCAGTGCGCCAAACTGCCCCCATTCGACGAACAGCAGCGCGAACCCGGCATAGGTGGTGATCAGATAGAAGGTGCCGAACACGCCGGGGCCAAAGTAGCGGCCGGCAACCGCATTGATGAGCACTGAGAGCGGCGCCGCGATAATCTGCGCGCCGATCAGCCAGACGGCATTGCGCAGTATCGGCCCTGGGTTGGACGTCACTCGATTCTGGGCCTGGCTGCCAACGACCAATGAACGGCCAGCCAATCGATGATCACTCGAAACAGTCGCGCCCGATCGCGGCTGGCGGTAAACAGGTGATCACTGTCACGAAAATACTGCATCTGCAGGGTACCTCCCGCCGACACTTCCGGAAATGCGTCCAGGATCTGGCGCTCGTATTCATGTCGCGGCGACGGCGACGTAAAGGTCGTCAGCAATTTCAATCCGCGCGCCGCACTGGCGGCATAACTGCGCGCCAGATAGGGACTGAAACGCAGGTCCTGAAGGGTGAGCGGGCTCAACTTATCGGATTCCTGCAGGCGATAGCGCAGGTGAGTCGTGGCGAGGCGTAACAGGCCGCTGCGCCCGGTAAGTAAGCTGATCCAATTCTTGAGGTGGTGCAGTCGACGCAGAATGTAGTGCAAATAGTAGCGACGTGTCGGCGGAATGGTCGGGTCCATGATCACCAGGCCCACCACGCGCGGGTCGGTGTGCCCGTAGAGTACCGATTGATCCGCCCCGGAACACAGTCCGATCAGCACGAACCGTGACACCTGGCAGATCTTCTCGACCGAGTCGAGCGCTTCGCGGATATCTGCGAGGCCCCCGGATAGCGGCGGCAGCCGGTCATGTCGCGGGGCACTGTCACCCAACCCGGACTGATCAAAACGGACCGCGATGCGGCCGCACGCCGCCAGCATCCGCGACAGCGTGACATACATTCGATTGTGCCCGACACGATGCGCAATGCCGGTGTTGAGGATCACGAC
>DASZCK010000011.1:0-4422 GCA_035943195.1 Steroidobacteraceae bacterium
CCGAAGGGGCCTTCCGCAACTGGGGTTACCAGTTGGCGCGGGAGGAGTTCGGTGCACAGCCCATCGGCGGCGGTCCGTGGCTGTCGTTCCGCAATCCGCGCAGCGGTTCGGAAATAGTGGTCAAGGACGTGATCGCCGACAATTTCCTGCAGCAGGCGCTGATGCGGCCGGAAGAGTATGACGTGATCGCGACCCTGAACCTCAATGGGGATTACATTTCCGATGCGCTCGCGGCGCAGGTCGGCGGCATCGGCATCGCCCCCGGTGGCAACATCGGCGATGGTCCGGCGGTGTTCGAGGCAACTCATGGCACGGCGCCCGGCTTTGCCGGCAAGGACCGCGTGAATCCGGGATCTCTGATCCTGTCCGCGGAGATGATGCTGCGCTACATGAAATGGACCGAAGCGGCGGACCTCATCGACAAGGGCGTGGCGCGCACCATTGCCCACAAGGAACTCACCTATGATCTGGCGCGCCTGCGCGAGGCCATGAAGGCCACCAAGCGCGAGCTCGCCGCGCGCCGCAACGTCGAGGAGGACCTGCAGCGCCTGGTGCCCGGCGCCACGCTCATGAGCTGCTCGGGATTTGCGCAGGCCATCATCCGGCACATGGATGACTAGGTTCTACGATCGCGAGTGCACGGCCTGCCCGCGCCTTGCCAGGTTTCTCGAGGAATCGCGCCGCCGCTTCCCCGACCACGTATGCCGGCCGGTGCCGGCCTTCGGCGACGTGAAACCGTGGCTCCTGATCGCGGGACTGGCGCCGGGTCTGCATGGCGCCAACCGTACCGGGCGGCCTTTCACCGGGGACTATGCAGGTGTACTGCTGTACGAGACTTTGTTCGCGCTCGGGCTTTCCAACCAGCCCGAGGGCAAGTCGGCCGATGACGGCCTTACGCTCAAGGGCGTGCGCATCACCAATGCCGTCAAATGCGTGCCGCCGGAGAACAAGCCCGATGGCGCGGAGATCCGCCGCTGCAATACCTACATCGCCGCCGAGATCGCGGCACTGTCCAGCGTCCGGGTCATCCTGGCGCTGGGTCGGATCGCGCACGAGGCGGTATTGATGGCGCTGGAGCAGAAGCGCAGTGCCTTCAAGTTCGGTCATGGCGCCGAGCACCGGGTCGCGGGTCGGCATCTGATCGACTCCTATCACTGCAGCCGCTATAACACGCAGACGCGCCGGCTGACGCCGGAAATGTTCCGCACCGTCATGAGCCGCGCGGTGGAGCTTGGACACGTTTGATTCGAAGGAATTCGTAGCATCGCTGCCCCGTCGTCCGGGTGTCTACCGGATGTACGGCGCCGAGCATGACCTCCTGTACGTCGGCAAGGCCCGCAACCTTCGCGATCGCGTCGGCACCTACTTCAACCCCAGCAATGTGTCGCCGAAGGTGCACGCGCTGGTGCAGCAGATCACCGCCATTGAAGTCACGGTGACCCATTCGGAGGTTGAGGCGCTGCTGCTTGAGTACAATCTCATCAAGGAGCACCGGCCGCGCTACAACGTGGTGCTGCGCGACGACAAGAGTTTTCCTTATGTGCACCTGCGCACCGACCACGAATTTCCGAAGCTGGCGTTCTACCGTGGTGCCCGCAGCCAGCCGGGGCGTTATTTCGGTCCGTTTCCCAATGCCGGGGCGGTGCGTGAGACGCTGCAGGGACTGCAGAAGCTGTTCCGCATCCGCAATTGCCGGGACTCCTTCTTCGCCAACCGCACTCGGCCTTGCCTGCAGCACCAGATCGGACGCTGTTCGGCGCCGTGCGTGGGGCTCATCGACGCGGCGACCTACGGCCAGGACGTCGATGCGGCGGTCAAGGTGCTCGAGGGACGCAGCCAGGAGGTCAATGCGCAGCTGCGCGAGCGCATGGAGCAGGCGGCCTCGAAACTGCAGTTCGAACGCGCCGCGCAGATTCGCGATCAGCTGGCGGCGCTGGCCAATATCCAGTCGCAGCAGATCGTCACGGCCGATCATACCGGCGACGCGGATGCCTTTGCGATCGTCGGGGAACCCGGGGAGTACGCGGTCAGCGTGATGCTGATCCGCGGTGGCAGAAACCTGGGTACGACCAGCTACTTCCCGCGCGCGGCACTCGCCGATCCGGATGAGGCACTCGGATCCTTCATCCTGCAGTACTACACCGCGCAGGAACCGCCGGCCGAGGTGCTGCTGGGCCTCGCGCTCGCCGACAGCGAGGCGATGGGCGAGGTGTTGCGCGCACGCGCGCCGCATGCCGTCGCCGTGCGCAAGCCCGTCCGGGGCATCGCCGCCCGCTGGGTCGAACTCACGGAGGAAAATGCGACCCAGGCGCTGCGCATGCGTCAGTCACAGCGCCGCAATGCCGCCGAAATGATGGTGGCCCTGGCCGATGCGCTGGACCTCGCTCAAGTTCCGCAACGTATCGAGTGCTTCGACATCAGCCACACGGCGGGCGAGGGCACGGTGGCCTCGTGCGTGGTGTTCGGACCCGAGGGGCCGATGAAGAAGGAATACCGCCGATTCAATATCGCCGGCATCACGCCCGGAGATGATTACGCGGCGTTACATCAGGCGCTGCAGCGGCGTTACACGCGTATCCGCGACGGCGAACAGCAGGGACCGGACCTGCTGCTCATCGACGGGGGCGCCGGGCAGATCGCGGCCGTTCACGGCGCACTGGCGGAGCTGGGCATTACGCAGCTGGCGCTGGTGGGCGTTGCCAAGGGCCCGGACCGGCGGCCGGGGCAGGAACGGCTGTTTGTTCAGGGCGAGGAGCTGCCGCGGATCATTCCGGCCGACTCACCCGCCCTGCGCCTGGTGCAGCGGATCCGGGACGAGGCCCATCGATTTGCCATCACCGGGCACCGCAAACGTCGGGCGCGACGTTTCAATGAATCCGTCCTGGAGAGTATCGGCGGGCTGGGTCCCGCCCGTCGCCGGGCGCTGCTGCGACATTTCGGGGGGCTGCAGGGAGTCCTGCGGGCTGCGGTGGCGGATATCGAGCAGGTGGAAGGTATCGGGGCATCCCTGGCGCGTAGCATTTATGATCACCTGCATCCAGGCGCCTAGGTCCGATGACGCCCGGGAACGTTGCGCAAATACAACAAATGGGAGCCCCAGTGTCAGATCCTTCGGGCAGCGAAGCTGAAAATCAGGCGGTCCGACCAACCCCGTGGACGGTGCCCAATATTCTGACCTGGATCCGCATTGCCGCCATTCCGCTGGTGATCCTGGCCTTCTACGCCCCGTATCACTGGGCCAATCTCGCAGCCTGCGTGGTGTTCGCCGCGGCCGGCATCACCGACACCCTCGATGGCTACCTGGCCCGCAAGCTCGGACAAATCACCCGGCTCGGCGCCTTCCTCGACCCGGTGGCCGACAAGCTCATCGTGGCCACGGCCTTGGTGCTGTTGGTATCGAAGGACCCGACGCTTCTCACGGTCCTGATGGCCATCGTCATCATTGGCCGCGAAATCGCCATCTCGGCCCTGCGCGAATGGATGGCGGAGCTCGGTCAAAGGCGCAAGGTCGCCGTATCGGTGCTCGGCAAGTACAAGACAATTTTCCAGGTAGTGGGGCTGGCGATGATGTTTTATCGCAGCGACCTGATGACCTTGCCCATTTACAAAATGGGCATGGGCCTCACCGTGCTGGCCGCAGTTCTGACGCTGGTTTCGATGGTGGCGTACATGCGGGCCGCATGGCCGGATTTGCGCAGTTGACCGGGTCGATTGCCTTGACATCGCAGCCCCACCCCCTACAATTCCGCCTCCGCACTTGAGACGCGGGAATAGCTCAGTTGGTAGAGCGCAACCTTGCCAAGGTTGAGGTCGCGAGTTCGAGCCTCGTTTCCCGCTCCAGCTTCTCAAGGTTTTCGGGCCGAATACGGCCAACAGAAGAACAGCAAGATGAGCGGCGTCCGGCGCCGCGTGTGAAGAGTCACTGGCTAGGTGGCAGAGTGGTCATGCAGCGGCCTGCAAAGCCGTCTACGCCGGTTCGATTCCGACCCTAGCCTCCATCGCACTGTCTCACGGTGTCTGCCGCAGTCCTTCGGCGCACCCACCCGTTCAATAAGTCTTTGAATTAGCGCGCCTTCGTGATCGGCGCGTGTCTGATGGTGTCCGCGGGCGTCCTTTGGTGACCCAATTTGAGGTGGGGTACGTGCCTGGGGTACGTTGAGGTCATTTGGGTATGTCGGTGTTTGATCACGATGCTCAACGAAACGAAGATTCGCAGCGCCAAGCCGCGCGCCCGAGCTTTCAAACTTTACGATGAGCGCGGATTGTTCCTCCTCGTGACCCACACGGGCGGTCGACTCTGGCGCTTAAGTTCCAACTTCGTGGACGCGAGAAACTGATTTCGCTAGGCGCCTACCCCGATGTCACTTTGAAGCGCGCCCGTGAGCGGCGTGAAGCCGCGCGCAAGCTCATTGCGGATGGCAT
>DASZCK010000012.1:0-6295 GCA_035943195.1 Steroidobacteraceae bacterium
CTTCGTCGAGAATGCCGAAGTCGGCTACATGCCACAGGACCCACAGGCGGAGTTCGAGGAGAAGATCGACCTGTTCACCTGGATGTCGAACTTCACCGGCAAGGCCGATGACGAGCAGATCACCCGTGCCACGCTCGGACGCCTGCTGTTCTCGGGGGATGAGACCAAGAAGTCGGTGAAGGAGCTCTCCGGAGGCGAGAAGGGCCGCATGATCTACGGCAAGCTCATGCTCACCCGGCCGAACATCATGCTGATGGATGAGCCCACCAATCACATGGACATGGAAACCATCGAATCCCTGCAGATCGGTCTGGAGAAGTATCCGGGCACGCTGCTGTTCGTGTCACATGACCGCGAGTTCGTGGGCAGTCTCGCCACCCGCATCATCGAGCTGCGCGACGGCGGACAGATAGCCGATTTCCACGGCACCTATGATGAATATCTGAAGTCGCAGGGTATCGAGATCTGACGTCCCCGCGCTGCGTCAAACGATCAGCGAATACCGACACGCTGTGTCGGATCAAACCTACTCAAACACGAGGGCGCGGTGCGCAGCCCGCATGCTAGGGTAGGTGGTACATGGCACCAGAGAGCGGCAGCACAGATTCCCTGCTACAAGGCGAGGAGCGCTTCAGGCTCCTGGTCGAGAGCGTGCGCGACTATGCGATCTTCATGCTGGACCCGGCGGGGTTCGTTCTCACCTGGAATGCCGGTGCCGAGCGTTTCAAGGGTTATCGGGCCGATGAGATCATCGGCCAGCACTTTTCCAAGTTCTACCCCCCGGAGGCGCTGGCCAGCGGCTTGCCCGGCCACGAACTGGAGGTCGCCAACGCCAGGGGCAGCTTCGAGGACGAGGGCTGGCGCGTCCGCAAGGACGGATCGCTCTTCTGGGCAAATGTGGTCATCACGGCCGTTCGCGATGCCAAGGGCGAACTGCTGGGCTTCGCCAAGGTCACCCGCGATCTCACCCAGAGTCGGGTCCATGAAGAGGATTTGCGGCGCAGCGAGGAGCGCTTTCGCATGCTCGTCGAGGCCGTCAGCGAATACGCCATCTTCATGCTCGATGCCAACGGTCGGGTCGCCACCTGGAACGTCGGCGCGGAGCGGATTAAAGGCTACAAGGCGAACGAGATCATCGGCCAGCACTTTTCGGTCTTTTACCCGAGCGAAGCCAAGGAGAGCGGATGGCCTGCGCACGAACTGCAGGTCGCTGCTGAGAAAGGCACCTTTGTCGATAATGGCTGGCGGGTGCGCAAGGATGGCACGAAGTTCTGGGCCAACGTCACCATCACCGCCCTGCGCGATGACACCGGGCACCTGCTCGGCTTTGCCAAGCTGACGCGCAATCTTACTGAGGCCAAGCGGGTCGAGGCCATGGAGCTGGCCAACCAGCAGCGCGAAGAGATGCTGGATGCCGAACGCAGCGCTCGCATGGCCGCGCAGCGGGCAACCCGAATCAAGGATGAATTCCTGGCGACTCTCTCGCACGAGCTGCGTACGCCGCTGAGCGCAATTTTGGGCTGGACCCAGGTGTTGCTCAGGAGTGACCCGTCCAAGGGACCTGATTTGCAGAAGCGGGCCATCGAGGTCATCGACCGCAATGCGCGCGCGCAGGTTCAACTCATCGACGATCTCCTGGACCTGAGCCGCATCATCACCGGCAAGCTCCGGCTCGATCTGCATCAGATCTCCTTCGGAAGTGTGGTCGATGCGGCCGTGGATTCCGCCATGCCGTCGGCACAGGCCAAGGGGATCCGCCTGAAGTCAATCATTGGTGCGACTCAGGATGTGGTGAGTGCGGATGGTGCCCGCCTGCAGCAGGTCGTCTGGAACCTCCTGACCAACGCCATCAAATTTACCCCGAAAGGTGGGCAGGTGCAGGTGCTGCTGCAGCGCGTGAACTCCCACCTCGAACTCAGCGTCAGCGATACCGGCATCGGCATTCCGGCAAGCTATCTGCCGCAGGTCTTCGACCGATTCTCGCAGCGGGACAGTTCCACGACACGCACCTTCGGCGGTCTCGGACTCGGCCTCGCAATCTGCAAGCAGATAGTGGAATTGCACGCCGGTTCGATCAGGGCCGCAAGTCAGGGCGAAGGCAAGGGCGCGACCTTCATCGTCCAGCTGCCCCTGTCGATCGTGCAGGGCCACGAGGCCACCCCGCCACGCATCCATCCCACTACTGAATCTTCAACTGCGGAGATCGTCTCGCTTCCGAGGCTGGAGGGCGTGCATGTGTTCATCATCGATGACGAACCCGATGCGCGCGAGCTGGTACAGACCGTGCTGCAGGACCAGGGGGCCAACGTGACGAGTTTTACCTCGGCTGCGGACGGCCTTGCCGCGTTGAAGACGAACAGGCCGACGGTGCTGATCTGCGATGTGGGCATGCCGAGGATGGACGGCTATGAGTTCATCCGGACGTTGCGTGCCGAGGAGCCGCGCGGCGAGCGCATTCCGGCGTTGGCACTGACCGCGTTTGCCCGTGCGGAAGACCGCAAGCGCTCCCTGGTCGCCGGTTATCAGGCTCATCTGGCCAAGCCATTTGATGTGGGCGAGCTCGTGCTCATCGTCGCCAACCTGGCGGGCAGGTAATCTGCCCGGGGCGCAGGCGTCGCTCAAAGCGCCGGGGCACCGCTGGCGAGCAGTGCATCCACTTTCGCCTTCAGATCCGGTGCCAGGGTGAGCAACATATTGGCAAGCTTCAGGCTCTCCTGCCGCGCGACGGGATCGGGATCCGCTCGCGAGGCAATGGTGCCCCAATACACCGCTTTGACAGCCGGCTCGACGACGATCGTCGGTTTGTCGCCTTTCACGACCGCTCCGACGAAATAGTATTTCGCGAGCAGCGCCGGAGCCGAGGTGCTCTGGTAATAGGCAGACAGGTACCACGCCTTGGCAGCCTGCCGATGGTCGCGTTCCACCCCGTCACCGTTCCAGAACATCTCGCCAAGCAGCAGCGCGGCATTTGCCTGGCCCTGATCCATGGCCTTTTGGAACCAGCGGGCGGCTTCCTTCGAATCGCGCTGCACGCCTTGCCCCGTCAGGTACATCCGTCCCAGATCCGTCTGCGCATCGCGTGCCCCGAGTTCCGCACTGTGTTTGCACAAGGTGAAGGCCTTGGCGGGATCCTTGTCGACTCCGAGTCCCAGCAGGAACTGGTTGCCCAGCGCACAATCGGCCGGCGCCATGCCGCGTTCGGAGGCGCGCCGATAGAGCAGCGCCGACTGTGCGTAGTCTTGGGGACGGCCGTCGCCGTGATAGAAACAATCGCCCAGCAGCTCAGTTGCCTGCGCATCGCCCCGCTGCTCACCGGTTGCGTAGAAATTGCACGCCTGCAGGTGATCAGCAGGAACGCCGTTTCCCACCCAGTACATCAGGCCGAGCAAGGCGGGCGCCGCGGTGCTGCCGGATTCGCTCCACGTCCGATAGATCGACAGAGAAGTCGCGAAGTCCTTCGTCTGGGTGGCCGCGCGTGCGCGAGCCATGGCGTCGGCCTCCGTCTCAGCTCGCGACACCTGGACGTTCAGCAATCCGAGACACAGTAGCGCAGCCGCTGCGGCGCGATTCATAAGCACGTCCCCCGGCTCATAGTGTTACGCATCGTAGCAAATGGCTTCGGGCGGTCAAGGCGGAGCGGTTGAAAGGGCACGAGCGTGGTAGTACAACCGAGTGAGCCGTCGTATTGCCCCGGAGCATGCAACCCATGACCTATGAGCTCTATTACTGGCCTTCGATTCAAGGTCGGGGGGAGTTCGTCAGGCTGACCCTCGAAGAGACGGCCGCCCGTTACATCGATGTGGCCCGTGCCGCACGCTCCGGCGCCGGCGAGGCCCGGATCATGCGGTTCCTGACGGGGCGGGGCATCAATCGGCCTCCCTTTGCCCCACCGTTCCTCAAGGCGGGCCGACTATTGATCAGCCACACGGCGAATATCCTGATGTTCCTGGGCGAGCGGCATGGCCTTGCGCCGCAGGACACGGCCGGGCGTCATTGGATCAATGGATTGCAACTCACCGTCACCGACTTCGTCGCAGAAATCCATAACACCCATCATCCCATTGCCTCCAGCCTGTACTACGAAGACCAGAAGCACGAGGCACGCCGTTGCGCTGCCGACTTCCTGAAGAACCGGGTTCCCAAGTTCCTCGGCTACTTCGAGACTCTGCTGTCACGCAACGCACGCCGCAGCCGATACCTCGCGGGGGCGCGTCTGAGCTATGTCGATCTATCCCTTTTTCAGATCATCGCCGGCCTGAGCTACGCCTTTCCAAGTGCCATGGTCAAAGCCGCTCGCCGCCACCGCCGGCTGTTTGCCCTGCATGCGGCAGTGCAGGAGCGGCCCCGTATAGCCGCCTACCTCGCCTCGCCACGCCGCATCGCATTCAATGAAGATGGCATCTTCCGTCACTACCCCGAGCTCGATCGCGGCTGAACTTCAGGCGATCATATTGTTATCCACCGGCAGCATCTGTCCGGAGATCGCCCGGCCCCCCTCCGATGCCAGGAACACCGCCAATGCGGCCACGTCAGTGGGCTCGACCAGGGTCTTGATCGATTGCATGGCGAGGCTTGCCATCCGTTCCTGCTCGAGCGTCCGCCCGCTGAGTTTCGCGCGCCCCTCGAGCACCCGTTCCATTCTCGGGCCCGCCACCGCGCCGGGCAGAATGGCATTGGCGCGAATACCGAATGCACCCAATTCCAACGCCAGCGTCTTGGTGAACCCGATCAGGCCCCACTTGCTGGTCGAATAGGCACTGCGGTTGGCATAACCGAAGCGTCCGGCAGCCGAGGACATGATGATGATCGAAGCGGATCGGGATTTCTTCAGGTACGGAATTGCCAGGCGCGTGACGTTGAATGTGCCGCTGAGGTTGACCTGCATCACCGCTTCCCAGGCCTGCGGATCCAGTTCCTCCACCGGACTGGTCGGTCCGCCGATTCCGGCGTTGTTGACCAGCACGTCCAGGCCGCCGAGCCTTGCGACCGCCTCGGGCACCATGCGTTCAATCTCGCTACGCTGCGCCAGGTCGCAGGCACTGCAGTGGATACGCGGTGATTCCCTGGCGAGGCTCGCCAGCGCAGTCACATCGATATCGGCGACGAAAACCTCCGCGCCGCTGCTGGCGAAAGCTTGCGCGATCGCCAGTCCGATGCCGGCTGCGCCGGCGGTGACCAACACTCTCTGACTCATCAGTGGCCCCAGATCATAGTAAGGTAATGCAGCATATGACAGGACGGGCCGTGGGTGCAGTTCGCAATGTGATCATGGATCTTGGCGGCGTGATGCTGGAGTGGAATCCGGATCACCTGTTGACGCCATTCCAGCCGCAACCTGAATTGCGCCGGCAACTCAGGGCCAGTGTCTTTGGTCAGGACTGGCGGCTGTTTGATCGCGGCCAGCTGAGCGAGGCGGAGCTACTGGGCCGCCTGGAAGTCTGTACCGGTCAGTCGCGCGACATCCTGGTTGCGATCGTCGAAGCTGCGCGCGGCTGTCTGCTTGAAAAACCGGAGACCGTCAAACTGGTTCGCGCTCTGCGGCAACGCGGCTTCAATCTCTACTGCCTGTCGAACATGCCCGGACCGTTCTATGAGCATCTGCGCCGCCGGCACGACTTCTGGGACGTATTCCACGGAGTGGTCATCTCCGGAGACGTGCAGATGATGAAACCGGAACCGGAGATCTACCTGCACCTGCTGGAACGCTTCGGTCTGCGCGCGCAGGAGTCGGTGTTCGTCGATGATCTCCAGGCCAACGTCGATGCCGCGCAGGCGGTCGGACTGCACGCCATTCGCTTCAGGGACGCGGCCCAGTGTGAGCGGGAGCTCGACGCGCTGCTTGGCGGCTGAGCGCGGCCGGCCGCCTCAGCGCGGACTGCTTCCCGGCAGCGCCAGGATGGGCATGACTTCGACGGCGTCACCCGGAAAGATCGTGAAGTGCGGATGGTTCTCGAAAAGGCGGGCCGCGGCGTCGTGTGAGGCTGCCCGTACCACCGTGAAGGCACCCAGCTCATTGCTGGCGTCGGCGACGCCATTTGCCGTGACTTGCTTGGTTTTTCCCAGCGGGCCGCCGATCTCGACGATGGCGCCATGATTCTTCGCAAGCCATGCCCCCCACGCCGTGATGCCTTCCTGCTGCTTCGCGGCCCGCTCACCCTCGGAGAGTGCATCCCAGGCGGTCCGGCGTGCTCCGGACTTGCTGCCGACGAACACGGCGAGATAGATGTTGTCTGCGCTCACGGTGACTCCTTGCGGGGTGGTGCCAGGCCTGGTGGGGTGCCGCTTACGGCGTCGT
>DASZCK010000013.1:0-2217 GCA_035943195.1 Steroidobacteraceae bacterium
CAGGCGCCAGCGGCCGGCCGGGATCCGGATGGCGCCGCCGCCCGCCCGGGCGGCGGCATCAATGGCGCCTGCGAGGCAGCGGGAATCGTCCGCGCCATCGTTGGCGCGGCAGCCTCCGAACGCGGCATCGTCGAGCCGAAACTCCGGCGGCTGCCGCGGATCGGCTCGGATCTCCAGTTTCCGATCCGGAATGTCCTTCCAGCCGCCATCGCTGCGGCGAATGCTGACCGTGTACGAACCGGGAGCGAGTTGCGCAGGCAGGATAGCCTCGGCGGCATACAGCGGCAGCGCGCGCACTCCGGATTCGGCCGTCCTGACCGGCAGGACGTAGGTGACGGAACCCTGTAGCCGGATCTGGGTCGACTGCCCGTACGCCGTAGACAGATTCCGGCCGATGATCCGTAGCACGCGGCCCACTCCGGGGATCCCGGCTGTCGACCAGGCATAGGCGGGCGAAAACCACAGGGGCCGTGGGTCATTGATGGTGACAGGCGCGCTCCACTCATTCTGTTCAGTGACCACCCACAGACGGTATGCCCGGCCCCGCTGCATTTGCATCGGCAGACGCACGGTAACGGCAATGTCGGGGCCGGCGTTGGCTACGATCGGGGCGGAACCGGAAAGCGCAGAGCTTGAATCAGGGACGCGGCCGGGATGCGTGGCGGCGGGGTCGCTGCTGTCCAGGGCGGCATATACGACCCGGTCCGTGGGATGGAATCCCGAACCGGCGAGCATCAGCAGGTCATCCGGATCAGCACGCACCGGCGACTGGTAGCCGGGCGTCCGGAACAGTGTCGGCGCGGCGGCCCAGGCATCAGGCACTGCTGCGCAGCAGATGCCAAACAGGACGAGCAACAACGTGGCGAAAATCCGCAAATCCCTCTCCAGTTACGAGCGTAACGAGATTGTGTCCCGGGTGAGTGACGAGCGTATGGATGTCACTCGGACGTCATGGCCCAGACGCAAAATCCCACGGTGAAAACCCACTCAACGCAGCCTTCCGGGGCGCAATCGCACCGGCGTCGCATCGCGGTACTGCGCGTCGGCTCACTCGGTGATCACCTGATCGCACTGCCCTTGTACCGTCGGCTGCGCGAACTTCACGCCGATGATGAACTGTCATTGGTCTCCAACATCCCGGCGCAGGGCAATCCCAAGCTCATCGGGCCCGCCAGCATCCTGCCTGAGGGGCTCTTCGACGCCATCCTCGGCTACCCGGTGGGTTCGGGGCTGCGCCAGCTCTGGGATACCTACCGGCTGTTCCGCGGGCAGCATATCGACCTGCTCTATTACATGATGCCCGCGCGCAGCCCCCGGCAGCTGCAGCGCGACCGTCTGTTCTTCCGGACCTGTGGCGTCAAGGTCCAGGGACTGTCTGCGAAGGAGGCGACTGCGGCCGAAGCGCCGCGTTACCTGCCGGATCGGCAGCTGTATGAACACGAGATGCACCGAATCGCGCGCGCGATCCCCGCGCTCGCCGACTACGGTATCCCCACGGCCCGCGAACTATCCTTGGAATTGTCTGGCGCCGAAAGGGCCGAATGTGCCAACTGGTTCGGTTCGCGCCGGGCCCGCCGTACCATTGCCATCAGCCTGGGAACCAAGCTTGAGGTCAATCGCTGGGGCGTCGACAAATGGCGGCAACTCGTCGGCCGCCTCGCTGCTGACGACGCCGCGGACCGTCTGCTGCTCATTGGTTCCAACGACGAGGCCGAGGAGAGCGAAATCGTGCGGCGCGAGTGGCGGCGCGAGTCCTTCAACCTCTGCGGCCGCCTGACGCTCCGCCAGAGCGCGGCGGCCATCGCCTCGGCGCAGCTGTTCGTCGGGCACGACAGCGGTCCGATGCATGTGGCGGCCGCGGTCGAGGTGCCGATTGTGGCCGTGTTTTCGGCCCGCAATCCGCCCGGAATGTGGTTTCCCTTGAGCCAGAACTGCAAAGTGCACTACACCCGGATGGACTGCATGGGTTGTGGCCGTCTGCGCTGCGATGACCTGCACAAGGCCTGCATTCGCGATATTACGGTGGAGGCTGTTTACGCCTCCTGCCTGCGTTTGCAACACCAGCCGCCGCGCCTGCACGTCATCGGAGGGCAGAGTATCTGAACGACGGCCCGGGCCGCGCACTCAGCCGCCCGCGCTCGCCTCGACGTACAGTGTCATCGCGTGGCGCCAGGCATCGATTCGGTCGAGACCCGCGAAGTGCACGAAGCCGGTCTC
>DASZCK010000014.1:0-19528 GCA_035943195.1 Steroidobacteraceae bacterium
GTGGAACCACTTGCCTTACCTCATGGACTTCCAGGATCCGGGTACGGTGAAGCCCGGTGCCTCGGAGCTGGCGCAGATGCACTTCAACGGGCGCACCATGCCCTTGCTGGTGACCGAAAACTTCGGGCGCGGGCGCACCGCAGTACTCGCCACCGGCGGCACCTGGCGCTGGCAGATGAGTCTGCCGCTGGGTGATCCCACGCACTCGGTGTTCTGGCACCAGCTGCTGCACTGGCTGGTATCCGACACGCACGGCCAGTTGAGCGCCCAAACTTCCGCCACCATCCTGCAGGATGACGGCCACGTGCAACTGCTGGCCGATGTCCGCGACCGCAACTATCTGCCGGCTGCCGATGCCGTAGTCAGCGCGCACGTGATCGGACCGGACCGCCTGCAGGCGGATGTGTCCTTGCGGGCGGTGCCGGGAATTCCCGGACGCTACCAGGCCGATTGGACCGCACCTGCGCAAGGCATGTACGTAGCGGATCTCACCGCCAATGAGGGCACGTTGAGTGCCGGTCGGGATACCCTCGCGTTCCAGCGCCAGGACGGTGTCGCGGAGAATTTCCATACCGGCCAGAACGTCGCGTTACTGAAGTCGCTGGCAGCGGACACCGGCGGCCGCTACTGGTCCCCCGACGAGCTGGACGGACTGGCGCGCGCCATACCCTTCACCAATGCGGGCGTCTCGGTACAGAGGTACCAGGACCTGTGGAACATGCCGGCCCTGTTCCTGCTGCTGCTGGCGCTGCGCATGGCCGAGTGGCTGCTGCGCCGCCGCTGGGGGGTCGTTTGAGCCGCGGGGTGTACGCCGCGGCGCTCGGCCTGCTGCTCGGCGTGTCCGTGGCGCACGCGGATGTCTACTATGTGAATGTTTCGGGTCTGGGTGGTGAGCCGGACTACGAGCAGCGCTTCACGTCCCTGGCGGCGGACCTGGACCGCATTGCCAAAGCCGGCGGTGCCACCTCGCATGTGGTGACGCTGTCCGGTCCCCAGGCGACCCGCGAGCATCTGCAGCAGGCGCTGCTGGATATCGCAGGCTCCGCGCATGCCGACGATGTGCTGGTGATCACCCTCGTCGGCCACGGTTCCTTTGATGGCACGCAGTACAAGTTCAATCTGCCGGGCCCGGATGTGTCGGGCGAACAACTCGCGCAATGGTGCGACAAAATCGCGGCGACCCGGCAGCTGATCGTCAATACCACGAGTGCCAGCGGTGGTTCGGTGAAGGCTCTGCAGCGCCATGACCGGGTGGTGATCAGTGCGACCAAGAGCGGAACCGAAAAGAACGCCACGGTGTTCGCACGTTACTGGGTCGAGGCCTTGCAGGACCCTGGTGCGGACACCGACAAGAACCAGATCATCACCGGCCTGGAGGCGTTTGCGTACGCGACCCGCAAGACGGCGGCGTTCTACGACACCGAAAAGCGTCTGGCCACCGAACACGCGCAGTTCGAGGAGGGCGGCAAGGCGGCGCCGGTGCGTGCTGCCGCCGCCGACAGCGACGCCGGCCGCATGCTTGCGTCGTTTGCCCTGGTGCGCCTGGGCGGCGCTGCGCAGGCGGGCGCAGATCCTGCGAAGCTTGCCTTGCTCAAACAGAAGGAGCAGCTGGAGCAGAGGATCGATCTGCTCAAGTATCAGCGCGCCGCGATGCCGGCTGATGAGTACCGGACGCAGCTCAGTCAGGCGCTGGTGGCGCTTGCCAAAGTGCAGCAGGAGCTGGACAAATGACGCCCGGGCGCCGCACGAGGCTGCTGCGCGCGGGCGCCTGGGCCGGCCTCATGCTCGGCGCAATGATGACGTGCGAGTCGCGCGCCGGGGAACCGCCCGCCGAGGTGCGCCAGTGCTTGCAGCAACACCTGCAGGGGCAGGATGCGGCGGCCCAAAAATGCTTCGCGGCCCTGACGCGCGCGGGTACGTCCTATCTGCGGGCCGAAGGGGCTTGGGGCCTGGGCGACTACGATGCGGCCAACACCGAATTTCGCGCCGCGGTCGCCGCGGCCGACCGCAATGCGCTATACCGCACCCGCTGGGGTGAGCTGCTGCATGAGCGTTTCAACAATGCTGACGCGGCCGGGCTTTTCAATGAAGCCCTGGAGCGCGATCCCAAGGACGCGCAGGCCATGCTGGGTCTGGCGCGGGTCAGTGCCGATGGCTTCGACAATCAGGCGGTGAGCTGGGCGCAGAAGGCGTTGGCCGCCGATCCGAAGCTCGCGGCGGCGCATGCGCTGCTGGCCGACCTTGCGATGCAGGACAACCGGCCGGAACTGGCGGCCAAGGAAGCCGATGCGGCCTTGGCGCTGGATCCGCAGGCGCTGGATGCCATGGCCATTCACGCGGTGATCGAACTGCTCGCGGACCGCCCGGCCGATGAGTGGTGGCAGCGGATCCACGCCATCAACCCCGTCTACGGGCCGGGCTATGCCCTGGCTGCGGAGCACCTCATTCTGAACCGCCGTTACCAGGATGGCGTGGCCTTGTACCGCAAGGCCCTGGAGCTGTCGCCGAAGCTGTGGTCGGCGCGCTCGGAACTTGGCATCAATCTCATGCGGCTCGGGCAGGACGAGGAGGCCCGTGAGCAGCTGACGCAGTGTTACCAGAACGGCTACCGCAACGATGCCACCGTCAACAGCCTGCGGCTGCTGGACACGCTCAAGGACTTCGCGACCTTCAAGGATGCGACCACCATCCTGAAGTTGAGCCGCAAGGAATCCGACCTCCTGTATCCGTACGTGCATGAGGTGCTGCTTCAGGCCATCGACGCCTACCAGACCAAGTACCACATGAAGCTCGACGGGCCGGTGCAGGTGGAGGTGTATCCGGACCACGAGGACTTCGCGGTGCGCACGCTCGGCATGCCGGGGCTCGGCGCACTCGGCGTGACCTTTGGCCAGGTGGTCGCCATGGACAGTCCGTCGGGACGCAAACCGGGCGAGTTCCACTGGGCGAGCACGCTGCGGCATGAGATGAGCCATGTATTCATCCTCAAGGCAACCCGGCACCGTGTGCCGCGCTGGTTCACCGAAGGTCTCGCCGTCCACGAGGAAACCGAGGCATCCCCCGAATGGGGTGACTCGATCACGCCTGACATCATCGTCGCCCTGCGCGATCACAAGCTGCTGCCGGTGGCGGACTTGGACCGCGGCTTCATCCATCCGGAATACCCGACCCAGGTGCTGGTGTCGTATTTTGAAGCCGGTCGGATGTGCGACTACATACAGGCTCAATGGGGTCAGCAGAAACTGCTGGACCTGGTGCAGCAGTTTGCGATTCCGCGCAGCACGCCCGACGCCGTGCGCACCGTTCTGGGGATGGAACCGGCTGCGTTCGATGCCCAGTTCCAGGGCTGGCTGTATCAGGACACGGCCTCGCTGGTGGCCGGCTTCGACGCCTGGCACAAGCAGCTTGAAGCACTGGTGGGCGAATCGCGCGCCCATAACTCCGCCGGGGTGCTGGCCCATGCGGACGCTGTGATCGCGCTCTACCCGGACTATGTCTACGATGGCAATGCCTACCAGCTGCTGGCCGCGGCGGCGCTGGACCAGGGCAAGGCGCCGGTGGCCCTGGATGCACTGAAGCGCTATGTGGAGCATCGCGGACGCGAACCGGCGGCGCTCGAACAGCTGGCAAAGCTTCAGCAGGAGGCTGGTGACAAGCCCGCCGCCATCGCCACCTTGCAGAAGATCAACCTCATAGATCCGCTGTTCGATACCGATTCGCACCGTCATCTGGGCGATCTGCTGCTGGACGCCAGGGACTTCGCCGGGGCGCGCCGCGAGTTCAGCGCAGTGCTGGCCCTGCATCCGCTGGACAAGGCCCAGGCCAACTACGATCTCGCGCGCGCCTGCCACGGTGCCGGGGATGCGCAGTGCGCGATGGACGCGGTCCTGGCGGCGCTGGAAATCGCCCCGGATTTCCGGCCCGCGCAAAAACTGCTGCTGGAACTCACCGGTCAATAACCTGCTAAAGAGAACAAGCATGACGCAAACCGACATTTCGAGCCTGGATGCCACGGCGTTGGCGGCCCGCGTGGAAAGATTCAGGTCCGTAAGAGGAGAAATCCTGGCGCAGGTCGGCCAGGTGATTGTCGGCCAGGACGAGGTTCTGGATCAGATCCTGACCGCGCTGCTGGTGGGCGGGCACTGCCTGATTACGGGTCTGCCGGGCACCGCCAAGACGCTGATGGTGCGCACCATCGCCCAGACCCTGGGACTGGCCTTCAGCCGTATCCAGTTCACGCCGGACCTGATGCCCGCGGACATCACCGGCACCGACATCATCGAGGACGATGACACCAGCGGACGGCGGCGCTGGACCTTCGCGCCCGGGCCGCTGTTCGGCAACGTGGTGCTGGCCGATGAAATCAACCGCACCCCGCCGAAAACCCAGTCGGCGCTGCTGGAGGCCATGCAGGAGCACTCCTGCACCGTGCGCGGCACCATCCATCAGCTGCCGGCGCCGTTCTTCGTGCTGGCAACGCAAAATCCCATCGAGCTTGAGGGAACCTACCCGCTGCCTGAGGCACAGCTGGATCGTTTCCTGTTCAACACCGTGCTGGACTATCTCGGCGTGGAACACGAGGTAGAGGTCGTCGCCCGCACCACCACGACGCGAACGGCCACGATCGCCACGGTGACCTCGGCCGCGGAACTGCTGGAGTTCCAGCAGCTCATCCGCATGGTGCCGGTGAGCGATGAGATCGCACGTCACGTTGTGCGCCTGGTGCGCGCCACGCGCTTCAAGTCCGAAGAAGCCCCGGAGATCATCCGCCGCTACGTGAACTACGGCGGCAGCGTACGCGCGGCGCAGTTCATCGTACTGGCGGCGAAGGCGCGCGCGCTGGCGCGCGGCCGTTACCATGTCGACTTCGATGACGTGGATGCCTATGTGCTGCCGGTGCTGCGCCATCGCATCCTGCTGAACTTCCACGCCCAGTCCGATCGTGTCGAGGCTGACGAGATCCTGCGACAGATGCTGGCGCAGATTCCGCGTCCCTAGAGGCCAGCGATGCAGAACCTGCTCGATCCTGCCGTCCTCAACGCCATCTCCGGCCTGGACCTGGTGGCGGCGACTGTGGTCGACGGGTTCGTGGCCGGGCTGCATCGCTCGGCGGACTTCGGCTTCAGCCAGGAGTTCGCCGAATACCGGGCCTATGTGCCCGGAGATGATCTGCGCCACGTCGATTGGAATGTCTATGCGCGATCCGACCGCGCCTACATCAAGCGCTTCCATGGCGAGACCAACAGCCAGCTGATGCTGCTGGTCGATGCCAGCAGTTCCATGGGCTTCTCCTCCCATACCGTCACTAAACTGTCCTATGTGCGCTTCATCGCCGCGGCCCTGGCGTACCTGGCGACGCGGCGCCAGCGCGATGCTACGGGTCTGATCGTGTTCGGGGACACGGTGCGTGATTTCGTGCCCCCATCCTCCCGTCAGGGGCACCTGCAGCGACTGCTGGCGTCTTTGCTGCAGGCCGAACCACAGGCGCAGACCTCCTACGCCGCGCCGCTGACCCACCTGCAGGCCTTCCTGCGCCGCCGTGGGATGGTGGTGGTGCTCTCGGATTTCTACGCGAATCCCGCCGACATCGTGCGGGCGGTCACCCCGTTGCGCGTCCACGGCAACGAGGTGGTGTTGTTCCAGGTGCTGGATCCGGAGGAACTACGCCCGAACGTGGATGGCTCGTCCATGCTCATCGACCTCGAGACCGGCGCGCAGCTGGAGGTCTCGGAAGATTACGCGCAGGGCCGCTACCGCGAGCGCATCGATGCCCATGTCGCGGAGCTGCGTCGTGAGGCACGTCGGGCCGGCATCGGCTATCACCTGCTGCAGACCGACCAGCCGCTGGACCAGGCACTGATGCAGTATCTGCGCCTGCGGACAGGAAGGGACTGATGGGCTGGCTGGCTCCAGGTTTTCTTTTGGGGGCGCTGGCTGTTGGCGTGCCGGTATGGCTGCATCTGCTGAAACGCAGTGCCAGCCAGCCGCGCAAATTCTCCTCGCTGATGCTGTTTGAGCCGCAGCGACGCAGCACCACGCGCCGCCGTCGAATCGACCACTGGCTGTTGCTGCTGCTACGAATCGCGGTGCTGCTGGTACTGGCCGCTGCATTCGCCGAACCATATGTACGCGGCCACCTGCCGGGGAGCGCACCGCCGAAGCTATTGGTGCTGGCGGTGGATGTTTCCGCGAGCATGCGTGCCGGCAGCCGCATGGCCGATGCGCGTCGCGACGCCTTGGCGGTGGTGGCGGCGAAGGCGCGCGACACGCAGGCGCAGGTCGTGGCGCTCGGATCGCGGGCCGACAGCCTGACCGAGCAGGTTCAGGATGCGCAGGTGCTGGACTCGGCCATCCGTGGCATCAATCCAACTGATGCGCGCGGCAGTTACGCGCTCCTTGCCAGTCTCGCGCGCACGCTCTCGGCGGGCACCCACATGCCGATCGAGATGCATCTGTTCAGCGATATGCAGGCCACCGGGCTGCCGCCAGATTTCAACGAACTGCGCCTGCCGCCGGGCGTGACGCTGGTGCTGCATCAGGTCGGGGCACCAAAAGTAGCGAACTGGACCGTGGAGAGCGTCGCGGCTCCGTCGCAGGTGTGGGATCCAACCAAGACGCGGATCGTGGCCACGGTGGCCGGCTTCGGCACACCTGAGGCCACCCGCACCGTGACCCTTTCGATCAACGACCGACCCGCCGGTCGGCAGAGCATCAAGGTCCCGCCCTCCGGGCGCGCCTCAGTGGTGTTCGCCAGCCCGGATATTCCTTATGGCCTGGTACGCGCCAGTGTGCAGATTGACGGTGCCGACGCGCTGGCCGTCGATGACCGCTACGACTTCGTGATCCAGCGCAGCGAACGGGTGCACGGGCTGTTCGTGCACCAGGGTTCAGATGCGGCAACCGGACTGTACTTCCGCTCGGCGCTGGGCTCCGCCGCCGATGCCGCGGTGATATTGGATGAGGCCACTGTCGAACAGCTGCGCAATCGTGATCTGTCACCCTATACCTTCATTGTTCTATCCGACATCGCCGGCCTGCCGCCGGCGGTCGAGACGCGCGTGGCGGACTGGGTCAGGGCGGGTGGGCGGGCGCTGCTCAGTGCCGGCACCGCCGCCGCTCAGCAGCATCGCATCCCGGTGTTCGATGCGCCGGTTCTGGGCTCCCACGACTACACCCGTGATGACATCCGTTTCGCTTCGGTGGCATCGGTCGATGAAGCCTATGCGCCTGCCGGTGCCCTGGCCGGCTGGCAGGGCATCAAGGTGTTCTACGTCACCCGGGTGGATGCGCCGCAGGCCGAGGTGGGCCTGCGCCTGGCGGATCAGACGCCGCTGCTCCTGGATAAGCCCCTGGGGAAGGGTCGGGTGGTGCTCCTGAGCACCGGTCTTGATCGCCTCACCACCGATCTGCCGCTGCATCCACAGTTCGTCGCGTTCATCGATCGGCTTGCCAGCTATTTGAGTGGGCGCGGCAGCCGGATCAGTGCCTTGAGCGTGGGCGATTCGATTGATCTGCGACCGGACCCCGCGATTCGCGGTAGTGCCGACGTCCTGGCGCCAGATGGGACGCATCCGCTGGACCTGCGGCAGGCGGCCCAAGTACGCAGCTGGCCATTGCCCGCTGCCGGGTTCTACGCGCTGACCCTCGCGGACTCACGCCACGACCTGGTAGCCGCCAATGTCTCGCGCCTGGAGTCCGATCTCACCGCCGCCACTCCTGACACGCTCAAGCTTTGGCAGGCGTCGAATGAACGGGCGGCAACGGCGCCAGGCACGACTCCTGTGACCGGCGCGGCGCCTATTGTCCGAGACGAATCCGTGCACAACCTGTGGTGGTACGCTATGTGCCTGCTGCTCGCGGCCGTGGTCGCCGAATCCCTGGTGGCCAGCCGGTATCTGAACTCGTTGCGGGAATCCTCCTCATGAATGCCAGCGAGGAACTGCGTGATTACCTGGCGCGCCTGCAGGCGCGGTTGCGTCTGGGTACGATCGCGCGCGGCGCGGCCATACTGTGCGGCATCGCCCTGGGCGCCACGCCGCTGCTGGTGCTCATCGCCAACCAGTACGCGTTCTCGGCCGCCAGCATTCGCGGCTCGCGGCTGGTGCTGCTGTTGGCGTTGGCGAGCGGGGCCTTGCTGGGCTTGGCCATTCCGCTGTGGCGACTGAATCGGCTGCGCGTGATCCGGCGTGCCGAGGCCCGCTTCCCGCAGTTCGAAGAGCGCCTGCGCACCTTTTCGCAGCAGCAGGGGGAGCCGGCGCGCGTTGCCGGCGCCTTCGGCGAACTCCTGGCGGCCGATACGCTGCGCGTGGCGCACACCGCCCGGCCTGCTTCCCTGGTATCAACGAGCCTGCTCGCCGGACTTCTCACCTGCGGTGTGGTGTGTGTGGGCGCGCTGGTGTGGCTGATCCGCTCCGGGCCGGGATACATGGGCTATGGCGCGGCACTCCTATGGACGGTGCCACGCAGCGGACCGCTGTATCAACTGAACGTGGCGCCGGGTGACACCACCCTGCGACGTCACGCCGACCTCTTGGTCACTGCGGGCCTGGTGGGACTGACGACGCGGGATGTGCGTCTGCACGTGCGCATCGGCAATGCGGCCTGGCAGCAGGTGAACATGCAGCCGCAGCCGCAAACGGGCGGTTATCGCTACCTGCTGTCGGCACTACCGGACCAGGCGGAGTATTTCGTCGAAGCCGGTCCCATGCAGTCGGCTCATTTCCACGCCCAGGTGGCCGACATCGCCCAGGTACGGCAGATCCGGGTCACCTATCATTTCCCGGCCTGGACGCAGCTGCCGGATCGCATCGAAGAGCATGGCGGTGATCTGCGGGCGGTCCAGGGTACGCAGGCGCAGCTCGCGATCGTCACCGATCAGCCACTGCTGCACGGCGTGCTGGTGCTCGACGACGGCAAGCAGCTGCCATTGGCTGCCGTCGCCGGCAATACCTACAGCGTGACGGTGCCGTTGGACAAGGACGGCGCCTACCACCTGACCACGGTGGATCGCGAGCACCCGATGCGCATCACCGAGGATTATTTCATCGAAGCCGGCGAGGCGGCGGCCCCGCAGGTGGCGATCGTCAAACCGGGCGGCGATTACCGGGCCAGCCCGATCGAAGAAGTCACCATCAATGCGCAGGCGGCCGATGATTTCGGCCTCAAGGATTTCTCGCTGCACTACTCAGTCAATGGCGGGCCGGACCAGCAGGTCAACCTGTTGCCGCATGCCGGCAGCCTGCAGGCCCACGGCGGTGCGGTCATCAGCCTGGAGTCCATGAAGCTGGTGCCCGGTGATGTCGTCACGGTCTACGCCCAGGCCGCCGATGCCAGGGCGCAGTCACGCTCGCAGATGGTCTTCGTGCAGGCGGATCCTTATGAGCGCGAGTTCTCGCAATCACAGCAGGCTGGGGGCGGTGGTGGCGGCGGGGGCGGCGCCAATCAACAGATGGATATCTCGCGGCGCGAGAAGGAAATCATCGCCGGAACCTTTGCCCAGGTGGATGGCCGTGCGGCGGCGGCGCGCCAGGCTGAACAGGCGAAGTTTCTCTCCGATGTCCAGACCACCCTGCGTGGCCAGGCTATGTCACTCACCGGCCGCCTGCAGTCGCGCGAGCTGACGGACGCCAATGAGCAGTTCAGCGGTTTTCAGAAGGAAATGAGCGCGGCGGCCGATGCCATGACGCCGGCGGCCACCAAGCTTGCGCAGTCGCAGTGGCGCGAGGCGCTGCCGGATGAGCAGAAGGCCCTGCAGCATCTGCTGCACGCCGAGGCTACCTTCCGACAGATCCAGGTCGCGTTCGGCAGCGCCGGTGGTGGCGGTGGCGGTGGCGGCAGCATGGGCCGCGATCTCGCGAGTCTTTCTGACCTGGAACTGGACACGCAGAAGAATTCGTATGAAACCGCCCAGTCGGCGTCGCCGGAGCAGAAGCGCGACCAGCAGATCGATGCCGCATTGAAAAAGCTCGACGAACTGGCGCGCAAGCAGGAGGAGCTGGCGCAGGAGCACCCCCAGGCCGCCGACGCTGCCAGCGAGCGTTGGCAGCAGGAAATGTTGCGGCGGCAGGCCGAGGAGCTGCAAAAGCAGCTGGAACAGATGGCCCAGAACGGCCAGTCCGGATCGCAATCGGGTCAGTCGGGACCGGCGGGACAATCCGCGCAGTCTGGCAAGACCGGCCAGTCCGGCAAGTCCGGGCAATCCGGCAAAGGCGGCCAATCCGGCCAAAGCGGTTCGGGTCAGGGTGATGCCGATGCATCGTCCACCATTCGCCAGGCGATGAACCGTCTGCGTGATGCGCAGGAATCGATGCGTCGCGCCGTCGACCAGCGTGATGCCGCGGGTGCGCGCCGCGCCGCCCAAGGCCTGCGTGATGCGATGGCCGCCCTGGGCGGTTTGCAGCGCAATCAGTCCTCGGGTCATCTGGATGAGCTCGGCCGCAAGGCTGAGCAGCTGGCGGACCGTGCGCGCTCACAGCAACAGCAGCTGAAAGACCTGCTCGATCATCCGCTTGGTTCGGACCGCTCCGGACGTTCCGCGCCAAGTGCGGAAAGCATGATCGATGCGCGCCAGCAGCTGGCCGATGATGTCGGGCGTCTGGAACAGTCGCTGCGTGACGCGGAGCGCGAGGCGTTGAAGGGCAATCGTGATGCTGCCTCGAAGCTGCGTGACGCATTGACCAATCTGGATGAGTCCGATGTCCAGACCCGCCTGCAGCGCAGTGCCGATCTCATGCGCCGCAATTACAACCCTGCGAGTGATTCCTCGGAGGGCGATATCCCGGACGCGCTGGCAAAGCTGGGTGAGTCGGTCCGCCAGGCAAGCCGGGCCTCGGGCGACGGCTCCGGGTCCGATGAGGCGTTGAGTGCCGTACAACGCTTCCGTGCCCGCCTTGCCCAAATGGATGCCGGAGGGCAGGGCGGCAAGCAGCCAGGATCAGGCCAGCCAGGTAATCAGCCGGGCTCAGGTCAGCCCGGCAGTCGCATCGACCCCAATGCGCTGGCGCGCGGCGGCAATGCATCTTCCCAGGGCCAGGGTGGCCGCGGCGATGTCGCCAACGGCGGCGTGCGCAACGGCGGTGTGAGAGCGGCCGGCGGTGGCGCCGGAGGCTATATCGACGGGGGCTGGAACAGCGGCAACAATGGTCGAAGCGCCGGCGGTGCGGCCACTCCGGAAACGGGTCCGACGCCGGCGGACCGGGAAAAGAATTTCGACCAGGGATTGGCGGACCTGCAGAACGTACGTCGTGCCGTGGCGGATGATCCCGCCGCCAAGCGCCAGGTCGACGATCTGATCCGTTCCATGCAGCAGCTGGACCCGCGCCGCTTTCCCGGCAACCCCGAAGTGGTCGACCGGCTGTTCGCGGAAGTCCGCAGCGGCGTGGATCGCCTGGAGCTGCAGCTGGGTCACGATCCCGCCGACGACAACCGCAGCGTGGTACGCAACGCCGAATCGCTGCCGGTGCCGGAGGGTTACCAGGATGCCGTGGCGGAGTACTACCGCCGCCTGAGCAAGGGTCAGTAGCCAAAAACAACAACTGCTGATGCATTTCTATGCGATCAAGGCACTGGCACACACGCTGCTGGTGCCGCCCGATGCCTTGCTGATTCTGGCGATAGTGGGCGCCGTACTGCTGGCACTGCGTCGGCGCCGCAGTGGCTGGTCCTGCCTCATCATCAGTCTGGCGCTCTGGTGGGCACTGTCGGTGCCGGTCGTGGCCGACGGGTTGAGTCTGCTGGCCCAGGGTTATCCGGCATTTGACCCGGCCACGCCGACCAATGCGCAGGCCATCGTGATCCTCGGCGGTGCGGGTTCGCGCAGCCACGCGCCTGAATACGGTGGACAACCGGCGGTGGAACTGGATCTGCTGGAGCGCATCAACTACGGTGCGTACCTGTCGCGGCTGACGAATCTGCCCATCCTCGTGACCAGTGACCCCGGCAACGTTCTGGCCATGGCCGTGGCCCTGCGGCGTGACTTCCAGATCCGACCGCGATGGGTCGAGTACCGCTCCCGTGACACCTTCGACAACGCCCGTAACAGCGCGGCGATGCTGCGCGCGGATCACGTGAGATCGATCCTGCTCGTGACCAGCGCCACCCACATGTTGCGCGCGGTCCGTGAGTTCTCGGCGACCGGGCTCATGGTGACCGCGGCACCGGTCGATGTAGCGACCAGCCACGATGTTCCGCCATATTGCTACCTGCCGCAGCCGGAGGCGATGCTGCGCTCCAACCGGGCTATCTACGAACTGATCGGCGAACGCGTACGGGAGCTCCTCGTCGTCATGCGCCTGCGTCGGCAGCAATCTTCGACGAGCTAGCCGAAGCGGAATCCTGAGATTCGCCAGCCCATCATCACGTCATTGAAGGTGCGGGCCGCGAGGTCACTGCCCGCAGCGCCCGCCGCAACCATCAGCGGCAGCAGGTGCTCCTCGCGGGGATGGGCAAAGCGCGCGGACGGTGCCTGCGACCAGTTGGCCAGGCCCGCGTTGCGAACGCGGATATCGCTTTGGCACACCGTTTCACCCAGCCAGTCATCGAACTTCTGTGAACCGGCGATGAGCTCGTTGTCCATGGAGCGCGCGCGCAGATTGTGAAAGCTCATGCCGCTGCCGACTATGAGCACGCCCTGATCGCGCAGCGGCGCGAGCGCCGCACCGAGCCTGAGATGCTCCGCGGCGGACAGACCCTGCTTCAGTGACAGCTGCACCAGCGGCATGTCGGCGGCGGGATAAATCAACAGGAAGGGCACGAACACACCGTGGTCCAGACCGCGCTGCTGTTCCTCACTGCAGGCGATTCCGGCGCTCGCCAACAATGCGCGCACTTCACCCGCCAACTGAGGATCACCCGGCGCCGGATACTTGAGGTGGTAGGTGTGCTCAGGGAATCCGTAGTAATCAAACAGCAGCGGCGGCTGCGTCTGCACGTTCACCGTCACCGGTTCGGCTTCCCAGTGTCCGGAGATCACCAAGAGCGCACGGGGAGCGTGGGGCAGCGTCGCCGGCAGCGCGCGCAACCAGGCCGCGAGGCTGGTCCAGGGATTCGGTGACGGCCCCGGCCAGTCCATGAAGAAGCAGGGACCTCCGCCATGAGGAATGTAGTAAGTGGGTAGTCGCGCACCAGCACGATGTGGGACGGGTCCGGAAGCCGGTGATGTCATAATCGGCTGACCATACCACCGCTGGGAACCCGGTGGCTGGACAATAATCAAATCGCCTACCGAATTCAGCAGCACCTGCGTGCGGCGATACGGGATAATGCGCGCCCTACGAATTCTTACATGGCGGATACTGAGGTGAGAGCGGCGGGTTATACGGCGTTGCTATGGATCAGTGTGGCGCTGTTGCCCAAGCCCGGCATTGCTGCGTCGCTGCCGCAGATCCAGGCACTGGTCGCCCAGGCCGAGAGGGAAGCCTTCAGCAATCCGGAGGCCCTCAATCGTGACGCGCACGCGGCGCTCGATGATCTTAAGCTCACTGCGGATGCGGCTCTGGAAATCCGCACTCGCCTGCTACTTTGCGAATATGACTCGGAACGTGATCTGGCTGCCGCCGCCGTGCAGGCCCGCCAGGCGCTCGCGTTGCTGCCGCAGGCGCACGATCCTGGCCTGCGCGCCGGGGTCCTGACCTGCCAGGGCGAGAGCCGCGAGACCGCCGGCGACAATGCGCAGGCGCTGCAGCTGTTCGGCACCGCAATTGATGTCGCCACCGCCGCCCACAACGATGAAAAACTCGCTGCCGCGCTGTACTCGCGCGGCTACCTGCTGGGTCTGCAGGGCGAGTACGCGGCCGGCCTGGTGGATCTGCGCCGCGCGCAGCAACTGTATGACGGCGTCGGGCGCCGCTACGACGCGGTATCGTGCCTCGACAGCATTGCCACGCTCTACAGCCGCATGGGGGACAACGCCGAAGCGGCGCATCTGTACGCCGAGGTGCTGCGACTGCAGCGGCAGTCCGGCATGGTGCGCGAGCAGGCGGTCACCTTGCACAACCTGGCACGCACTTACGAACGCTCGCAGCAATGGAGGCGGGCGCAGTCCGCGTTCAGTCAGGCGCTGGAGCTGGCTCAAGGGCTCAAGTACCCGCGGGCCGAGGCCTACGCCCTGCGTGGGCTCGCGGCCGTGAAGATCGCCGCGCATGATTCGGCCGGAGCGCTGGCTGACCTGGTACGCGCCGGCGCCCTGCAGAGCGAGACTCCCGATGCGCGCCTGGCCGCACAGATCAATCTGGATAAAGGGCGAGCACTGCACCTGGCAGGCCGCCTCACGGAAAGCCTGGCGGCGCTGCAACAGGCACGCGATGTCTTCAAGTCCGCGGATTCCGCGGCGGAACTGGTCGGCACCGATGACGAACTGGCAGTGGTCGAGGCAGCACTTGGGGAATGGCGCGCGGCCTACCTCATCAGATCCGAGGCGGCACAACAACAGGAGCTGTTGCTCTCGCACCAGCTGGACCAGCGCTTCGCCGCGCTGAAGGTTGAATACGACACGGCCGCGCAGCAACAGGAAAACCGCGCACTGCTGCGGGAGAACGCTGCGACTAGTGGCGCCTTGGACCAGTCGCGTCGGGTGCGGCAGCTGCAAGGGGTGGTGATCGGCTTGGGGCTGGCACTGGGCGCGGTGCTCATTTGGCTGGTTCTGCTGCACCGTGGACGCGCGCAGCGCCTGGGCAGTCTCGCCCTGACCGATGAGCTTACCCAGGCGCCGAATCGGCGCGCGGTACTGGCGCTGCTGAATGAACTGCTGCAGCGACCCGAGGCAAACCCGTGTGCCATCCTCATCATGGACATCGACTTTTTCAAGCGCATCAACGATCAGCACGGCCATGCCGCAGGCGATGAGGTGCTGAAGCTGGTGTCCGAGGCGGTGCGCAGCGTGGCCACGTCGCCGGCGTTCTTTGGCCGCCTAGGCGGCGAAGAATTCCTGATCGTGGTGCCGGATGCGGATCTTGCCGTCGCGCGCCGCTGGGGCGAGGCGCTGCGACAGAAAATTGCCGCGATCGATATCCGGGCCGTGATTCGCGGACATGGCGGCGTGACCACCAGCGTCGGGCTGACGGTCTCCATCGCCGGTGCCGATGACCCGGGCAGCATGCTCGCGCGCGCCGACCTGGCGCTCTACGCCGCGAAGCGTTCGGGCCGCAATTGCGTGCGTGTGGAACCGGCGCCGGAGGATGGGCTGCTCGAGGACGTCCCCGGACCGGGGATGCTCGAGGAGACCGTGGTGCTGCAAGCTCCCGTGGAGCGCAGCCAGAGTCACTGAAAGCTGCGCGTGCTCGCGACCGCCAATGCCCAGCGCTGCCGGCGCGCCGCCGCTTCATCGCGACTCATGCGCGGCAGGTAGGAAGGTCCCGCCTGCCAGCCGGCGGCAATCTGCGCAGGCGTCCAGATCCCCGCGCCGACTCCGGCCAGACACGCGGCGCCCAGTGCCGTACTCTCGCTATGCCGCGCGCACACCACGGGTGCGCCCAGCAGATCCGCCTGGAATTGCATGAGCAGGGTATTGCGGCTGCCGCCGCCATCGACGCGCAGCTCGCTCAAGGCGCGGCCGGCATCGGCCTGCATGGCATTGAGCACGTCGGTGCTCTGAAAGGCGATGGCCTCAAGGGTGGCACGCGCGATATGCGCGGCGTTGGTGCCGCGCGTCAGGCCGACCAGCGCGCCGCGGGCCTGTGGATCCCAGTAGGGCGCACCCAGGCCGGTGAAGGCCGGCACGAAGTGCACGCCATCTGTGTCGGGGACGCTGCGCGCGAGGGCCTCGACCTGCGCCGAGTCGCGGATCACACCCAGCCCGTCGCGCAGCCATTGCACGGCCGCGCCACCGACAAACACGCTGCCCTCGAGCGCGTACTGCAGGGCGCCGGATCCGAGACGCCAGGCGATGGTTGCGAGCAGATGCTGCTGCGACTGCATGGCCTGCGCGCCGGTGTTCATGAGCAAGAAGCAGCCGGTGCCGTAGGTGTTCTTGGCCATCCCGGGACTCAGGCAGCCCTGGCCGAACAGCGCCGCCTGCTGGTCACCGGCGATGCCGGTGATGGGCACCGCGCTGCCATCAAGATCGGCACTCAGGGATTCATCGGCGGGCGAAAAGCAGCACGGCAGTACCCGCGGCAGGCAGGCGCGCGGAATGGCGAACAGCTGCAGCAGCTCCTCGTCCCAGTCACCCGAGTGAATGTTGAACAGCAGGGTGCGGCTGGCATTGCTGATGTCGGTGACATGGGCCCGGCCGCCGGTAAGATTCCAAATCAGCCAGCTGTCGATGGTGCCGAATGCCAGCTCGCCGCTCGTGGCGCCCGCCCGGGCCCCCGGAATGTGCTGCAGCAGCCACTCGAGCTTGGTTGCGGAAAAATAACTGTCGGGCAAGAGTCCCGTGCGCGCGCGGATCAGGGGGCCATGGCCCTCGGCCAGTAGCGCCGCACAGCGCTGCGCGGTGCGCCGGTCCTGCCAGACGATGGCGGGCCCGACCGGCTGACCGCTGCGGCGGTCCCAGAGCATCGTGGTTTCGCGCTGATTGGTGATGCCGATGGCGGTGAGTTCATGGGCTGCAATGCGCGCCTGTGCCAGAGCGTCGCGGATGGTTGCGGCCTGCGTGGACCAGATCTGCGCGCCATCATGTTCCACCCAGCCCGAATGCGGATAGCTTTGCGGATGTTCACGCTGTCCGAGCCCGATGAGACGCCACTCATGATCGAACACCACGGCACGCGAGCTGGTCGTGCCCTGGTCGATGGCCAGAATATGGGCCCGAGTGCTCACGCGCCGGGACTGCCGCGACGCGTGACAAACTGTCCGGACACCCCCAGCCCGCGATCGGCGAGCCACGCGTCGAGGCGCGCCTCACTGTCGGGCGGCAGGTGCAGTCCCAGCTTGGTCCGTCGCCACAGTATGTCGCGCGCACTGTGTGCCCACTCGAAGCCGCACAGATAGTCGATCTCGCGCTCATACAGTCCCGGTAGGACTTCCTCGCCCATCATTGCCAGGGTGCGGGCCGCGCCAATGAGCTTGCCGATGCGCGTACCGTAGCCACGCGCATAACGCTCGCGCACCGCCGGCGGCAGCCACGGGAAGCGGCGCGCCATGGCGCGCAGGAACACGGCGAGACTGGCGCCGGGCAGGTCGCCGCCAGGCAGCACGGCGAGCCGCGTCCACGCCGGCGCCTCGATCTGCAGCGATTTGCAAAGCTGGTCGACCGCCTCTTCCGCCAGACGGCGGAAGGTGGTGATCTTGCCGCCGAACACGTTGAGGATGGGCGCGCCCTGGGTGTCCAGTTCCAGAGCGTAGTCGCGAGTGACCTTGGCGGCGTCCGCCGCTTCATCCTCCAGCAAGGGGCGTACGCCCGCGTAGCTGTGCACCACGTCTGTCGGACCGATCTGTCTGGTGAAGTAGCGGTTGACGGTGGCGCACAGGTACTCGACTTCGGTGGCGCTGATCTCAAGATCCTGCGGCTGCCCATGATGCTCCACGTCGGTGGTGCCGATCAGCGTGAATTCGCGCTCATAGGGAATGGCAAATACGATCCGACGGTCGACGTTCTGGAAGATGTAGGCGAAGCGGTGGCGGAACAGCTGCGGCACGATGATGTGACTGCCCTTGATCAGCCGCACCGTGCGGTGTGTGCTCAGCGTGGTGCGTTCGTGCAGGAAATTCGCGACCCAGGGACCGGCCGCGTTGACCAGGGCGCGCGCGTACACGACGGTCGCAGGCGAGCCGCCGTTGGGCATCAGCCGCACGCGCCACTCCTCGGGGCGGCGCTCGGCATGTTCGCAGCGCACGCGAGTCAGCACCGTGGCTCCGTGCTCGGCAGCATCGCGGGCGTTGAGCACGACCAGGCGCGCATCATCCGTCCAGGCGTCGGAGTAGATGAACCCCTTGCGGAAACGCGGATCGAGCCCGGACCCGGCCGGATGCCGGTGCAGGTCCAACGCCTTGGACGCCGCAAGCCGCTTGCGTGGCGCCAGATGATCGTACAGGAAGAGGCCGGCGCGGATTTCAAACATGGGGCGCAGGTGCGAGTCATGCGGCATGACGAAGCGCAACGGCCGGATGAGATGCGGCGCGCTCGCCAGCAGCACCTCGCGCTCCAGCAACGACTTACGCACCAGTTTGAAGTGCCATTGCTCCAGGTAGCGCAGGCCACCGTGAATGAGCTTGGTGCTGGCCGAAGAAGTATGCGCGGCCAGATCGTCCTGCTCGCACAATATCACCGACAGGCCCCGACCCGCGGCATCGCGTGCGATGCCGCAGCCATTGATGCCGCCGCCCACCACGAGCAGGTCGCAGGTCTTCTCCACGGCTGAAACCATCGGCATGTGCAGCATCTTGCCACGTACGCCGGTTCGGTCCAATGTGCGCGCCGTGAAACCCTATCTCGAAGTACGCCTGCGACGTATTCATGTGACTCGCGGTGAGCGCACGGTGCTGCGCGGCATTGATTGGCACATTCGTCCCGGTCAGCGCTGGGTGCTGGTCGGCGCCAATGGTGCAGGCAAGACCCAGCTGCTGAAACTCATTGCCGGAGCCGTCTGGCCGGTGCCGGAACCTCATTCGCTGCGTCGCTACCGTTGGGGGCGGGAGGTTCGTTCCAGCCCGTACGAGGCGCAGGATGAAATCGCGTACGTGGGTCCGGAACGTCAGGATCGCTATGAGCGCTACGGCTGGAATCACAGCGTCGAACAGATCATCGGCACCGGCATTCACCGCAGTGACATTCCGCTGCAGGAACTGGTGGCAGCCGACCGGCGTACCATCGCCGCGTTGGCGCGGCGCCTGGGCCTCACGGCGCTGCTGTCACGGCGCTTTCTCACTCTCTCTTATGGGGAGCGGCGGCTGGTACTGCTGGCACGGGCTCTGGCCAGTCGACCGCGGCTGCTGCTGATGGATGAACTCCTCAATGGACTGGATGCGGCGCGCCACGCGAACGCGCTGCGCTTCCTCGCCACCACCCGCCGCTCGCGCCTGCCGTGGATTCTGTCGGTTCATCGCCGCGAGGACATCCCCGCCACCGCCACCCACGTGCTGATTCTCGAGGACGGGCGCGTTCACTATCGCGGGCCGCGTTCCCGGGCGCCGCTGGCCCGATGGTTTGCGCCCGCGCCCGCCCTCACGCGGCTGCGGGTGCCCCGTTCCCGGCGTCGCGGGCGCCTGCTGGTGCGCTTGACCGGCGCGCAGGTATTTCTGGATGAGCACCGCGCGCTCAGCGGCATCACGCTCAGCATTCGCCAGGGCGAGTGCTGGGTGATTCACGGCCCCAACGGTTCAGGCAAGTCGACCCTGATCCGCACCATCTATGGAGATCATGGCGTCGCCGCGGGTGGCCGCATCGAGCGCGCCGGCATTGTGTCCGGTGTGCCACTGGAAAACTTCAAGCGAACGGTGGGGCTGGTGGCGCCGCATCTGCAGGCCGACCATCCTCGTGACCTGACCGTCGCCGAAGTCGTACAGTCCGGCCGGCGTGCAAGCATCGGCCTCGTGGACGCTCCCAGCACGGCCGACCGCGCGGCCGCGCGCGCGGCGCTGGCCTGCTTCGACA
>DASZCK010000015.1:0-9944 GCA_035943195.1 Steroidobacteraceae bacterium
CCGCAAAGCTGCACGAACAACCCCACGGCTGCGACCAGGCCCAGAACGGCTCGTGCGTTGCGCATAGTTACTCCCGCAGCAGCGTGCGGATCTGGTCCATGTAGAGGTTTTCGGCGCCATCCTGGTAGCTCTGATGTACCAGCCGTACATTGCCCTTCCGATCGATGAACACCGTCGTGGGCATGACCTGCACGTTGTACAACCCGCTGACCTGGCTCTTGGCGTCGAACAGTACCGGGAAGCTCACCGGAGTCTGCGACAGGAATTTCTCCGCGTCCTTCTGGTCCGGCTCGACGTTCACGCCGATGAGCGTAAAGCCCAGCGGCTTGTATTTCTTGTAGATGGTTTCCAGCAAGGGCATTTCCTTGCGGCAAGGCACGCACCAGCTGGCCCAGAAGTTGATCATGACCACCTGGCCCTTGAACTGGGACAGATTGATGGTCGAACCGCCGCGGGCCGGCAGGGTGAAGGCGGGGGCCTGTGTGTCGCCGGCGGCGGTGGCCGCGCCCGAGAGAATCAGTGTCAGGGCCAGCAGGCCCGTTTTGGTCCATCGTGTGAGCATGTTGCAGCGCTCCTAAAAGAATACGGTCATACCCAGGTGGGCTTCGAGGTTGCTGGCGAGCTTGTTCACACCCAGAAGGTCGGAATTGAACACCCGGTCCTCGACGGCGACATGAACTGCAAGCCAGTCCGTCGGCAGGATCTTGTAGCCGGCGCCGAAATTCCCGGTGAACTTTGAGTCACCGCCGAAGTCCGTCGCGCCGACACCTGCGAGGATGTAAAAAGAGCTCGTCATGGCGTGGTTGCGACCGATAAAGACCTCGCCAGGCAGGAAGTTGTAGCCTACTGACAGGTCGTAGTACTTGAACCATCTCTCATTGTCGGTAAGCAGTGAGATATCGCTCAAGGTTTCGAAGCTGGTGCGCCCCGCCTTGGAGCGTCCGGCCTCGGCCTGTAGGAAAAAGTCCTCGGTGACATGGTAGGCGACCTGTACCCCGAACACCCGGTGGGCGCCGAAGTCCTCGATATTCAAGGTACCCACATAGCCGCCGAGCTCGACGTCCTGGGACTTGATCCGGGGCACCTTGACGTTGCGCCGCTCCACCTCCGGTTCGATCACGCGCGGCGGCGTGCTGTCATCCTGCGTGGTCCTGTCGGTACTGGCGCCCTCGTCGGCGGGCGCTGAGGGTCGAGGCGTGTCATGGCCAAACAGATGACGCAGCGTCGCGCACCCTGACAGGCCGCCCGAGAGCGCCAGCAGCACTGTCAGAAAAAGAATGCGAAGCCGAATTTCCATTCGTCCACCTGTTCGTTCTGGTTACGGTTGGTGAAAATGATGTGTTCCTTGAATTCGCCGCGCAGGAAGAAGCGCCGCGTCAGGTAGTAGCGCAGGCCGCCACCCACGTACGCCGACTGCTCGGTGCGGTCATCCGGCTGCACCAGGGTGGCCTTGGGCTCGATGCGCACCACGCCGGTCCCGAGCATCACGAAGGGGGCCAGCCGCGCCTGCGGATAGAAGATATGGGCCAGCCCCAGGTCCAGCGTCGTGCCGTCGGAGGCCTTGCCCAGGAATTCCCCGATCGACAGCTCCGCTGCCAGGTTCGGATTGGCGAACACGGCCCCGTAGGCCGAAATGGCCGAAGCGCCGCCGTAATCGCCGTAAAGGAAGGCGCCGACCTCGAAGCGATGCGACGTGAAGGCGTTCAGGTCACCCGTGTCGTAGTGGAAATGAGTGCCATCGGCCAGCACCGTCTGCTCCATGTCGTGCGCGGACACCCAGCCCTCGACGCCGCTGGCGGTACGTACCTTGAACCAGTCCGTGTAGCGTTTCAGCACGTCCACGCTGGCGTCGCGTTCCACGACGTTGAACACCGGATAGCCGCGGCCCGCTCCGGTGTGCAGCTCAAGGTAAGGAGCGCGCACGAAGACCTGCAGATACACGGCCGCCGCCCGCGCCGCCGGCGCGAGCGTCAGTGCCAGGCAGATCAGCAGCGCGGCTACGGCGCAGCAGCGCACGCAACGCCGGTAACCGTCAATCGAGGGGCGCGGCCGGATCGAATGGATTGTTGAAATACTGAGCCCCTATGTCCAGCCACTCGGTGATCACCCGCAGCTCCGCCGGGCTGAGATATCCCGCGTGGGTTCCGCCGGTCGCGAATTCATTGAAGAACTGTGTCGACCCCAGTGCATTACCGGCATTCATCGGCGGCCCGATGCTCACCGGCACCTGCGTCGGCAGACCCGTGGTCGGATCAATAGGACCTGGGACCAGCACGTCTGTCAGCACGCCCATCATAATGGCCTGCTCGTTGTGGGCAAACAGCAGTCTTCGATAGGAGACCGGCTGGAGCGGTTCTTCATTGGAGGCGGTGTTGGTGAGATCCAGCTGCGTGACACCCGCCGGCACCTGTGGAGCGCCCGCGGCACTGGTCGGACCATGGCACATCGAGCACGGCCCCGTCAGGCCCGCTGCCACCCCCCCGGTGTAGGTGCGTGACACGGTCCACAGCGGCTGGATCTGCTCGTTGTAGTTGAGAATGATGCGGCAGGTGGATGCCCAAGCCATGAGGCAGCTGGCCGAGGTGGGAAACTGCCAGGTGAGATTGCTGCTCAGCGTCGAATCATAGGACAGCGCGATGGGCGTCCCCGGGGTGAGCCCGGCTGCGGCGTTGGTCCAGATGTCGGTGTACACCAGGTTGACACTGGGCATGTTCTGCAGGCAGTGCGGCGTATCTCCGGCGCAGCTGGCGGCGCTGAGGGTCTCGGCCATGGTCTGACCGGCAACGGTCGGCACCAGCGGCTCGCTGGTCCCGGTGATGGTGGTGAAGGTCGCCCGCGAGTTGGTGAAGGGGACCGAGGCGGTGCCCCCGGTATAGGCCGAATTGAAGGTGCCGGAGCGACCGTGCGAGTGCGCCATCTGCCCGGGCAGCGCCATCTGCTGCGCGGCCGGTGTGTGGCAGCCATTGCAATGCACGGTCTCGCCGGGGACTACCTGTAGCCAGGCGTCGTGAATCGGCGTGATGCGCTTGCCGGTCGCATCCAGGATGCTGATCTGGAAGGCCACATAGGCGGGCACCTGGATGACCACGGAACCATCCGGCTGCACTGGCGCGTAGCCGAGGACTTCGCGCATATAGCCGGTGGCACCGAACGCCGCCGCGTCCAGCTTCAGGGTCTGCGGGTCCGGGATCGAGACCGCCTTTTCCAGTCGTATGAAGCGCGCCAGCCGCGCATTCGGCGCGGTCACACCGGGGTTGGCCACTGCCGGGGTGCTGGGCTTGGCCGTATCGACGCCATCAAAGTCATAGACGCTGCGGATGTCGAGCTCGCCGACGCCCGCGTTGTACATGTCCTGGTCCAGGGTCACGCCGGGTTGCTGGTCGACCCTTTCAGTCGGCAGCGTGCGCGGCTGTGCCGCCACCACGTCCGTGATCATGACGCCCGCGACCGGCTGCATGATCGGCTGCAGGGTGTTCGCCGTCGGATCAAACATCCACAGGCTGAACAGCGGCGGCGCCGACTGCACGGTGGGATCGGCGAGCGTGGTGGAGTCGCAGGCCTGCGGGGCGCTGGAGGTGGCGGTCTGCGCCCGACACTGAGTCCAGCTCACCAGGATGCGCCCGGTGCCATCCCACAGGGGAAAGCCTGCGTAGAAGCGCCCGCCCGGTGAGGGACCGGGGACGGTGAGCACGGCATTGCTGGTCGCCAGGGTCTGCGCCGGACCGGTCATGGAGGAGCCCGCCTGCGCCGGCTGGGTGTTCTCCACGTAGTTGGCGGTATCGATGATGATGAGGTCGCCGCCGCTGTCGTTCACATTGGCGTAGGTGTAGGGCCGCACCAGCGCCAGGATGCGGCCGTCCTGCATCTCATGGGTCTTCACGAATTCGATGACGTTGTTGTTGAGCCCATCGGCCGTGGTACCGGTGGCGTGGCTGTTGGCGCCATACAGCAGTTGCAGGTCGGTACCGTCCGGATTGGAACTGTACAGGTGCATGCCGTCCTTGCCCGGTGCGTTATCCCAGCGCGACCACATCACCCGGCCGTTGGCCAGCACCGTCGGGTCGCGATCATCGCTCTGGTTGAAGGAAATCTGATGGATGTTGCTGCCGTCACCGTTCATCACATGCAGCACGAAGGCCGGCTCGGTCCGCGCCTCGTTCTGGGCGATGAACTGCGGCTTGCCCTCGTCCAACAGAATGGCCTCCGACTGGCGTTGCCGGGTGGAGGTGAAGACCACGCGGCCGTCGGGCAGGAACTGCGGCGACACATCATTGACCGTCGTCGGATCCGGGTCGGTGTCGGGGTTGACGACCGGGCTCAAGGTGTCGGTGGCGATGACGTACTGCCAGATGCGCCACGAGGGGGCCTTGTTCTGCTGCTGGTTCTTTGCCAGCGGACCGCGCATGGCGAACAGGACGGTGGTGCCGTCTGCCGATACGCTGACGTCCTTGATGTCGTAGTTCGCGGCCTTGGTGGTGCCGGTGCCGGTGATGCGCGCCGTAATGTTGGATTCGGTGCCACTGGGTGAGGCGCGGGTGCGCATGAACAGATCCGCCGAAGGGACCGCGAAGCGCAGCATGCGCAGGTCCAGCGCTGGCGCCTGGGCCTGGGTCGGGTCGGCATAGCGCTTCACGTAAAAAATCGGGAAATCGATGGTCGCCGGGTCGGCGGTCTGACCGCTCGCGGTTTGAATGCTGCCGGCACCGCTGCTGCAGGCGGCCAGAATGAACGCCGCGGCGCACAGCAGCGCCGCGCGCAGCAACGATTGAGACAATTTGTGCATCGCTTCAGCCGGCACGGCAGGGCTCCGATTCAGACACAGGCAACATATTACGTAATCCACGTTGCTGCGTTGACAGTTGTGCCAATTGCGTCACAGCTCTGAAGGGTTGACCCCGACCCTGATCGACTGCGCCCACAGTATTGGTCGCCATTAAGGGGTCTTACGGGCCTAAGCATAGCCGCAGAGGGTGGATCGCGGGATGTCTGCGGCGCGCGACGTCGGCCTCTTGAGACATTCTGGACAGTGCATTCCCGTGCGTATAGTCCGCCACGCACAAGGTACTAACGGTGGAGACAGGGCGTCCCATGAGCACGAAGCAAACCTTTCGATCCGCACGCCGGGCAGCCGGTACGCGAGCGCTGGTGACGCTGATTGCGGCGCTGTGCGCGCTGCCCGCCGGCGCCGGCCCCAATGAACAGGCCAAGCGCATCTTCGATCGCATCGCGGGCGTGCCGCCCAATGCCACGGAGCTGGGCCAGATGGCGACCTTCATCCAGGGCGGCGATCCGATGAGCGCGGCGAACATCGCGCTGCAGGCGCCAGAGTTCTACAACACCACGCTCAAGAATTTTGCGATGCCGTGGACCAATCGCGACCAGACGGTGTTCGCGCCACTCAATGACTATGTGGCGACCTTCATCGGCATGGTGCGCGATGACTTCGATTTCAGCACGGCCCTGTCGGCCGACATCCTGTACGTGAGCAACGCTCCGGGACTGCCGGCGCCCTCATCGGGCGATGACAATCACTACGCCACTGCCGAGGCCAACGGCGTTGATATGTTCTCGACCCTGACTGCGACCACCCAGTCGAGCGTGTACGGCATTCCGGCCACGGCGACCGCCGGTCTGATGACCACGCGCGCCTCGACTTCCTCGTTCTTCATCAATGGCACCAACCGTGCCATGTTCCGTTACACCCTCATTGCGCATCTGTGCAATGACCTGGAGACGGTGGAAGACATCACCCGGCCTCCGGATCGTATCCGCCAGGACGTGAGCCGCTCACCGGGCGGCGACAGTCGCGTGTTCCTCAACAGCTGCATCGGCTGTCACAGCGGCATGGACCCCATGGCGCAGGCTTTCGCCTACTACAACTTCGTGGGTACTGCGGTCGGTGATGGCACCAATACCGGCTCCTTGCAGTACACGCAGGGCACCACGCAGGCCAAGTACCACATCAACACCGGCAATTTTCCGCAAGGGTATGTGACTCCGGATGACGGCTGGATCAACCGCTGGCGCCAGGGACCCAACCAGGTGCTGGGCTGGGATCCGACGCTGCCGGGCAGCGGCAACGGTGCCAAGAGCCTGGGCCAGGAATTGGGCCGCAGCACCGCCTTTGCCCAGTGCCAGGCACAGAAGGTGTTCCAGGCGGTGTGTTACCGGGCTCCGGCCAGCCAGGCTGACCTGAACCAGGTTTCCACCATGAGCAGTGCATTCCAGGCCGGCGGCCACAAGTACAAGCCGCTGTTCGCCGCCGCGGCCGTGTACTGCATGGGCAGTTGAGGGTAGCCATGAACCAGTACCACCAGTGGATTGTCTCGACCACCGCGCGTTCCAGCCTGCGGCAGCTTGCCGCGCTGGTAGCGGTCGCCGGGTTTACGCTGCTCAGCGCCTGCAGCGGCGGCGCCGCGACCACGGCCAACCCGGTCACCACGGTGGCCCAGGCGGCCACCTACAGCGGTCCGCCACCGGCTACCGCGGACGTGCAGGCCTTCATGGTCAACGTCTGGGCCAACATCAAGGCCACCAATCGTTGCGGCGGCTGTCACACGCAGGGTGGCCAGTCACCGCAGTTTGCGCGTTCCGACGACGTGAACATGGCCTACCAGGCGGCCAATACCGTGGTCAATCTGTCGCAGCCCGACCAGTCGACCATGGTGCAGAAGGTCTCCGGCGGCCATAACTGCTGGCTGGCCTCTCCTTCGGCCTGCGGTGACACCCTGACGGTGTGGATCCAGAACTGGGCCGGCTCCACGGCCACCGGCAGCGCGGCCATCAAGCTGGTGGCGCCGCCGAATGAGACGGTCGGTAGCTCCAAGACTTTTCCGATTTCGCCCGCGACCTTCCAGAGCACGATCTATCCGATCGTGACCCAGTGGTGCTCGCGCTGCCATGCACCCACGGCTCTGACGCCGCAGCAGCCCTATTTTGCCAGCGCCGATGTCAACGAGGCATACGCCGACGCGCAGGCCAAGATCAATCTGGCCGATGCCAATCCCGCGAATGCGAATCCCGCGGTGCCGTGCGTGGTCACCAGCTCGTCCACGACGTGTCTGTCGCGCTTCATTGCGCGGCTCGACACCGATCACCACAACTGCTGGAGCGACTGCACGCAGAACGCGCAGACCATGCTCACGGCGATCGAGAATTTTGCGGATCCCATACCGCTCGCGACCGTGGATCCTTCGCTCGTGATCTCCAAGGCGCTGACCATGTATGACGGTACGGTTGCCTCGGGGCAGAACCGCTACACGACCAGCCAGATCGCGCTGTATGAGTTCAAGACCGGCACCGGCACCATCGCCTACGACACCAGCGGTGTCGAACCGGAACTGGATCTGAATCTCACCGGCAACTACACCTGGGATGCCGGGTGGGGTGTGGTGTTCGCGCCGGGCTCCAAGGCCCAGGGCACGACCACGACCAGCCAGAAGCTGTACAACATGATCACCAGCACCGGTGAGTTCAGCATCGAGGCCTGGGTGTCCCCGGCCAACGTGGCCCAGACCGGTGCCAACATCGTCAGCTACTCGGGTGGTCCCAAGTTGCGCGATGCCACCCTGTCGCAGAACGCCATGTCCTACGCAGGCAACGTGCGCAGCAGCGTCACCGACACCAATGGCGCCCCGGCGCTGGTGACCAGCAGCGCCGCCATGCTGGCGCAGGCGGCGCTGCAGCACGTGGTCCTGACCTACGATGCGGTCAACGGCCGCAAGCTGTACATCGACGGTGTGTACAGCGGCGATGTCGACGCTTCCGGCGGCGGCACGCTCGCCAACTGGGACAACACCTTCGCGCTGGTGGTCGGCAACGAGACATCAGGTACCACCAACCAGTTCCAGGGTGAGCTGCGCATGGTGGCGATCCACAATCGCGCCCTGACCCTGGCGCAGATCCAGCAGAACTACGCAGCCGGCGTCGGGCAGAAGTACTTCATGTTGTTCGATGTGAGCGCCCTGAGCGGCGTGCCGCAAAGCTACATCATGATGACGCTGAGCCTGAACGACAGCTACTCGTATATGTTCACCAATCCGACCTTCATCAGCCTGGATCCGACCCAGACGCCCAATGGCATCCCCATCAGCGGCATCCGTATCGGCATCAACGGCACCGAACCGACGGTGGGGCAGAGCTACATTCCGCTGAATACGACCGTGACCACGGCCAACTACAGCAACACCAGCGGACAGCTGCTGTCGAGCGTCGGCGCGGTCATCGCCTTGCAGAATGGGCCGGCGGCGGATCAGTTCTTCTTGAGCTTTGCGCAGATCGGCTCCCAGAGCCATGTATATACCAGCCCGGCCATCGCCATTCCGGCGCCGGTTCCGGGCCCGGCGGAACCGGACCTGGGTGTGCGCACCTTCGAGCGGCTTTCCAACACCATGGCGAAGGTGACCGGCGTGCCGAGCACCGATGCCAACGTGACCACGGTCTATCAGAGCGTGCTGTCGGCCCTGCCGCCGGTACCGGATCTGAGCGCCTACTCGGCGGCCAACCAGACCGCCATAGCACAGCTCGCAGTGGCCTACTGCAGCGAGATGGTCAATACGCGCGGCAAGGCGGTGTTCGGCGCGAGCTTTGATCCGACCCAGGGCGGCGCGTATTTCGCCGGTGCCATCAATACCAGCAGCAACCGGGATGCCGTGATCAACGCCCTGTACACGAATCTGGTCGGTGGCACGATCACTGTGAACCTGGCGACGCAGCCCACCTTTGCCAGCGTGCAGGCGGAGCTGAATGCGCTGATTACCAACCTGACACCCGCCTCGTATTCGAGTACGCCGGGCCGCGCGGGCATCGTCACCACGGCGGCGTGCGCCGCGGTGTTGGGCAGCGCCTCATCTCTGGTGCAGTAACGCGGACCAAGGACTTCTGGAGACCGTATGATCATTCGCAAGAAACTGCCGCGCAGCCACAAGCTCTACGAGCCCATCCGCCATGATGGCAGCCATCCTCGGCCGGTGACGCGCCGTGACTTCCTGGGCACGGGCTTCCTGTCCAGCTCGGCGGTCCTCATTGGCTCCTCGGCGATGGTGGCGGCCTTCACCGACCCGCGCCCGGCGCGGGCGGCGACCGGCACCCTGGCCGCGGACGTTCAGGCGCTGCAGGCCGCCTGCGGCATCATCACCAACGGCGCGGGCAAGGTCCCCTTCATCTGCTTCGACCTGGCCGGTGGCGCCAATCTGAATGGATCGGAGATCCTGATCGGCGGCAAGGGTGGCCAGATGGATTTCCTCACCACCGCCGGCTACGCCAAGCTGGGCCTGCCGGGCGACATGCTGCCCAATTCACCCAACACCGGTAGCGCCAGCGGCAATTTCATCGATACGTCGCTGGGCGCCGCCTGGCATTCGGATGGCGCGATCCTGCGTGGCATTCAGTCCGTCACCTCGGTGGCGACGCAGGCGGGTACCAACGGCGTGGCCATTGCGGCCATGTCGCAGAACGATACCCAGAACAATCCGCACAACCCCATGTACGGCATTTATGACGCCGGCGCGAACGGCTCCCTGCTGACGCTGATCGGCACCCAGGCTTCGACGTCGGGTGGCAGTTCGATGGCACCGGCGGCGCTCATCAACCTGAGCGTGAGTCCCACGGTCGTGACCAAGTCCAGCGACATCACCGGCCTGGTGAATACCGGTCAGCTCGGCACCATGTTCTCCGACCCCAACGATGCGGTGAACGTGCTGGAATCCACCATCCGGATCAGCGGCGGCAACGACCCCGCCACGTACGGCGGCGCACTGGGCCAGGTGACGGCGGGCGATACGAGCGTGGACCCGGCACTGCAGAAGCAAACGCGCTGCAGTTACGTGAAATCCACGGTGCTGGTCAACGAGTTCGGTGACCCGACGACCCTCAACCCGGACATCGATCCGCAGATTGTCGGCCCCTCGGGCATTTTCACCCCCGCCCAGTACACCCAGCAGAAC
>DASZCK010000016.1:0-3870 GCA_035943195.1 Steroidobacteraceae bacterium
CCGCAAGACTCACCATCGACACGTAGTCTGCGAACTGCCCACGCGACAGGGAGACCAGTTGCTTCAGATCCGCCACGACAAAGACAAACGAAAGCACATATTCGGACAGCGACTGCAGATGGCTGTTGTTCAGCCATGAGCCGGTGAAGACCGGCGCGCCGCCAATACTTCCGCCGTCAATCAGCGCAGCAGGCGGTGTTCCCTGGCTCGGCGCGGCGCCCCCGGACTGAATCCGGGTCGTGTTGTACCAGACCTTCACCGCCTGCGGACGCGCGATGAACTCATCGACGACCGTCGGTGTGGCATTCCCAAACGCCAGCTCGCGCCGCTTGTGGTCCAAAGCCACCAGCAACTGCTTGGGTTGCGTCGTCACCATGATGTAGAGATTGGGCGTGCACTGCTCACCGGCGAGTGGTACGCCGGCGGCGCGTGCAATTTCCGACACGCGTCCGAGAATGAATTCGCCTTCCTGCTGCGAAAGACCCGCGACCAGTGGGCACACGGGTTTCTGCCAGCGCGCGAGCGCCTCGCCATTGACGGGCTCGGTAATGCCGTAGGCGAAACTTGAAAGCTTCGGTAGAAGTTCGGCGCGTTTGGCGCGGACCGTCACTTCGGGCACGGCATCGGATGCAGGCAACTGCTCCGGGGCAGCCCAGCTGCCGGCAGCGCCAAGGAGGGTGATGAGAGCAGCAAAGACTTGGGCCCGTATCTTCATGATTCAAAGCGCCCGGTAAATCACCTTGCCGTCAACGACGGTGAGCACCGAGTGCAGCTTGCGCAGCTCGCTGTCAGGAACCTTCTTGGCATCGAAGTAATCGTCGCTCAGCACCACCAGGTCACCCAGTTCTCCGGGCTCGATTGAGCCGATGTGGCCCTCTTCCCGGAAAAACCAGCCGTTGTCCGCCGTGTAGAGCCGCAGGGCTTCCTCGCGGCTCACCGTCTGCCCCGCGTTCACCAGGTGACCCCCTGCATTCATGCCCGTGACCATGTAATAGATCATGTTCCAGGGATTCAGAGTCGATATCTGCGCCGAGTCGGAACCCGCACCGGCATGGACGCCGCTGTCGAGAATCATGCGCACCGGCGGCCCGGCATTCACGTCGCTGGAGTCGGACAGGTATTTGTACGGATGGACTGCGATGCCGGCGCCGATCGCCTTGAAGCGATTCACGGTTGCCAGGTCGATCTGCGGGACATGGGCGTCGGACCAATGCAGGCTCGCGATCGGCGTCACCGCGTTGACGGCTTCGAAGGTCGATGCCGTGATCTTATCTTCCGCGAGCGACAGACTATGCTGCTGGAAGGCCCAGCCATGCGCGGCGATGAACTGCAGCGCACCCAGATAATTGGGTGGAGTCGACACCGGGCCGAACAGCGGCCAGCTGGTCGCGAACTCGCCGACCCCGGAAATGCGCAGCATGTCATCGCCGAAGCGGTTGAAGGCGTTGAGCACCCGCTCGCGGGTCATCGGAAAATCCTGCCCCTGGTCCATGCTGAGAAAGAAGACCCGCAGCCGCACGAGAAGTTTCCCCTCGCGGTGCAGGGCGAGGAAGGGCTCATACATGGCGAAGGGGTCGCCGGAGGCGAGCCCGTCGAAGATGAAGGAGTCCTTGATATCGCGCGTGCCGGGCTCGACAAATTCCCCCATGTCGACGTTGGTGGTGACGCCGAGGGCGGCGGAATACGCCATCGCATCCAGCACGCCCTGCTTCTTGTCGCCCAGCGTCTGCAGCGCGGCCAGTGCGTGCATCGCGGCGAGCGAAGCAGGCCCGGCCGCGATCAGTCCGGCGTCGCTGACCGCAACCCCGTGGGAAGCAAGATAGGCCCTGCCTTTGGAATTGGTGACGGCGGGACCGGTGAACGCAACAAACAGCAGGGCCGGGTTGCCGGGCAGCGCCTGGTCGAGTTCCGCGAGCGTCGGCAGGCGCTTTTCTGCCAACTGGCCCGGAATCCAGCCGCCCATGGCAGTGATCCAGGCGTCGCCGCTCACGGTGTGACTGCGCGCACGCAAGGACGCCTGAACATCCGCGATGCTGGTCGCCGACTCGAGGCGAGTATCGCGGCCGGGGCGCTCGCTCAGCAGCACGATGTGGTTGTGGTTGTCGATCAACCCCGGAACGACCGTGCGGCCATGCACGTCTATTACCTGCATGCAGGCATCACGTTCCGAGGTGGTGGGCGCAAAGAGGCCGCGCCTGATGGTCGCCGACGACACGACGCTGTCACGCGCGTCCATGGTATGGATCCGACCGTTCACGATCCTGATTTCACGCGCCCCGGCGCAGCGGTCGGTTTGCGCGACCGCGGAACATGCGACCGCTGCCAGAAGGAGTGCGGCGAGGCCGCGAAAGATGATCGACATGGGATGTGCTTCCGTTTAGATGCTGTGGGCGCTCATCTGCTGCGCAATGAATTCGGCCTGGCGCAGCGCCAGCGCCACGATGGTCAGCGTCGGATTCGCGGAGCCGGGCGTGCTCAGCGCGCTGCCATCGGATATGAAGAGGTTGGCGATGTCGTGAGTCTGACCATGCGCATTAGCGACTCCCTGCGCGGGATCCTTGCTCATGCGCGCCGTGCACATGTTGTGGGTTGCCGGGGTCTGCCGCGAGTTCACCACGCGGATCGCGCCGACGGCTTCGTAAAGCGCCTTGGATTGACGCTGCGCGTGGGCGCGCATCGCGGCATTGTTCTCATGATCATCGACGTGGATGTTCGCGACCGGAAGGCCGAATGCATCCTTGACTTTGGTGTTCAGCGTGATGCGGTTCGTGGCCCGAGGCATGTCCTCGCCGTTGATGAAGATGCCCGCCATGTTGCGATAGTGTTCGAGGACGAAGGCGAAGTCGCGGCCCCACATGGTGCTCGGCAGACCCGCCAGCGGCAGGCTCGGCAGGTCCAGCGCGGCCAGTTCCAGGTGATATCCGCCCACGAATCCGCGCTTCGGGTCGTGCTTGGTCTCATCCTCCACGATCCCGGCGAGCGTCGTTCCGCGCCAGAAGTGGATCGGCTGATTGAACAGGCCCCAGACAAAGCCGCCCGTGTGACTGGTGTAGTTACGCCCCACCTGGTCGCTTGAATTGGCAAGTCCGTGCGGAAAGCGTGCGGACTCCGACAAGAGCAGCAGCCGCGCAGTCTCGACCGAATTGCAGGCCACGCACACGATGCGCGCCTTCTGATGCTGATCCTTGCCCTGGGGATCCCGGTACAGCACCCCGGTGACCCGTCCGTCGGTGCCGTGTTCGATTCGCAGCGCGCGGCACTGCGCACGCAGATCCAGGTTTCCCGTGGCCTCGGCGCGCGGGATTTCCGTGTACAGCGTGCTCCACTTCGCGCCCGTCTTGCAGCCTTGGACGCAGAACCCCTGCTGGATGCACAGCCCGCGACCATCCGCGGGGCGGGTATTGATGGCCATGTAGTTGGTGTGCACGCGCTTGTAACCGATACGTCGCGCGCCGTTGTAGAACACCTTGAAATGATTCGATGCCGGCAGCCCCGGATTGCCGTTGCGGCGGGTCACGACCATGCGCTGTTCCGCCAGCTCATAGTAATGCAGCAACTCCTGGTAGTTCACCGGCCAGTCGATCAGCGATGCGCCCTCGATGGCGCCATAAGTCGTGCGCGCTCGAAGTTCCCACTCCTGCGCCCGCAGTGCTGCGGCGGTCCAGTGCACCGTCGTGCCACCGACCGTCTTGGCGGTCCACGACGGCAACATCGGATAATCCTCCACGACCGTCGAGGTTCCCGATTGTGTGCGCGGCTCCAGCCAGGTGAGCTGCACGAACGCCTCGCCAGGTACCTGCGAAAAATCTGCAAGAGTCAGCCGCCGACCGGCCTCCAGCAACACCACTTTGATGCCACGCCGCGTCAGCT
>DASZCK010000017.1:0-1981 GCA_035943195.1 Steroidobacteraceae bacterium
GTCCTGGGCCGCCGCTTTGGCGTTGGCGAGTTTGGATGTGGGTGCGAAGACAGTGTGCTCGGCGTCGACGGCGGTGTGTGTGACGGTGACCGTGGGGACGCGGTACGGATTGATCATCGCGAAGATGCCGATGCCAATCGCGAGCACGACGAGTCCGATGAGCCCGGGAACCAGGAAGCTGCGGCGTTCGGGTTGGGTGAAGGTCAGTTCTGACATGGGACACAAGCATAGCAAGCGGGACGAGTTGGCGGTGCTGTTTGTTTGGGCGGCGGCGGCGGCTGAACGGCCGGGCAGATCCCTGACATTTTAGACCGGGCACATACCTGACACTTTTTCCTTTTCAGGAAGGTTTTTGTTTTTGTCTTCCCGGTCAGGGCAAGCTTGCCCTGACCGGGAAGACGCGGATTTTGGCCAGCCGGGGTTGTTCAGCGGGACCAGCTTACCTCGTTTGCTGTCGAAGCCGATCAGCGGCAGGTGGGCGAAGTGGAGGTTGAACAGCCCGTCGCCGATGGGCAGCAGCCCGATGGGTTCTCCCCACAAGACTTCAGTGAGGAAGATGTCCTGCTTCTTCCAGCGGAAATGGCCGTGGCTCTTGACCGTCCTCACCTCCATGGTGTCCGGGTATTCGACCTCCGGGATGCGAGCCGGATAGGGCCGCGGCGAAGGTTCATAGACCGAGGCCGGAGTTTGCATCTCGAGCGCCTCGTGCGGCCGCACCTGGTTGTAGTCCTTGCGGAAACGGTCCAACTGGAGCTGCTGGCTGCGCCAGTCCTCGGCCGGGTGCAGGTCCTGCTTGAGCGTGCGGTGCATGCGCTCGTGGCGGCCGTTCTGCTCCGGATGGCCGGCCTGGATGCGCTCGGGATGGATGCCCAGCTTGATCCACCAGACCGCCAGCCGCGACAGCCCGCCGACCGCGGAGCTGGCGAACGGCGCGCCGTTGTCGGTGCGGATGGTCTCGGGCAGCCCATACTCGCGGAAGGCCGCCTCGAAGACCGCCTGCACCCGCGCGGTGTCGGTCTTGGCCACCGCCTGGCAGCGCAGCAGATAGCGGCTGCAGGCGTCGGTGATGGTCAGCGGATCGATGCGCGTGCCGTCGCCGGCCTTGAACCAGCCCTTGAAGTCGGCGCACCAGACCCGGTTGGACTCCACTGCATGGGCCAGCGGCTGGGTGTACGGTTCGGTGCGGCGGCGCATCTTGCGCGGCACCACCAGCCCGGCACGGCGCACGATCTCGCCCACCGTGCTGGTTGCCGGCCAGTTCCGGCCCGGCTGATCGCGCTCCAGGATCCGCTTCAGCTTGCGCGGACCCCAGCGCATGTGCGCCTGGCGCAGCTCTATAACCGCACCCGCAACCGAAGCCTCGGTCTGGTTGGGATGCGAGCGCGGAGCCCGGTTCAGTTCCACCAGACCAGCCAGCCCCAACTGCCGGTAGCGGCGCAGCCACACGTAGCCGGTCTCCCGCGACACCCCGAAGCTGGCACATAGATCCCTCATCGTTCGCTCATCCCGTTCATACTCATAGACAAACCGCACCTTCTCTTCCATCGCACTGCTCGTTTTCCAGGCCATGATGACGTTCTAATCGCCATCATCCTCGTCGCAGTGTCAGGCATCTCCCCGGTTCAATCTGTCAGCTATGTCCCCGGTCCGTACCAGGGGTGGGGGTACCCCCCTCCCCCCGGTCATTTGATTCTAAGATTCGGCTTTCAAACGACTTAGATTCGAACCAAGATACTCATTTGATTCGAATCGGATTCGATTTGGTCGTATGAGTCGTTCAACGAAAAAGGCCCGGCGTGCCGGGCTTTTCTGTTTAATTCGACTATGTTAATGGTAACAAATTGCGCATAACTCAACTGCATGTTTGCGAGAAATTTGATCTCGTTTGGATGGTGGGTTGTGGACGGCTTTTGCACAGAGTGGGGGACTTGACAAGGTTTGGTGGCGGTTTCCGCGACGAGGAGATGTAGCTAGTGTGATT
>DASZCK010000018.1:0-7717 GCA_035943195.1 Steroidobacteraceae bacterium
GGCATGGATGGCCCAGGTTCTGATGCCGCCAACGAACGCAGTGCAGCCCGCCACGTCGCCCGCCTCTTCGTCCGCTAGCACGTCCAGTGCCGGTCAGACGACTACCGGCGCTGCCCTGGTCGGCTCGGTGACCGCTGCGGCAACCGCAACGGCCGCTGCGACGATCCCGGCAGTTGCCGGTGCCGCGGCATCCCTAACCGCCGGCGCCGCGGCTGCGGCACTGCGCGCCCGCAGCGATGCGTCCGAACTACCGCAGGCTCCGACCCCACCGGCTGCTGCCACCACCGTCCCGGCTGCCGAGGCCGCCCAGGCCACCCCGGCCACGCTCGATGGCATCAACGCCATGGCCGATGTGCAGAAACTCATTTCCGGCATGACCGCCGCGAATACCACCGCTACCGGTCCGGACAGCGACGAGGACGCCCCCAGTGCGCCCGCCACGCATGCCACCACCAGTGGCAGCGCGGATGGCACGCCGGGCGCCGCCGCGCTGCAAGCCTCGACGCTCACCCGTAATGACGGCCCGCCGGGCGGTGTGACGCTGACCATCCAGGCGCCCGTGGGCTCCGCGGCTTTCGCCGATGAGGTGAGCGCCCGGGTCAGCGGTCTTGCCCAATCCGGCATCACCCAGGCCCAGTTGCAACTGAGCCCCGCCGACTTAGGACCGGTGCAGGTTCACATCACCATGCAGGCGGGCCAGGCCAGCGTCTGGTTCGGTGCCAATCACGCCGACACACGCGCCGCGCTCGAGCAGTCCCTGCCGCGGTTGCGCGAACTCTTCGCCGGTGCCGGCATGCCGCTGACCGACTCGGGAGTTTTCCGCGAGCCGCCGCAGCCACAGCAGGCGCAGTCGCTGCCGATACCGAGCAGTGCGCGCAGCGGCGGCAACGACACGCTCAGCACGCCGACTGTGACGCAGGTCTCAAACATCCGACTCTCACTGCTCGACACCTACGCCTGAACGGGCTTGCGCCAGCGCGCCGGAATTCTGGCGCGCCGCCTTGCCTGAGACCCGGTTCACACTTCCAAATTACTCGCAAATCCCTTAATTCATAGGGACTTATGCGTCGTGCAGCGCGCATGGCATATACGTTGCACTACCTGTCGCAGTCAATTTCCATGTCCTTGATGCGCAGGAAGTTCAAACAATGGCTGCAACGCCCTCTGCCCCCGCCGCTTCCGCCACCGGCGCTGCCCCCGCAGCCGCCGCTTCGCCCCGCAAGAAACCCTGGCTGCTGATCGGCATTGCCGGCGCGGTACTGCTGGCCTGCGGCGGCACGGGCGCGTGGCTGCTGATGGCCCACAACGCCCCGAAGAAGACCGCCGCGGCCGCTCCGCCGCCCCCGTCCGGGCCGCCGCTGTATGTCGCCCTGGATCCCCCATTCGTCTCCAACTTCGAAGGCGACCAGCAGGTGCGTTTCCTGCAGGTCACGGCACAGATCATGACGCACGACCCGAAGACGGTCGAAGCGCTGAAGGCCGCCGATCCCATCATCCGCAATGACCTGCTGCTGCTGTTCAGCAACCAGAAGGCCAACGACCTTGCGACCAACGAGGGCAAGGAAAAGCTGCGCGCGGCTGCCCTCGCCGCCGTGCGCAAGGTCTTGGCGGAGAACGACGGCAAGCCCGAGAAAGTCGATGCCGTGCTCTTCACCACCTTCGTGATGCAGTAACACCAAGGGGCTGCCAGCGTGATTGCCGAAGGCGCAGAAAAAATTCTCAACCAGGAAGAGGTTGACGCGCTCATCAACGGTATCGACATGGGTGCCGTGAGTACCGAGCCCACGGTCGTGCCCGGTGAGGCGCGTAACTACGACTTCATCAACGATCTGCACGTGGCGCGCGGCCGGATGCCGGCGCTGGAGATGATCAACGAACGCTTCGCGCGACTGTTCCACCAGACGCTCTATCACCTGCTGCGCCGCAGTCCCGAGATCTCGGTGTCGCAGGTGACGATGAAGAAGTTCAACGACTACGTAAACACCCTGCACATGCCCACCAACCTGAACGTCGTGCGCATCAATCCGCTGCGTGGCCTGGGACTGGTGGTGCTGGACCCGAAGCTGGTGTTCACCGCGGTCGACAACCTGTTCGGCGGCGTCGGCCGCACTTCCAAGGTCGAGGGCCGCGACTTCACCGCCACCGAGCAGCGCATCATCCAGCTGCTGCTGCGCCACGCCTTCAGCAACCTGAAGGAGGCCTGGTCGAAACTGCTGGCGCTGGATTTCGAGCACGTCCACTCGGAAATCAATCCGCATTTCGCGAAGATCGTCAATCCCACGGAAATAGTCGTGATTTCAAGCTTTCGCGTCGAACTGCACGGTGGCGGCGGAGAACTGCACGTCACCATGCCGTACTCCATGCTCGAGCCGTTGCGCGAGCTTTTGGACTCGGGCGGCACCGGTGAATCCGCCGGCAGCGACGGACGCTGGACCAGCGCGCTGCGCGATGAGGTCGACGACGCCGAGATCGAACTCAATGCGGTACTCGGTGAAGCCTCGGTATCGCTCGCCGACCTCCTGAACCTGAAGACCGGTGATGTGATTCCCTGTGATTTCAACGGCTCGATCACCCTGAATGCCGAGTCGGTGCCGCTGTTCCGCGGCAACTTCGGTGTCTCCCGCGGCCAGCAGGCCGTCAAGATCAACGAACGACTGAACCGCTCCAAGGCGGCGGCTGCAGCCAACCCCTTCCTGAAGAAGTCCTAGAGGAAACCCCCATGGCAGCGCAAGAAGCACAGACCGCCGAGTTCGGCAATTTGCAGCCGGACGCCACCGCGGAGTCCAAGAGCGACATAAACATGGATGTGATCCTGGATGTTCCAGTCACACTGTCCATGGAAGTGGGTCGCACGCGAGTTCCGATCCGCAATCTTTTGCAGCTCAACCAGGGCTCCGTGGTGGAGCTCGAACGCGTGGCCGGCGAGCCGCTCGACGTGTTCGTCAACGGCACCCTGATCGCGCACGGCGAAGTGGTCGTCGTCAATGAGAAATTCGGGATCCGGCTGACCGATGTCATCAGCCCGTCCGAGCGCATCCGGAAGCTGCGTTGAACAGCGCCCCGACAGCCATCGCCCACGTGTTCGCGGCACCGGGCGCCGTCACCAGTGTCCCGGTTTCCGGAGTCGCAAGCCTGGGCCAGGTGACACTCGCGCTGTGCATCGTGCTCGGCGCCATTTTCCTGTGTGCCTGGCTCGCCCGACGGATGCGCAACATCAGCAGCGGGCGCTCCGGCGCCGTAAACGTCGTCGCCGAAGTGCGCCTCGGGCCCAAGGAGCGCGCGGTGCTGCTGCAGGTGGGCACCACGCAAGTGCTGGTGGGCGTGGCGCCCGGCCAGATCAATGCCCTGCATGTGCTCACCGAGCCGGTCGCGGCACCGCCCGCGGCTGCACCCAACGAATCCATTTCCTTCAAGTCACTGCTGCGCAGGAGTCTCGGCAAGTGATTCGTGTCTCCCGCCAGCTACGGGCGCTACTGCCGGCCATCGTGGCCGTAGTGGCCATCGGCATGCCGCACGTGTGCGCCGCCGATGTCGGGCTGCCCGCCCTCACCGTGCAGGGCGCACCGGGCGGCGGCCAGACCTATACCCTCACGCTGCAGGTGCTGGTGCTGATGACGGCGCTGTCCCTGCTGCCCGCGATTCTGCTGATGATGACCGCGTTCACCCGCATCGTGATCGTGCTGGGACTGCTGCGCCAGGCGATCGGCGCCGGTCAGACCCCGCCGAACCAGGTGCTGATCGGTCTGTCGCTGTTTCTGACGCTGTTCGTGATGGCCCCGGTGGTCGATCGCATCAATGACCAGGCCGTCAAACCCTACATGGCCGGTACCATCGATTCCACCACGGCTCTGACCAGGGCGGTGGGTCCACTCAAGACCTTCATGCTGCACCAGACTCGTGAAAGCGATATCGCTACGTTCGTGCGCATCTCGGGCGGCAAGGGCTTTGCGACCCCGGACGATGTACCGCTGAGCCTGCTGGTTCCCGCTTTCCTGACCAGCGAGCTGAAGACCTCATTCATGATCGGCTTCCTGATCTTCATCCCCTTCGTAATCATCGACCTGGTGGTGGCGAGCGTACTGATGTCGATGGGCATGATGATGGTCTCGCCGGTGCTGATCTCGCTGCCCTTCAAACTCATGCTCTTCGTACTGGTCGATGGTTGGTCGCTGGTCATGGGGACACTAGCCGCGAGCTTCTACACATGACACCCGAAATGGTCATGAGCATTGCCGAGCGCGCGCTCGTCATCACCCTGCTGCTCGCCGCGCCAATGCTGGTGGTGGCCCTCATCACCGGTCTGGTGGTCGGTGCATTCCAGGCGGCGACCCAGATCAACGAAATGACGCTGTCATTCATCCCCAAACTCGCGGCCATCGCCGTGACGCTGGTGATCGCCGGACCCTGGATGATCAAGGTGTTCGTCAGCTACACGCGTGAGCTGTTCACCAGCATTCCCGGCATGGTCAACTGATCCGAAGGCGCGGCGATGATCAACCTCACCACCGGACAACTGGAGGCCTGGCTCGACCAGGTGCTCTGGCCGTTCATCCGCGTCGGGTCCTGCCTGATGGTCGCGCCAGTGTTCTCCGGCCAGACCGTGCCGGTGCGGATCCGCATCGTGCTGGCCGGCGCCATCGCCCTGATCCTGGCACCCATGATCGTCATTCCCCCGCAGCTGTCCGCCTTTTCCATCGAAGGCCTGGTGGTGACCGCCCAGCAGGTGGTCATCGGCATTGCACTGGGCTTCTGCCTGCAGCTGGTGTTTGACGCCATCACCCTCGGCGGACAGATGATAGCCAACAGCATGGGTCTGTCCTACGCCCTCACGCTCGATCCGGTACGCGGCACCGGCTCCACGGCCCTGGGCGAGATGTACAGCATCTTTGTCACGCTGGTATTTCTCGCCTTGAACGGCCATCTGCGACTCATCGAAGTACTGGCTGACGGCTTTCGCACCCTGCCGGTCGGGGGTCCCGGATTCGGGGCCGCAGGTTTGTGGCAGGTCGTGCTCTGGGGCAGCACGCTGTTCGGCGGCGCTCTGTCGATCGCCCTACCGGCCATTACGTCGCTGTTGATCGTGAACTTGGCGTTTGGCGTCGTCAGTCGCGCCGCGCCGTCGCTCAATCTGATGGCGGTCGGATTCCCCGTGATCCTGATATGCGGACTGTTGGTACTGGTGGTGAGCGTACCGCAGCTGCTCTCGGGATTTGAGCGGCTGCTGGAGCAGTCGTTCGGGGTGCTGCAGACCCTCTCCAGCGGGCGGATCTGACCATGGCAGAAAATGAGAACGGCCAGGACCGTACCGAACAACCTACTCAAAAGCGCCTCGACGAGGCGCGCCGCGGTGGTCAGCTCCCACGTTCCCGGGATCTGTCGACAGCAGCCGTGGTGCTGGTCGCGGGCCTGGGCCTGCGTTTCACAGGTGCCGCGATGGCCAACGATTACGCCGGCCTCATGCGTTCCGCATTGTCCCTGTCGCGCGAGCAGGTGCTCGATGAAAACCGGCTGCTGCCGCATCTGGTGGCACTGGGATGGCAGGGAATCACGCCCCTGGCACCCATCCTGGGTCTGACGCTGGCAGCAGCGCTGCTGAGTCCGCTGGCACTCGGTGGCTGGAACATGAGTTTCGAGGCGCTGGTTCCGAAGTTCAGTCGCTTGAACATCGTCGAGGGCCTGAAGCGCCTGGTGTCGGTGCACGGTCTGATCGAACTGCTGAAGGCCTACGGCAAATTCCTGCTCGTGGGCATCATTGCCGTGGCGTTCCTGCACGCCAAAACCGCGGCGCTGCTTGGCCTGGGCGATGAGCCGCTGAACTCCGCGATCGGCGACGCGTTCAATCTGGTGGGCTCGTCCCTGCTGGCACTAGCCGCCTCGCTGGCGATCATCGCCGCCATCGATGTGCCGCTGACCTTGCGCCAGTACATGAAACAACTGGGCATGTCGCGCCAGGAAGTGCGCGAGGAACACCGCCAGAGCGACGGTGCTCCGGAAGTCAAGGGCCGCATCCGGCGCCTGCAGCAGGAACTGGCGCGGCGCCGGATGCTGCAGGAAGTGCCGAAGGCCGACGTCGTGATCACCAACCCCACGCACTACTCCGTGGCCCTGCGCTACGACGAGCAGCGCATGCGCGCGCCGGTCGTGGTCGCCAAGGGCGTGGATGAGGTCGCCGCCAATATCCGCAGGATCGCGGCTGAGAACAACGTGCCGATTTTCGAGGCTCCGCCGCTGGCGCGCGTGCTGTTCCGCGATGTCGACCTGAACATGGAAGTGCCTTCGACCCTGTACGTGGCGGTCGCCCAGGTACTCACCTACGTATTCCAGGTGCGCACCGCCGCCAAGACCGGCTCGCCGCGGCCGGTTCGTCCCATCATCGATCCTGCGATCGAGGAAACCAGGCAGTAACCCATGGCCGACGCCGCCGCACCAAACGCCCCCACCCTGAGCAGCCTGCTGCGCACCGGCATCGGCGTGCCCGTGGGCGTGCTCGCGGTGCTGTCCATGGTGGTGCTGCCGCTGCCGCCGTTCGCACTGGATGTGTTGTTCACGTTCAACATCGCATTGTCGATCGTGATCGTGATGACGGTGTTCCATGTCTCGCGGCCCATCGAGTTTGGCGTGTTTCCGACCGTAATGCTGATGGCCACTTTGTTGCGCCTCGCACTGAACGTCGCCTCGACCCGGGTAGTGCTGCTGCACGGCTATTCGGGTCCGTCGGCGGCCGGCCGCGTCATCCAGGCATTCGGTGAATTCGTGATCGGCGGCAACTTCGCGGTCGGCGTGGTGGTCTTCATCATCCTCACCATCATCAATTTCGTGGTGGTCACCAAGGGCTCGGGCCGTATCTCCGAAGTCAGCGCCCGCTTCACCTTGGATGCCATGCCCGGCAAGCAGATGGCCATCGACGCCGATCTCAACGCCGGACTCATCACGCAGGATGAGGCACGCGTGCGTCGCTCCGAGGTCCGCCAGGAAGCGGACTTCTACGGCTCCATGGACGGTGCCAGCAAATTCGTCCGCGGCGACGCGGTCGCCGGCATCATGATCCTCATCATCAACATCATCGGCGGCCTGGCGATCGGCACCATCGGTCACGGCCTCGGCTTCGGTGATGCGGCCCGCACCTACACCCTGCTGACCATCGGCGACGGCCTGGTCACCCAGATACCGGCGCTGCTCCTGTCCACCGCAGTCGCCATCATCGTCACCCGCATGTCCGGCAAGCAGGACATGGGCGGGGAAGTGAAGAAGCAGTTGTTCGGGCAGCCGCGCGCGCTTGGCGTGGCCGCAGGCCTGCTCGGGGTCATCGGACTGGTACCCGGCATGCCCAATCTCGCCTTCCTGGGAATGGCCGCCCTGTGCGGCGGCGGCGCCTACGCCATACGCAAGCGACGCGAGGCCGCAGCCGCCAAGCCCGCCGCGCCCCCGCCGACGCCGCCGGCGCCGGAGAACAAGGATCTGTCCTGGGACGATGTCCGCCCGGTCGACGTGCTGGGTCTGGAGGTCGGCTACCGTCTCGTGCCCCTGGTCAATAAGACCCAAAGCGGCGACCTGCTGGGTCGCATCCGCGGGGTGCGCCGCAAACTCTCGCAGGAGCTGGGCTTCCTGGTGCCCGCGGTCCACATCCGCGACAACCTCGATCTTGCGCCCAATACCTATCGCATCAACCTGGGCGGCGTGCCGGTCGGGGAAAGCATCATCTACCCCGAGCGCGACA
>DASZCK010000019.1:0-5820 GCA_035943195.1 Steroidobacteraceae bacterium
GTTCGCCTCGGAGTAGGCCACGGCAAGTTTGCGCGTCACGTCCTCGGCATTGGGTCCATTCGGATACTGCTTGCGGTACGGCTCCAGCACCGCGATGGCCTGATCCCATTGCTTCAGGTTGATGAGGCCCGCCGCCGCGTCGTACTGCGCCGTACCCACGATCTTCGAATCCGGAGCAACCTTGGCGACCCGCAGGAAATCGGCCACGGCGCCGCTGTCATCGCCGGCCTTGCGGCGCGCCTCGCCCTGGCGGTACACGGACTCGGCAATGTGTTCGGTCAACTCGCCGCGCAGTTTTACGTTGGCGGGGTCATTGCCGACCGACCGGTCACGTGCCTGTATGAAGGCGGCTTCGGCCTGGTCGTAGACCCCGAGATCGTACTGCGACTGGCCGATGATGTTCCAGGCGATGCGCTGCTGGGCGACATCCGGCGGCGGCTTGCGCGCCAGCAGCAGCTGCGCCACCTGTATGGAACGTGGCAGATCGTGGGCGGCGAAGATTTCTTCGGCGGCCCGGGTCAGCACCCCGCTGCTTTCCGGATGCTCAGGAAAGCTCTGCGCGAATTTGATGTTGGCGTCGATTGCGCGGCTGTGCCAGGTGCTCTTCGCATCGGCGCTCAGGCCCTCTTCGCCCTTCTGGTAGGCCACGAGGCCTGCGTAGGCCGCCGCCGCCGACTTTGCATCCCGGGGATACCCATAGGCCGTGTGTTCGTACTCCGTCGCCGCCTCGCCGTACTGATGACTTTCAAACAGCGCATCCGCCAACAGGTAGTTGGTGCCGGCCGAGTCAGGCGCATCGGGGAAGGAGGTGAGATAGCTGCGGTACCAGTGGGCGGCCTGCTGGTAGTCGGCCGGCAACTTCGATTTCTGGGCAGCCGCGTGATAGAAAGTGGCCAGATCCTTCAGATTGGTCTGCAGCTCCTTGGCGACCAGCGGATAGTCCGAGTGGCTGCGCCCCTTCCAGAAGGGTGCATTGAAGTCGTAGTGCTGCGCGTATTCGCGCTTGCCATCGATCACCAGATCCGTGAAGCCGCCCTTGGTGTAGGCCTGGATGGCCTGCATGGCCAGATCCGGTGCATGAACGTTGTCCGAATCGCGGTTGACGAAGGCCCGATAGGCACCCGCGGCATCCTGGTAGCGCTGCTTGTCCACGTACAGATCGCCGAGCCGTGAATACAATAGGTAGGCATAGGCGGGATGGCCGCGGCCGGCCAGGAAGGCATCCACACTGGGCGCGCCATCGAGGTACGAGAAGGTGATGCTCATGACCCGCAGCGTGTCATCGACCAATTCGCGATTGGCGCGCGAGAGCTTATCCAGATCTCGCATGGGGCCGCCCTGGACGCCACCCAGCAGTTGCTGATCCAGAACACCGGCGAAGGACGGCAGGCTGTCCTCGTTCAAGGACTGCTTGAACAGCGACCAGCCATTCTTGTACAGCGACTGGGTATAGAACGAGGAGCTGGTCCCCTCCTTGATAACCACGGCGTAGGCCGTCGCGGCCTGCCGGTAATCCTTCGCGGAGAACAGTAATTCACCGCGCCGGAACTGCACCTCATCGAGCATGCGGGTGCGCGGATAGCGGGCGATCAGCTGGTCCAGCGTCGCCAGCGCCTGGTCAGGCTTGTTGGTAGCCTCGTAGGCGCGCGCCATCTGGTAGAGCACCTGGTCGTTGCGCTCATAGTCCGGATAGGCTTTCAGCAGCAGCGTATAGAGGCGGATGGCCTCGGCGCTGTTGACATCGACCTGCGACAGATTCTTGTCGAGGGTATCGAGCTGGTCGCTTTCCTGGTTGAGGTCCCCCAGGCGGCGCATGGCCTCGGCGCGCAACTTTGGGTCGGTGCGCTGCAGATCGAGGAAGCGCTTGTAGTTCTCCATGGCCTTGGCGGAGTCCGCCGCCGCCGAGGTGCCCTTCTGCACGCTCACCGGCGCCTTGCGCACCAGGTCCCCGAGCGTCTCCTGCGAGTTCTTCGCGTCCGCGGCCACGGCGGCCGCCCCCGCGCCGCTGCATGCAGCGGCAAACAGCAGCAGCAGCGCGCGCTGCCGGCCGGTGACGGCGCTCATTTGGGCGCCCCCGAGGTGTCATCCGGTGCGGGGCTGGGCGCGGCCGGTGCCGGCGCTCCCCGGGCGGGTTTGCCCGAATCACTGTTGGCGGCCTTGTCGTACATCGTGGCCAGGGCAAAGCGCGCCTGCACCTCATAGGCGTCGAGGCGGTCCTTCTGATCCGACAGTTCCGCGACTGCGATCTGCTGCAGATAGGCCTGCTGGGCCTTCTCCGCGCTGGCGAGGCGGGTCTGAAGCTCGGTGATCCGGGTCTTCAGCGCCGTCAGACGTGCGGCGAATTCGCCGGTGTTGGTGGGAACGCTGTGACGCGCCCGATCCACGCGGATCCAGCGGCTCTGTGCCTCATGCAAGGCAAGGTCCAGGTCCTTGAGGGTGCGTCGCTCCTGCCACTGGCGCGCCTTGAAGGCGTCGGTGAGCTGATAGAACAGCACTCCCTTGAGGAGTCGTACTCGGTCGCGCAGGGCATCGTTCGCCTCGTCATGCGGCGCGGCCGCCAGGGCCTCCTCGATCTGTCGGATCTGCTCCCAGTGCGCGCGCTCCTCGGGCGACCCGAGCGCGGCCACATCCTGGCGGGCGTCGATCGCCGTCAGGCGCGACTCCAGATCATCGCGGCGATGCTGCAGCTGATCGACCGCACCGGAGCTGAGCAGTTGGTCCACCAGGGGCAGGCGCTGCGCGTAGGCGCGCTCGCGAGTATCGATCATGTCGCCGAAAGCCTGGGTGCTGTCGGACCAGACATCGAGGGTCGAGCCCAGGAAGCCCAGGTCACGGTAGTTCTTCAGGCCTTCCTGGAAGTCATGACCGGCCATGATGGTGTACAGGTAGCGCGATTCGGGTTGGTCGGGGAGATTACGCAGTTGCCAGAACCAGCCGTAGTGGGTCTGCTCATCCCCGGCCAGAAGTTCATCCAGCATGGTTCCGGAGCGGATGCGGCCGATGGCGCCATCCAGGGCGGTCTGCTCGGCGGCGAATGAGGTGAGCGCGGCTTCATAGTCCTGTGCAGCCTGCGCATTGGCTTCGAGCTTGCCGTAGGCGTACGGCACTGCCAGATAGGATTCCTGGACCGCCGAATCCAGCAGACTGCGACTGCGCAGCTCCGACCAGGGTGAAAGGGCCGCCTGGTAGTCCCCGAGCGCGGCATCCGCCCAGCCCAGCCCCAGCAGCGCCTTGTTTGAATAGGCCCCATTCAGGCGCACCCGCTCCAGCGGCACCCGCGCCTTGTCCGGCAGATTGGCCTGCAGATAGGCGAAGCCCAGCGCCAGATTGGCCCGATCCCGCAGCGCCAGCAGTTCCTCCTGCCGACTCACCAGCGTGCCCACTTCGGTCAGAGCGCTGTCCGCCTCCGGCATACGCTGCTGACGCACCAGCGCCACGCCCAGATTGAACTGTGCGTACGCCAGCCAGTCCGGTGGCCCCTTGAAGGCCTTGAGCAGGGCGATGGCCTCGTCATACTTGCCCTCGCGCAGCAGCGCATTGGCCAAGAGGTGGGTCTTCTGCGACTCCTGCTGCAGCGGCAGCTGGCCCTGAACCTGACGCAGCGCATCGACGGCCTTGTCCAGGTAGCCGCGCGCGTACCAGATCTCGCCAAGATAGAACCAGGCCCGGTTGCGCACGCCCAGGGGCACACTCGGGGTGAGGAGCTTTGAAAACCGCTCACCCGCCTCGTTGTACAGCCCCAGCGACAGGTACAGACCGCCCAGCAGCAGCTGCGAATCCAGCTCATGGTGCGGCAGCTGGTTCCAGTGCTGATAGGCGAGCAGGCGCGTCAGCGCCTCGAAGTCATCCTGCTGGTAGTAATGGAACAGCACATCCCCGTACTGTAGGTCCTGCACGCGGATCGGCGCGAGCATCTGCGGGTCATGCTGCGCGGCCTGCGCCACACCGACAAGGGCGGCGACCAGCACGCAGGACAGTTGGCGCAGGACTCGCATCGGGAGAGGCTACTCCCAGTCCTTGATCTCGAACTCCGGCTGCATCTTGCGCTGCCGGTCCTCGATCTTCAGCTCCAGGTACTTGGCGCCAATGGTCTTGTCGAATTTGATGGAGGCGCCGCGCTTGTAGTCGCGATTGTCGGGGCCCTTGCCCGAAAAGAAGGCCACCAGCTCGTGGTTGCCGACCTTCAGATTGCCCAGGTAGAGCCGCTGGACGCCGCCTTTTAGCAGAGCATCGACCTCGCGCGGCGTATACAGGTAGTTGGTGACTTCCTTGTTGTCGATCTTGAGCGTAACCGAGTCGAGGGCGAAGAACTCGCCCACATCCATGGACACGTATACGGCCACCTGGGTATTGGCCGGGAACAACAGTTCCTCTTCCAGCACGAACAGGTCGCGGTTCAGGTCCACCACGTCCTTCTTGAGCGTCTGCGTATCCTCATCCAGGCTGCGGGTATCGGCGGCGCCGGGCGCGGCCACCGGCGCGGACGACGACGCCGGCGCGGAAGACTCAGCCACGCCGAGCGGCGCCGAGGAAGACGCCGGCGCGTCGGCCGCTTGCGTCCATAGGGGCAGGCTGGCGAGACCGCCGACCAGGCCCCACAGGAGGCTCGCGGCCAGGCCATTGCGTATCCGGCCGGTCTTTTGTGTTACTGGCATGGCACTTCCGGTCATTCGTTGAGCAGCTCGCGCAGCTGGCTGAGGTAAAGCGCCTCGTCCCGGGGGCCGAAGTCGCGGTAAACGTGGCGCACGATGCCACCACGGTCTATGAGTACAGTAGTCGGCAGATTGTCGATCTGGTAAAGGCGGCCGACATCCTTTGCCGGATCCGCGAGCATCACGAAGCTCACCGGATGGGCGGCCACGAACTGGCGGGCATGCGTCGCGTCATCATCAACGCTGACACCGTACATATGAAGGCCGGCCGAGCGATAGGTGCTGAAACTGTGATCCAGCAGCTCCAGCTGTCGCCGGCACACACCGCATTGGCTGCCCCAGAATGTAATGACCACGACATCGCCGCGGTCCTCAGAGAGGCGCACGTTGGTGCCGCTGAAGGAGCGCAACGCGAAATCCGGTGCCGGCTGCCCCATGAGGGCAAAGCCCTGGGCGTTCGCCGCAAGACACAGGAAGGTCAGCGTCGCAGCCGCAATGCAGCGTTGAGCCAGGATCCAACCGCGAAAAGACTTCACGCACAGTCATCCATGGGTCCGCCCCGGCGACCGGCGGCCCTCGCAGACAGAATTTAACATTAGCGCAGGGCGCGGTGTGTGCCCAATTACCCGCCAATGACTCCGTTCACAATCTGGTCAAAAGCAATCAGCGAATCCAGGTTGGTTCCCAGACCATTGTTGGCGATGGTGCTGGCGAAGGCCCCTTGCTGACCGTGCAAGGCCATGTAGTTGAGAATGACGGTATTCACCAGCAGGTTGACGGCATTCGCCGCGGGACTGGAGGCGGTATCTACCGAGCCACCGGAGGTGTACGCGCCGATCTGATTCGGCGTCGTGGCCGAGGGGTTCACCGTCGGGCGACCCGCAGGGTTGTAGACCAGGAAGAAGGAAGCCGCAACCGAGGAGTTGTCGCCCTGCCAGCCGAATTTGCCGCGGCCCGCGGCCGAGGTGTCGATCATGCTGGTCGAACTGAGCGAACCGTCGCTGAATACATACACCATGAGGGGTACACCGACACGCTTGGCATACTCCAGGCACGCGCCGATGCACTGGCCGGCATTGAAGTTGCGGGTCTCGCCGGTGGCGCGCGTACCGTCGTGGTAGTCGAAGCCGCCCAGGCTGATGGTGCCGGCGCCGGCGAAGCCATTGAC
>DASZCK010000020.1:0-2383 GCA_035943195.1 Steroidobacteraceae bacterium
GTCTTGGCGTGCTCTCGGGCGCCGATTAATGGCGCCAGCTGTGCTGTCTCATATTGCATGCCGAGGCCGTCAAGGAGGCTATACACGCGACTTCGATCATTGAGCCAGTCGGTCTCGAAATCGATCACGCGGACAGAGGGGGTCCGGGCACGCCAGGCGGCAATGCGCGCCTCGACCTCGTGCCAGTACCAGAGAGCTTTGTAGAATGGATGTGAGAACTCAGGATCTGACTCGAGGATGTCCGTCATGGCCAGCAGATTCCTAGGTGCCCTGAAGTCGAGCCACCAGTAGTTGCCGCGCTCGGTGCCGGGGTAGTCCCGGAGCTGATAAATGGAGTTCGCCACCTCCGCAGCTGGTCGCACCAGGTGCACGACCGCGACCCGGCGGCCAAAATCGGCAATGACCATGTCTGCGAAAGTCTTAACAAAGAGATGATTGGCTTCGAAATAGTAGCGATGTCCCACGGCGGCACGGCGAATGTTCACCGACTTGATACGACTGTACACGCGATGCACTAGGTCGCTGTCGCCGTAGCTCGCCGCCCGCAGCACCGGACCGTTCATCACTGGGTGTGCCTCGTGCTCGGCTCGGCAGCCGGGGATGGCTGCGAACAGCCTGGTCAGGCTCAATGTGCCGCTACGGCCAGTGGTGGCCGTGAATATCAGCTTTTCCAGCCCCCGGGTCCGCAGCTGCAGCATTCGCAAAGCCACCGCGGCCACCAGGGGATTGTGTCGCAGGGGTTTGAAGGGATACGGCCGCATGGGCCAATGTTCAGGCGCGAACGGCGATTCGCTGCCGCTGCCCGACATGGACAGCGCTTCCTTCCCTGCTGCTCCCACGCTATTACTTCCTTGGCGGCGACGGACACCCGACGCGGGCTTTACCTTGAGTGTAAGGTATGTACCACTGCCGGCCTTTCACCACGCTGACTTGTGACGAGATTCTTTGCGTGATTCTGATTTAAGTGGCCCATGCGGTAGTGGTGGCGGGTAGCGTCGGGCGCGGCTAGAACGAATGGCTGGCCAGTCATCGACCACCGGGCTTTGGTAGTGATTCAAACCGCGCACACGGTGGAAGTCTTGCCGCAATCGGCTCACGCGCCAGGTTCTGGAGGATTCCCCCGTGCCGTGAGCGACCGCCGCACCTCAAGGTGCGACAGTGTGATCAGTCCCAGCACGTTGACGAGTTCGCCGACCAGGACGCCGATGGCGGCACCCGCCGCCCCGATGCGGCCGACCATTATGAAGGTGACCGTCAGTGCAATGATTGCGTTCACGACCGTCAATCCCGTGAGCGAGCGATAGCGCACCCGCGCCAGGACGAAGTTTATGAACTGATCGCGGGCGACCATCGCTACGGACGCCAACCACCATAGCAGCAGCATCAGGTCACGCTGAGCGAAGCTCTTATGCAGGATGCGGGTGAAGATGAAATCCCGCAGCGGCCAGAATAATGCGGCGTAGCAAAGCGCCAGAGCGGCCATCGCTGCTGCAGCCAGCGTGACGCGCCGACGTGTTGTTTGCACGCCGTGTTGCGTCAGCCATCCGGAGACGGTCGCCAGCATCAGTGGGTTTATACCGGTTGAGATAAGAGTGACTGGCATCATGACCGTCCGCGTCGATGCCAATGCCGCAACGGCGGTAAGATTGACAGTTCCGGCGATCAGGTAGTTGTACCCCTGGTTGTACGCCCAGAACGCCACAGTGCCGGCAGCAGGCCAGATACCAACCGCAGCGATGGCGCGCCAGACCTTCGCGCTGGCGCGGACATTCCAGCGTTCTTCCCGCCACTGCAGGCGTGAGTTCACCAGTCCCGAGGCGATGCCTCCGAAGCTCATGAAAACCAGCGTCACAAGGGCGGGTGATTGGGTGGCGATTCCGGCAACGGCGCCGCCAAGCAGTAAACCGGTGTAAGCGAGGTCCCCGCGCAAGGCCGCCTTTGCGCTCCGGTAGGCATTTGAAACCATGCGGAAGAACTGACGGTACAGCCCCGTCCACCCGGCTGTCAGCGCAACGAGTACCAGCCCTGCGGTAGCCGAATCGAGCCGGTGACTGAGCCAGAGGATGAAGGTGCTGACCGCACCCAAGCCAAAAAGACGAGGCAGTATCCGGCGTTGACCTGCATACAAGCCACCTATCAGATCTGCGCGGCCTTCTGGTCCCAGCTGACTTAGTCGATTGACCATGGCCGGGCCTATGAGCGAGCCCTGCAGGGACGTGACAATCATCACGCCGCCCGATACCAGGACGTAATAGCCGTACTGTTCGTTGGTTGCGTATCTGAGCAGGATCAAGGTCACCGCGAAGTTGCCGGCCGCAAGAATGATCTGCGAAACGACGCCTCTGGCCAGCGCGCTTGCCAGCGGCGCGCGCCTAACCGGCGG
>DASZCK010000021.1:0-5874 GCA_035943195.1 Steroidobacteraceae bacterium
GGCGGCCGTGGGGGGCAGACGCTGCAGGGTACCCGTATTCAGTGCACTGCGAAATTGTGGTCGTTCCGCAGCGAGCAGCGGAGCGGGTCTCCCCACATGGACCAGCCTTGGGTCGTCCGATCCGTAGATGGCGTCGGCCACCAGCAGCATCCCGTCCGCCGCATCTCGATGCTCATCGGCATTCAGTACCGTCGCGATGGAAGACCCGTAGGCCACTTCGTACTTCGCGACCAGGAAGGAATCCTCCGCCTCGGCGCGCATCGGTAACGCCGCGAATGATACGTAGTGAAGGGGGCCGTCGGGGATGATGATCAGCCGCGTAATGTTCGTGGGCATCTGAGCGAGCACCGGCTCCAATACCAGGCGACTCAGATTCGCGCCAGCATGAAGCCGTTGCTCCGTACTCGCTCCGCGTGGGTTGCCATAGGCCGAGTGATCGAGCTCGGCGGCCGCGCGCAGTGCATCAGCAGCACCCAGATCGATCATGCGCACGTCCGACTGAGTCTCTAACCAGGCGTATGCCCTCGAGGCCCCCAGCCAGTAGGAGATGATCGCAACGTCCGCTGGCGGCGTCGCCTCAGTGCCTGGCCGATCGTGCACCGCATCCGGCGCCGAGCGACTCAAGATCGCGAGTTGAGAATCCACAACGGCCAGCTGCTCGCGTAAGTCCGCAACATCGGTGCGCATCGTGGCCGCGCGGGGATCCTTTGAGGAACTGACTCCGTCCGCCTCGAGCCGATCTTCATGGGCGGCAAGATCACTGAGCAATCCGGACTTGCGTTCCAGAAGCGGGTCGACGCGCGCGGCGGCAGCGCGCGTGTATTCGCGCAGGGATATGTCCCGCATCACCCGAGACCGAGAACGCTCCGCGACGGCAAGAGCCGCACGAGCCGCACGTTCCGCGCCTTGAGTATCCCGATCTGTCGCGGCCTGCCGGCATGCTCGCGCGAGCAACTCGATCTTCAGATCGAAGGCAAGCCGCAATGGCTGCATGGAGGCAGCACGCAGATCGGGGCCGGACACCTGCACCCGCAGCACCTCGGACAGCTTCAGTGCCGCATCGAGGTCCTGCATCGCAGGGACCGTATGGCCGGCTGCCAACTCCACCTGTGCCAATAGTACCCTCGTATCGAAAGCGGCCGCATCCAGCCCGTACGCACGATCGGTCGCCAGCGCAGCCTGCAGCGATGCACGCGCCTGGGGTAAAGTGCCTGCGCGGTAGTCGAGGGCACCACGCTCACGCTGCACGAGAGATCGGCTAATCGAATCCTGGGCGCCCGGGATTCGCGCCGCCAGGGCTAAATCGTCCGCGGCCGCCTGATGGCTGCCGACCAGCGATTCGGATTCGGCTATCTGTGACAGCACCATCGTGCGCACCGCGGGCTCCGTGGCATGGGCGAGGGCCTGGCGGTAGAGCCGGATGGCCTCGTCGTGATGTCCGTCCTCAGCGGCGATGCTGGCGAGGGCGTGCAACACGCTGACGGACTCACGGCCCTCACCGCCACGGCCAAATGCGTCCAAAGCCTGATGCAGGAAGGTCGCCGCAAGCTCGCGCTCTCCGACCGCGCTGTACACCATCCCGAGGCCGAACAGGCTGCGGGCCCGTGCTGCGTCAACCTGGATACGCGTCGCCAGATCCAGAGCCTGCGCGTGCTGCGCCAGGGCCTTATCCAGATGCCCGGCCGTACGATTGGCCAGGCCGAAATTGTTCAGAATCAGAACATATAGGGCCGGTGAGTTGGCTTTGTCGACGAAACCCATCGCGCGCTGGAACGTATTTAGGGCAGTCGATGTTCTCCCCAAGTCCCAATCGACCAGCGCGATGTTTTGCAGGACTATTGCGAGGCGATACCGCGCACCGATTGCCTCGCAGAGAGACTGGGCGCGCCCATATGCGAGGAGTGCGGCGGAATAATCACCGCTGTTGTACAACGTAAGTCCAATTAGCGTGAACTGATCGGCGCCATTTAGGCGTTCGTTTCGCTTTAAGTAGAACTCGGCCAGACCCCGAAACTGGTGCAGCGCGTGACGCATCAGATCGCGACTCTCGCGGCGTACCGGCTCTGCCGCCGTAGCGGCATCCGGAAGCTGGGACAGCTCCATCCAGCTACGGGCCTGAAGTGATTGGGCATCAGCGCGGCCTTCGGCATCGCCCGCGAGTTCCCATAATTTGACGGCTTGCGTCGACCAGCTTTCGCATTCCTGCCAATGTTGCATGTATTTGCAACTTAGGGTGGCCAGAGTATGGGAAAGCTCGGCGCGCAAGGCCACATTCTGCGGCGCCAGGCCAGCAAGTCCGTGCTGGTATTCGCGATACGCGCTGGCGTAGAGATCCGCTTCGGATCCGGACGTCGAGGTCCCCAATCCGTCTGAGACCCGCCGCGCCGCTTGATAGTCCGTGTCACCGCTGGCAAGCGCTTGCGAAACCCGACCGCATGCATCGGTCTGTCGAGACAGGTCATAGGCGCGCAATGTCACGCGGTGGCCGAGACCGCCGTCGCTGTCACCGCGAACTTGAACCGTAGCCCACCCGGAATCACCGGAGTGCAGCAGTACGCGTACTACGCCGCGGTGCTGAATCGGATTGCCCGAATGCAAGGTGGCCATTTTTGCTGTGGCCACTGCAAGGTCGACATCCACTCCGATCTCGCGAGCTTCGAGCAGGAGGTCGCGATTGGCGGGTAGTGCCAAAGAAATGGCGGCGGTGCCATCGCGTCCGAGATCCAGGGCCCATTGTCCCAATGACATTGACGGATGCAAAGGCGCGTTGCATAGCGTGGCCGACTTGGTGATCGGCTGGGCGGCGGCTGCGGTGACAAAACCCGAGAATAGGAGGATCACCACCGCGAATGTGCGCACTTTCTCCAGGAAGAGGGCCGAGCGCTTCATGCAGTCACCGGTAGAGTGCCGGTCAATCGGTGGCGGCGACGACTTGCAACCGGAAGGCAGGCGCCGATGGCGCCGAGCTACCGTTATCCGACGTTAGCGTGATATCGAGAGTATGACCCACCACATCGGACAGCGACAGATACAGCGACAGGAAACCACTGGCATCGGCGCGCAGTCGATTCAGCACTACCGATCTTGAGCCCAGTTTGGAGGCGAGCACGATGTCAGCAGAGTACCCCTGTATGCCCTGGGCGCTATCGGGGAAGATTTTAAGAGTGAGCAGCCCGCTGTGTCCCGGTGCCACGACCTTGTGTGTCGCGTCTGATCCGCGCAGTCGCAGCAAGGTCACGTCAAAATGACTGCCGCTGCGCATCTGGAGCGGAACCTCACTCAGATTGCGGTACGCGGTAAGGCCAATGTGCCGCTGTGACCAGAGCAGCACCAATAGGCCGCAGACCAGCACGGCGCCCAGACTCGCCGCCATCGACCACCGCTGCGGGAAGCGGAATACTGGTCGGGCGATTACGTTGCGGATTCCGATTCTGCGCAGGCCGTGCTTGATACACAGGTCCAATTCCACGCGGCGAGAGAACTCGGGGTGGTCGAGGCAATAGAGCTCAAAGGCTTCAGCCTGATGATTGGGCAACTGATTGCTGAGATAGGCCGCTATCGTGGCGTCGTCGGGGGGCAGGGCGAAGGCTGCGCTCACGGGCAACTCTCCCAGTCCAGCAAGTCGTGTTTGTCGAAACCCGACTCGATGAGCAGCTGGCGAAGGCGATTTCGAGCACGGAAGATTACCTGATTGAATCCCAGCTCTGACAGATTCAGATCGCGACAGATTTCGGACTTATCGTCCTCTTTCAGGTAGAAGCGTATCAGGATAGTCCGATCCCGCTCACCCGGCAGCTCCGCCAGAATCCGTTTAAGGATTGCGGCAATCCCACCCGCCGCCAATTGCTCCTGTGCGGCCGGCCTAGGATCTGCCATCGCCTCGATCGTATCCCCATCCGGGTCGGTGCGCTGCCGATAGGTCTTGCGGCGTGCCGCGATGACCAGATTGCGCGCCGTCTGCGCTGCAAAGGCTGCCAGTGTCGCGGGATTGTCTAGTCCGGTAGTGCGCAGCCGCCGGATGATGATGACCAGCGCCTCTTGGCAGACATCGTGCGCAAGCTCGAAATCCCCGCCGGCGGCGCGGATCGCCACCAGGCGCAGACCCGACTGCAGTTGCGCCACGAGCACTGCCTCGGCTTGCAGGTCTCCTGCCTGAATCCGCCTACAGAGAGTCTCGTTTGAGCTGTCGGTTTTAGCACCGACTTGATCAGTGTTCATTCGCGGCGGCAACCCGCAGCCATCCGTGGCTGGCTGGCTCAGCTATAGCATCAGTATTAAGAGTATGCCATTGAATTGTGAACGCGCAGATATGCACCATGCTGCAACGCGCGGCCGGTTGGTGGAATGGAAACCATGCTGTTGCGCCGCAGCAGTACCGCCTAGCTCTCCCTAGCCCCCTGAGATAGTTAGCGATTTTGCGACAGAGCGTACGGCGGATGCACAAACAACCCCGCGCGGAGAAGAGCACATGCAGGGCAGCGATCCTTGGTTGGGCCAGATTTGGAAAGTCTATGCAGTGCAAGGTGTCGACGGACCGTATCTCAAGCCTACCGAGAAGGAGGGCACCTTCACGCTAACCGCGGTGCCGGACCCGGCGATCGGACCCACCAACTTCTACACGGTTGATTTCGTTGACGGTGACATGCCTGCATGTTGGCGGGGACTCCTGCTCTACCCTCGGGGTAACCTAGCCTTTTCTCCGCCGTCTCCGCTTCTGCGGCCCTGGACACCCGAAGGCAATGCTCCCTGGCTGGCTGCAGGCGATGCAGTGCGCAACGGGTTGAGTGTTGCAATGTCGCGCCTGGAAGGCGATCTGTATCCGGAAACGTACGCCAAAGCGTTGACTTTGGTCTGCGTTCCCAATTCAACGACGACCGGGACGCCGCTCTTGGTGCTCAAGCTGGTGGGTGCGACAGCCACATCAGGCGGCCAGGCGCTGCCCAGGGACACTCCCGGCACTGGCGGCCAGGGCGATCACTAGGATGAAGGGTTAGTTTGCTCTCAATTCCCCAATCTTGAGGCCCGAGGGGCCGGCAGTCGGTCAGCAGCGCGATGCCTTTCGATAGGCATCTACCAGCTCCCCGGCCCGCCGCGCGCTCTCTGCAGCGGAGTAACCCTTCCTATAGATTTCTGTGCCGAACCCGAAGCCGTTCGCACCGGCTTCGAGCCACTCCTTTATGTCCCCCGCGACGATGCCCGAGACGGGATATACCTCAATTGCATCTGGCAACACGGCGCGCAGTGACCTGAGATGCCGGGGTCCGTAGGTCGCGGCCGGAAAGAGTTTCAGTTTCCGTGCCCCCGCTTCGATCGCAGAGAACGCCTCCGTAGCCGTAGCGACGCCGGGCATTACCTGCATATTCAGCTCCAGCGCTCGGGCGATTACGGCGCTATTGCAGTTTGGCGATACGATAAGCCGACCGCCGGCCGCGTACACCTCATTCACCTCATCCACTTTCAGTACGGTACCGCCGCCGATCAGGCAACCGGCGTACCCCGCTGCAGCCAGTGCGCTAATGCTGAGGCAGGCATTGGGCGAATTGAGTGGCACCTCGATGACTCGAATACCACTGGCATAGAGCGCAGATCCGACTGCCTCGACCTCATTGGGTTCAATCCCCCGAAGTATCGCGATGATGGCATGGTCGCGATTCGGCAGGTCAGTGGGCTGCACGGAGCACTCCTCTATCAATCAGTTGAGCACGCACCTTTGTCAGCCCGGCCACCGACGCCCTGGCGCCATCGATTTTTGAGTATTCGCGCCCATGAAGCAGTAGGGCCCGGGCATATGAATCTGTCAGAGCGTCACGACCGATTAAGTGGACGGTGTCACTAGCATGTCGGTCCGCAAATAGCCTCAGAGCGCCAAGGACG
>DASZCK010000022.1:0-8633 GCA_035943195.1 Steroidobacteraceae bacterium
TGCTGACATGCTTGGGGGCATTATGAACGTGTTGCGAGCACGGCGGGGCGATGATCGTTCCAGATGCGTTCCCATTCCATAATGAACCAGGGCGTAAACTGCCCCGGACTGCGCCGCGCCATCTCGGCCTGCAGCGCTTCCGGGCTCACCCAGCGCAGCTGCGCAATCTCGCCCGGATCGGCCCGGACCGGGCTTTGGGTTCGACCGATATACACCGAGCAAAGTTCGTTTTCCGCCCCCGTGGCGTCCCATTGGGCCTGGTACTGGAATTTGAACAGGAACTGCATGGGGCAGCGCACCCCCAGTTCCTCGTGCAGACGCCGCTGGACGGCCGTCTCCATGCTCTCGGAGCGGCGCGGATGACTGCAACAGCTATTGGACCAGTACAATGGCCATAGGCGTTTTGAAGCCGCGCGCTGCTGCAGCAGCAGTTCGCCGCCCGCATTGAAAATGAGTAGAGAGAAAGCCCGGTGTAAGATGCCTCGGCCATCATGGCACCTCGCCTTGCTCATATGTCCGACTTCGCGGTCGGCCTCATCGACGAGGATGAGGGTATCGGCCTCGGCTAACGTATCTGTGCCCTCGGTTCCAGTGTCCACTCGACCATCATTCATCAACAGGTACCTCCAATCCCGAGCATGATAACCGTCCCGGAAATAGCCACGCCAGCCTACCTGCCGCAGCTCAGCGGCCTCGGTTGGTTGGGCGTGCTGCTGGCGGCGCTCGCGGCGTTCTATACCTTCGTTGCGCTGCTCGGCGCGCTGCTGCGACCCCGGCGCGCGGCGCCCTGGCCGGGCGCGGTGGCATTGCCTGCGGTCACCATACTCAAACCCCTGTGCGGGGCCGAACCCCGCCTGTACGAGTGTCTGCGCAGTTTCTGCAACCAGGCCTGGCCGCAGCTGCAGATCGTATTCGGGGTACGCGACCCGGCTGACCCGGCTGTCGCTGTGGTGCGACGGCTACAACACGAGTTTCCGCTGCTGGACCTGGCCCTGGTGCTCGATGGCACCCATCATGGCAGCAATGCCAAGGTCAGCAATCTGATCAACATCATGGCCGTGGCCAAGCATGACTATCTGATCATCGTGGACAGCGACATCCGGGTGGAACCCGGCTATGTGCAGCAGATCGTGGCGCCGCTGCTGGACGAGCGCGTCGGCATTGTGACCTGCCCCTATGTGGGTCGGCCGCTGCCGGATCTGTGGTCGCAACTGGGGGCACAGTTCATCAACGGCTGGTTCGTGCCTTCGGTGTTCGTGGCGGCGTTGTTTGGTTCCCGCGCGTTCGCTTTTGGTGCAACGATCGCCCTGCGACGCCGGGTGCTGGATGCCATCGGCGGACTGCCCGCCATTGCCGATCAACTCGCGGACGACTACCGGCTCGGCGAGCTCACCCGCAAGCTCGGCCTGCGCACGGTGCTGTCGCATGTCGTCGTCGAGACGGTGGTGGAGGAGCGCAGTATGCAAGACCTGCTGGGTCATGAACTGCGCTGGCTGCGCACCATCAAGGCGGTGCGACCCCTGGGGTACACCCTGGCCTTTGTGACCTTCGCGCTGCCGGTGGCCCTGATTGGCGCCGGGCTGGCCGCCGGCACCTCCCTGGGGCTGCTCGCCCTGGGCGCGACGGCGCTGCTGCGCCTGCTCATGCACCTGTACTGGAGCCCGACCGGGGAGCGTTCGACCTGGACGCGGTTATGGGCGGTGCCGCTGCATGACTGCGCCCTGTTCGCGGTGTGGTGTTGGGCCTTCCTGGGACAACGCGTGAGTTGGGGTCAGAGCAATTTCCACCTCGCCGAGGATGGTTCGGTATATCCGTTGCGCTCCAGGCTGGACAAGGCCCTGGCAACCCAGCTTGAGAACGAATAGTGCCGGACCCGGTCCGGCGCCTGTGCATCATCACCGCCGATGATTTCGGGTTGCATGCGGCCGTCAACGAGGCGGTCGAAAGTGCGCATCGGGCCGGTGTTCTCACCGCCGCCAGCCTCATGGTCGGTGCTCCGGCAGCGCAGGATGCGGCGCGGCGTGCCCTTGAGTTGCCCAACCTGCGCGTGGGACTTCACCTGACCCTGGCCGATGGGCGTGCGCTGCTGCCCCGACGGCAGATTCCGGACCTCGTGGATGCCGACAATCGCTTCCATGACAACATGGTCGGCGCCGGCTGGCGTTTCTTCGCCAGCCCTTCCGTGCGGGCGCAGTTGGCTGCGGAAATCCGCGCCCAGTTCGCGGCCTTCGCAGCGCTTGGTCTCAAACTCGATCACCTGGACGCGCACAAGCACTTCCATCTGCACCCCACAGTGCTGTCACTGGCCTTGAGGATAGGCACCGAGTTCGGCCTGCGCGCGGTGCGCATTCCGGCCGAACCCGGACTGACCGCGACGCGGCTCCTGAGCCCGTGGCTGGCGCTGATGCGCAGGCGAGCGCGGCGGGCCGGCATGGCCTGCAACGATCAGATTTATGGCCTGGCGCACAGTGGCGCCATGGACGAGGCGCGGCTGCTGCGGATCCTGGCGTCGCTGCCGCCTGGGGTGAGTGAAATCTACCTGCACCCGGCCACGCTCTCCGGGCGCGCCATCGCGACTTCGATGCCGAATTACCGTCATCGCGATGAACTTCAGGCGCTGCTCAGTGCGGCCGTGCGCGGCGCGCTCGAGGCGGCCGCCATTCGCCTCGGTGGCTATGGGGACATCGCCGCATTCCGCACCGCTGCCGCACCATGAAGTGGCTGCTGCGCCTTGCACTGCTTTTGGGCACGACCCTCGCCATCGTGCTGGTGCTGCGCGAGGGCCTGGCACCGATCCTTGCCCTGCTGAGGGCGGCCGGATGGACGCTGCTGTGGCTGGTGCCCCTGCACGGGCTGCCGCTGCTGCTGGATGCCTTGGGCTGGCGCACGCTGTTACGCGCCCTCGCCGTCCCGCCCGCCCTGACGGCTCCGGGGCGCCTGTTCGTCATCGCGAGTGTCCGCGAGGCCGTCAACCGCTTGTTACCGGTGGCCAATATCGGCGGCGAGATTGCCGGCATCCGCATGCTGTGCCGCGATGGCGCCGCGGCGCCGGCGGTCGCGGCCAGCGTGATCGTGGAGGTACTGCTGACCATCATCAGTCAATTGCTGTTTGCGGCTGCCGGCGTGCTGCTGCTGCTGCAGCTGACCGGCAGCACGGCCCTGGCCTCGCAGCTGCTGCTGGGGCTGGCGCTCGCGGTACCGGTGGTGGCCGTCCTGTACCTGCTGGTCCACCGCGGCGCTCTCTTCGAGCGCATCCTGCGCGGCGTCGAAAGCACGCTGGATCTGCCCGCGAAACTGCTGGGAAGCCTGGAGCAGGCCATGGCCGTGGACGCCCGCCTGCGCGAGCTTCTCGGACGCCGGGGCACGCTGCTGGTCACCGTCGCCTGGCAGCTGGCAGGCTTCGCCGCCGGTGCCATCGAGACCTGGCTCGCCCTTAGGTGGCTGCAGCACCCGGTGGGATTTGGAACCGCCCTGGCGCTGGAAAGTCTGACTCAGGCGATCCGGCACTTTATATTTGTGGTACCGGCGGGTCTTGGAGTCCAGGAAGCCGGCCTGGTCGGATTTGGTTATCTTCTGGGCGTGCCGAACGACGCCAGCATTGCCCTGTCGCTGGCCAAGCGTATGCGCGAGATCCTGTTCGGTGTGCCGGCGCTGGCGTACTGGCAATTGGCCTGAGTATTGAAAGGTATGACGAATGTCCGCCGCGGCGATTGAAATCGGATCCCTTGCGCATCGTGAACTGCTGGCGCGCTTTTTCATGGACAGCTACGTGGACTATGTTCCCGAGCAGGTGCAGTGGCCGACTCTGAGCGAGGAATCCAAGAACCGGCTGGTGTCGCTGCCATTCTGGCAGGAGGCGGTGGCCACCGAGAACGTCACGTCGAACACGGTCGCCGCCGCCGCGGCCATCGAGTCGGATCCGGCGCTGCGCGAGGCCATCGAGCTGCAGGGCTTCGAAGAGGGCCGGCACGCGCGGCTGCTGCGCGGGCTCACCGCGCATTACGCCATTCCGGTCGACAACCCCGTGCCCTACCAGCCACGCGATCTGGAGCATGACTTCCTGTTCGCCGGCTTCGGCGAATGCTTTGATTCCTTCTTCGCCTTCGGCCTGTTCGCGCTGGCGCGCGAGTCCGGGTACTTCGAAGCCAAGCTGGTCGAGGTGTTCGAACCGGTGATCCAGGAGGAAGCGCGGCACATCCTGTTCTTCGTCAATTGGGTGAAGTACCGCCGCCGGCAATTGCCCTGGTGGCGCCGCCCGGCGTTCTCGCTGCGCTGCGGATGGATCATTCTCAAGCAGGTTTGGAGCCGCGCGAAGACGGCGCGCTCCATGGGCGGCGCGTCCGACGCCAAGCCCGCCGCGAAGACCGGCCCGCTCGGGGGCGATGATGGCGACAACTTCACCTTGAGCGCCCATCAGGATCTGGGCGAGGACGTGACGCTGCACAAGCTGCTGGGACTGTGCCTGCGCGAGAACGATGCGCGCCTGGCGCAGTATGACCCGAGGCTGCTGCGACCGCGGCTGGTCCCCACCCTCGCACGCTTCATGTTCCGGGTGCTGCCCAAGAGCCTCTGAGGCGAGTCAGCCCTTGAGGTAGCCCGCGTCGCGGAACCAGCGCACGGCGTCCTGAAAGGCAATGGCGGGATCGCGAAAGCCGTAGCCCAACTCGCGCATGGCCTTGGCGCTGGAGAAGTACATGCGCTTCTTGGACATGCGCACCCCTTCGACGGTGATGCGCGTGCTGCCGCCGCTCACACGGGCGAAGGCCTCGGCCAGATGCGCGATGGGGAGCACCAGGCCGTGCGGCAGGCGGATGCGCGGCGGCGGCCGTCCGGCAATGCGCGTCACCTGTGTCAGGATCTCCTTCAACGTCATATCCGCGCCACCCAGGATGTAGCGCTCGGCATGGCGGCCGCGTTCCAACGCCAGCAGATGGCCGCGCGCGATGTCATCCACATGCGCGACATTCAGTCCGGTATCGACATACGCCGGGGTACGGCCGGCGGCGGCATCCAGCACGATCTGGCCGGTGGGCGTGGGCTTCACATCGCAGGGCCCCACCGGGGTCGAGGGATTCACGATCACCACCCAGCGGTTCGGCGCCGCGCGGGCCCACCGCTGCACGAGTTCCTCGCCCAGGAACTTGGAGCGCTTGTAGTGGCCGATCATGTCGGCCTCGGTGGCGATGCAGTCTTCGTCGGCTACCGCGCCATCGCCCGAAAGGCGCAGCGTCGCGACGCTGCTGGTGTAGACGATGCGCGCCACCCCGGCACGCTCGGCGGCGTTCAGCAGATCGCGTGTGCCCGCGACATTGACCGCATACAGGTCGGCCGGATCAGGTGCCCACAGGCGATAGTCGGCGGCCACATGAAACAGCACCTCGCAGCCCTGCAAGGCCGCGGCATAGGATGACGCATCGCGCAGATCGCCGGTCACCACGTGCAGCGGCAGGCCCGACAGATTGCGACGATCCGAGCCCGAACGTGCCAGCGCGCGCAGCTCCCAGCCGGCGGCCACCAGCGCCCGCGCGACCGCCGCGCCCACGAAACCGGTGGCGCCGGTGACGAAGGCGCGTGTCATGGCAGACCCAGGTCCACTTGCGCCAGCGCCCGCAGCGTCCGCAGGGCCGCCCGGTAGCGTCGCGGCAAGCGCATGAGCGTCAGCAGATCCCCGGGTGTGCTCACCAGCCCCGCCACCAGTCGCGGCAGGTTCACCGCACCGTAGGGTCCCGTCGCGTGGATGACGCTCAGTGGCAGCGCGTCGGCGGCGCCGTCGATCACCACCCGCGCGATGGCAAATCTCACTCCCAGTCGGGCGGCGACTTCGGCAATGGCAAAGCTCTCCATATCGACGGCACAGGCGTTGGTCCTCGAGCGCGCCTGGGATTTGGCCGCAACGGACGACAGCGGCTGCGCGACACTGAGCAAGGTACCGCCGACCACCATGGCAGCATCAGCGATGGCAGCCGCCTGCGCTGCCAGTCGATCACGCCATGGACCGTAGGGCGTATACGCGCCACCGGCGCCATCGATGACGCATTGGGGCATCACCACGGCACCCGCCGCCAGCTTTGGATCAAGCGCCCCGGCCAAACCGAAACTCAACAGTCCCTGGGCACCGGCGGCGACCAGATCCTGCGCCGCGCGGGCCGCGGCCTGCGGACCCATGCCGCTGAGCGCGACCAAACGGTCATTGGGGAGGGGGTCAAGAGTACGCGCCTCGGCCTGCAGGGCCGCGACGATCCCCGTGACACTCACTTGGCGCGTGTGGCAGCCACGCGGTTGCGATAGGCGGCCAGCGCCCACAGCGGGAAGTACGCGCAGTAACCGTGGTACTTGAGGTAAAACACGCGCGGAAAGCCCGGGGCCGTGAAGCGCGAATCGGTCCACAGGCCGCTTTTCTGCTGCTGCCGCTGCAGGTAACGCACGCCACTGCGCACCACCGGCGAATCCACTTCGCCGGCCGCCAGGAGCCCCAGCAGCGCCCAGGCGGTCTGAAACGGCGCACTGGCCGCGGGGCCGCCGGCCACCGTGCGATCGTGATAGCTGTCGTTGAGCTCGCCCCAGCCGCCGTCGGCGTTCTGTTTGGAGGCGAGCCAGTTCACCGCGCGCCGCACCGCCGGATCATCGGTCGGCACGCCGGCCTGTTCGAGCGCAATCAGCACCGACCAGGTGCCGTAGATATAGTTGGTGCCCCAGCGGCCGAACCACGCCCCGGTCGGCTCCTGCTCGGCGCGCAGGTATGCGAGCGCGCGCTTGAGAACCTCGGCATGCTCGGGACGCCCGACCCGCGCCAGCAAGGTCACCACGCGGGCGGTCACATCGCTGGTGGGCGGATCCAGCAGTGCCCCGTGATCGGCGAATGGGATTTCGTTGAGGATGTAATGGGTGTTGTCGGCGTCGAAGGCCGCGAACCCGCCGTTGCGGCTCTGCAGACCCACCAGCCAATCCAGCGCCCGGGAAATATTGAGCGCGTAGCGCTGCGGGTCGCGCGCCTGATCCATCGACCAGGCGACCACCGCGGTGTCATCCAGGTCCGGGTAATGGCTGTTCTGGAACTGGAAGGCCCAGCCGCCACCCTGCACGCCGGGCTTTTGTACCTGCCAGTCCTGCGGATTGTCGAGCAACTGTTCGGGCACCAGCCAGTCGAGCGCGCGCTCGGCGGCCGCCTGCGCCTGCTCATCGCCCGCCTCCTGCATCGCCAGCGCCGCCAGCGCCGAATCCCACACCGGCGAGACACAGGGCTGGCAGTAGGCTTCAGTGGGTCCCACCACCAGCAGCTTCTCGATGGCGCGCTTGGCGGTGAGGCGGCGCGGATCCTCGGGCGGCACGCCCATCAGCACCAGCATCTCCAAGGCGTTGACCATGGCCGGGAAAATCGCGCCCAGGCCGCCTTCGCCGTTGAGGCGCTCCAAGACCCAGTCCTGCGCCTTGCGCATGGCGTGCGCGCGCATCGCCTTCGGAATCAACGGATCGATGGCCCGGCCCATGCGGTCCAGCGCCATGAAGAAGCGATTGGCGAAGCCGCGGCGCGCGAAGTAGTGGCGCTCTTCCCAGGGCGGCGTGGTGAACAGTTCCCGGATATCCACGCCGTGCGGATTGCGCGCCAGGGGCTTCTTCGTGCACAGCACGAACAGCGGCACCATCACCGTTCGTGACCAATACGAAACCTTGTCGAGGTGGAACGGGAACCACTTCGGCAGCAGCATGATCTCGACCGGGATGTACGGCACCGCGCGCCACGGCAACTGGCCGAAGAGCGCGAGCGCGATGCGCGTGAAGACATTGGCGCGGGCCGCGCCGCCGCGCGCGAGGATGGCCGCGCGCGCCGCCGCCATATGCGGCGCCGCCGGATCATCGCCGGCGAGTTTCAGCGCGTAATACACCTTCACCGTGCAACTGAGGTCCAGCTCCCCGCCCACGAACAGCGGCCAGCCACCATGCTCGGCCTGGCGACGCCGCAGGTAGACGGTGATCTTCTCCTGCAGCAGCACGTCGATCTCATCCAGGAAGTGCATCATCATGATGTACTCCGCCGGAATGGTGCAGTCGGCCTCCAGCTCAAAGAGCCAGAAGCCCTGCGCGCTCTGCAGGCCGATCAGTGCATCGCGCGCCGCGGCGATGGAGCGTTCCAGTGCCTCGGCGCTGGCGAGGTCCGGCAGCCGGCTGACATTGGCGGCCGCACCGGAGCGGGCACTGGCCTCGCGCGCCGTGCGCGCTTCGCGCAGGGTTGAGGGCCCGGACGTCATTGCGCGGTACCCCGGTCGGGGCGGCGCAGCAGACTCACCTCTTCCTGCTCATCACGCCGGTTGACGCGTCGCGTGCGGTGATAGGCGCTGGCGGCGGGTTCGGACTCGGCGTCGATGATCTGCAGCTTGCGCGGCTCCCAATCGGCTGGGAGCATGGCCCGCGGCAGGCCGGCGGCGGCGCGGTTGAAGAGGAAGCGCAGCAGGCCATTGCGTCGGGTCGCGACATTGCTGAGCGCGAGCGTCACCGCGACGGTGCGACGCGAGACCTTGACCTGCGAGCCCTGGGTGAACCCCGGGTTGGCGGCGATACGCTTCAAGGTCAGGACGGCCAGGCCGATGGCCCATAGGCAGAAGCGCCGGATTCCGGTTTCGCGCGCCGGGATCAGC
>DASZCK010000023.1:0-8541 GCA_035943195.1 Steroidobacteraceae bacterium
GGTCAATGACGGGCCATGGCAGGCGACGCAGGCCGGAATACCGTGGGCTGGATCCCCCGCCCGAACCAGCTGCTCAGCCATCGCATAGTCGCTACGGTGCTCGCCCAGCGGTGCCTGGGCGGGCAGGGTCTGCGAAGCGAAATACTCGGCGAGCTGGCCCAGATAATCGTCCTGCATGTACGCCAGCAGATAGTTCATGGGCGGATAGCTGCGCCGACCGTCTCGGAAGTTCTGCAGCTGACTGTACAAATACCCACGCGGCTTGCCGGCGATCCGTGGGAAGTTCTCATCCGAACTGCCCTGACCGTGAGTGCCGTGACAGGTCGCGCAGCCTTGCGCGCGCGCCTCGAGTGTGTCGGGTGCGGTATCCGCACGCAGGGTCCCACTGCCGACCACTCCCATCATCCCCGCGAGCAGGCATCCTAAGAGCGATCCGTTCATGGCGCGAGACCCGCGTAGTAGTTTGCCAGGGCCGAGATCTCCTCAGGCTTCAGATGCTGCGCCACATTGCGCATGTCGGCATTGACGTCATTGCGCCGCGCCTGCGAGTGAAACGCCTGCAGCTGCTTCTCGACATAGGCGCTCGGCTCCCCATTCAGCCATGGCGCGCCGGCCTTACGGCTGCGGTCGCTGTGGCAGGAGCCGCAGGGGGCGATGTTTCGCATAGGATCACCGACGCGAACCAGCGCCGGCGCATCGCGCAAGGCGGCGTGCGTGCCGGCTCGCGGCAGGTAGGCGTAAAAATAGGACAGCTCGACGATATTCTGTTCGGACAGGGTCGAGGCCAGAGTGGTCATCACCACATTGGCCCGCGCGCCCTGCTGGTAGTCCCGTAGCTGCTTATAGACCACGTCCGCGTATTGCCCCGCTAGATTCGGGGAGTCTGCGGCACTGAGCCCCGCGGCGCCATGGCACATGGTGCAGCGCAGAGACAACGTGGCGCCGCGGCCGATCTGCTCGGGGGTGCCCGTCTGGGTGAGCGCGGTGGGGACGACGACGCTTGAGAGCGCCGGCGGCGCGATGCGCGTGTCTAGGGGACCCGACTGCACGAAACCAGCCGCCCGACACATGGCCTGCCACCAGCCCCCGCGCGCATTCTGCTGCGTCTGCGGCAACAGGATGAAGCCCACCAGAAACGAGGCAACGAAGACGACCGCCACGGTGAGGCTTGCAAGCAGGGCGAAATTTCTGGGCCTCGCACCACTCATCGCGCCACACTGATCGCCGGAACGGCGGTCTTCAAGGTGAGTAATTCGCCGATGGGCATCCCATAGTTGACCACGGTAAGGGCGATCATGAGCGCGACCCACACCGCAAAGGTGTTCAGGATCTTCGGTACTGGCGCATCCGGATGCAGCGCCACGCTGTAGCGGTACTCCGGCAGACTCCCGACCGGCGCACGCTGCCCGCGGAGCAAAATGAGCAGGAACAAGGCGCCGGAGAGCACCACCAATGCGCCTCCGACTACACCTGCCATGACGGTCCATGCCTCGGGCGCGATCGCGGCGTTGGAGTAGTCAAAGTAGGCCATGCGCCGCGGCATGCCGATGAGGCCCGCCAGGTGCCACGGCAGCGTCATGATGATCATGCCGATGAACCACAACCATAGCTGTAGTCGCATGGCGCCATGTGATATGAGGGCCCTGCCCGTCAAATGCGGCCACAGGTCGTATGCAATCACGAAGTACATGATGACGATTGCGCCGGCGAAGATCAGATGAAAGTGTCCGGTAATCCACTGGGTATTGTGGATGGTGGAATCCAGCTGGTAGCTCATGTTGATGAGCCCGCCCGCTCCGCCCAGCCCCAGCATCACGAACGACAGAGCCGGCGCCAGCATTGCCGGGTTTTCCCAAGGTAGCGCCTTGAGCCATCCCACGAGGCCCCTGCCGCCCCGCAGACGCGCCGCGATCTCCACCGAGGCGCAGATCGTAAACACGGTCAATAGCGTCGGCACAGCCACCATACCGGTGAATACCGTGTGGATGAACTTGAACCCGGAACCTACCTGCGGATCGGCGAACAGGTGGTGGATGCCGATGGGCATGGCAAAGACCAGGAACAGGGCGAAGGACAGGCGTGCCATCGTGTCGCTGTACAACCGGCCACCGATGGCGCGTGGGACGATTGTGTAGAAGGCGATATAGGCTGGCATCAGCCAGAAATACACGATCGCGTGCAAAGTCCAGGAGAACAGCACGCGCGCCAGCCCCGCATCGATGGTGTGTCGTAAACCCAGGGCGACCGGTAGGATCTGGACCAGGATCTCCAGCGCCGCGCCGACCGCGGTCCAGGCCCACAAGAAGGCTCCGGCCACGTTGGCGTACATCGCCAAAGGAACCGCGTGCCCGGGATGCTCCTTGCGCCAGGCGTGCAGATTAAGCGCCATCAGCGCCACCCAGATCCACGACCCCACCACGACCAGGACCACACCTAAGTAATAGAAAGGGCTCGCGATCAATGGCGGGTAGAAGGTGTAAAGCACTGAAGCCGAGCCGGTGGCCACCGCGCCCACGGCCATCGCGGCCCCGATCATCAGCAGCCAGAAGGCAATCCAGGCCCATTTGAGGCCGAGCAGCGGCCGCTTCAGGGACGTCTCGCTGATGCTATAGCCGAATCCCATTGCGATCAGCGTCGGGAACACATAGGCGAGTGCCGTGCCGTGCCCCGTCACCGAGCGGTAGTAGTGCTCGGGAATATCGATCCAAGCGTGCCAAGGACTGCGCACGAACATCTGCCACTCACCAAAGACAATGGCGACGAAAAAGACGATGAAGGCCGCCCAGAAATGAGCCAACACCAGGCGCCGCGCGCTATACACAGCCTGGCCCTCCCTTCGCTCGCAGTCGCCGCAGGAATTCTTCTTTCGAAACCACCGAGACACGCGCCCACATGGCGGCGTGCCCATTGCCACAGAACTCGTGGCAGGGCATCAGGTGATCGCCAATGGTCGAGAACTGCGTCTTGAACGTGGTGATATAGCCTGGCACCAGCATGGCATTGCTGTTCGTGCCGGTGATCAGAAATCCATGCACGACGTCGGCGCTGGTGCCGCGAAAGGTCACGGGCGTTGACTCTGGCACCACGATGCATTGAGGCACGAACGAGTACTGCTGCGCGATGAGGCGCACGACCAGGGTGCCATCCGGCTCCATCTGCGTCCCAAGATTGGATTCAATGAACTCGCCGGCTACATGAAGGCGGGTCGGGTCGACCGGCTCGATGCCCGAGGGCGGCATGGTCGCCCAGTGCACGCCTGTATAGCCGACAACAGCCAGGATGAAGGCAATACAGGCGCTGGCGACGATCGCCCAACGTTTCTCGGCGCGCGCCGCCGCATCGTCCGGCACGGACGTCACCTGGTCGGTCATTGCAGCATGCCGCGCGGCAGGAACACGAAAATGTAAAAGAGCGCCCACAGGAGCAGCACCACTGCGGTACTCACGCCAGCGATGAGGAGGGCCCCTGCAGGCGTGCGCCGAAACAACGCTTCGCGTTCGGCGTCAGAAAGGACGGTTTTGGACTCAGATTCGAGCACAACACTCTTCCATTGGGTAGGACCTGCTCAATGTCGCGCGCATTCTAGGCCCTGTGGTCGATGTCCGCATGATACGTAGTACATCGCGACGCACCATCGTCCGTCGAGTCAGTACATGTACTGATACAGACCATTGCAATGGTGTCGAAGCTGACTCCCTTCTGTCTTGCGCGAAGCCGTACTTACGTCGCTTCGGTGTGGATGCCGTTAGGCTGTGAGCAAGTTTTTTGCAACGGCGTTGAGACAGCAATGTCGACCAAAACCGACTATGACGATATTCCCGGCACGTATGTGTTCAACGGGGCGCGGCTGACTCAGGGCTTTTGCGCCGCGAGCTGCGGCCACTCCTCGATCTTCACGCGAGCCACCAGGAAGGCGCTGCCCCTCCCATCAGGGCGAAAGATAAGGGTTTCGCCGTCCGCTAGCCCTGCGGCGGATTCTGGAAATGCTGCCATGATATTCGGCGCGTGGGTTACAAGGAACGTGTTGGACCCTGCCATGGGGCTCTGGCGGACCGCCTTGCGCAGCCACGTGGCCTGCGAGGTGTGCCCATTAGCAGGTGCCATCCCCTGTGGTGCGTTGAGTTCTACCGAGGCCTTGGGCGTGCCGAGCGATGCAAGCCGCACGGTTTCCTGTGCCCGATACGCCGGGCTTGAGAACACACTTCCCACCGGGATGTGTAGTTGCTTGATCGCGTCGCCCATCGACCTAGCGGTGCGGCGGCCGGTCTCATCAAGCTGGCGCTCCAGCGAAACGTTCCCGGGGTCGGCTGAAGATTTATCTGGTGGCACAGGCGGGGAGCTGGCGTGCCGCATCACGAGGACGTAACCGCCGTGACGAAGTGCATCGACCAGCGCGGAGCCGGACAGCGACTGGGCATGAGCCGATCCCGCGATGGCACAACTAAGAAGAGCCCACGCCGCGACGGCATGCCGCGCGAAAACGATCGATTGCTTGATCATGGTGCCGCTCCCTTCTGAGGCGGCATCTTAAATCCGGCCACGGCCTAGAGGAACCCCGCGTGGACCTCCGCTAACGCGCGGCCTGGAAAAGTTCTCCCGCGTTTCCCGATGGGTCATCCACCAGTATTTCGTCAATGATGATGCGATTCCAGCCGCCCGGATCGGGTTTGCGGCCATCCAGCATCGGCTTAGCCGCCCCGCCGGGTCCGAATGTGGCTGGTGATGCGCGGCGCGCTCGAATCCAATGTCAAGGCGGTCCACAAGCACTACCGCACCCCTATTTCCAATACCGATGCGGGCGCCCTGGATCTGGAAAACTATAGCTGAGGCACGGCGGAATTGGCGTAGCGGTCGGATGCTGAGAATGAGCGCCCATTCATTGACCAACCTGCCAAAGCAGTTGGAGTGGCTTTCTCCGCACCCTCGCCCCAAGTCCAATACAATCCCAAATAGGCATAGGTCTCCGTCTGCCCCGCCACCGAATGCCCAAGGGCAAACAGCAGCTGGAAGGCCGGCTTACGAAAATAATAGCTGCCGCCAAAATCGAACATGGTGGTGGCGTGAGACAGCGGTGTTGCGGGTCCCTCGGGGCCGTGATACCAAACCTCGCCGCCCAAAGTCCACTTGTCCCCCGCGTCACGCTGCACCAGCCACCCTGCATACGGGAAATTGTTGAAGCCGGTCTGTGGGACGACTTCATAGCCCGCACCTCCGTAGGTGGTCCACGGACCCCAGTCCTTCTGAATCCACAGTGGCAGCTTGTACCAGGTCTTACCCACGCCCAGTCCGCGTGAGTAGCGCCCGGTGGGCAGCTCGACCATGGGGAAAATGCCAACTTCCGGCCGATCATCGGTCTGGGAAATGAAGCGATATTTGACACCCAGCTCAGTATCGAGCAGGCCATAAACCTTGGCACCCTCCCCGGCGGGAACAACGCCACCAAAGCTCATGACCGCGTGCAGCTGCGTATTCGGCAGCGCTCCCCAATTGAACTCAAACGCCGGGCCGATGGGATCGGACTCCTGCGTTGAGTTGTCGGTCCCAGAGAAGACGTAGAACTCATAGTGACCGAGGTCGACCGGCTCCGGATCATCGGTCTGAAAGGGCGGCCCGGCGACTGCACGGCCGGCAACTCCGGCGAGCAATAGGGCAGCCAGCAGTAAACCCAGAGAAGCCAATCTGGCGGCCTGTCGAATTGCGCTTGCGCCTTTCATCAATCGCATTCACTTTCCCTGCAGCAAATCCATGAAGGGCGGAAAGGTCAGCAGCAGGCCGACTAGAAACAAGGCCGCGGCAATGATACTTATGCGGCGCAGTGGGAGATTGCGCCCGGCCCATAGGCGCGACAGAGCAAGCCACGACAACACCCAAACAATGATCGCGAGGTCTGTCACACCCGACAGGGGCCCGGTCGGGTTCCAGACGTTCAACGCCCGCGCGATGCCGGGTGATGCATCCCCGGCCAACGCGAGAATACCCAGCGCGCAGCCGCCGATTCCTGCAGCGAGCAAGGATGCGGCACCAGAGCCGTTCGCCGGCGGTTGAGTCTGATCATCGACCATGGGATTGCCCATCCATCAGCACGATGTCCGCACCGCCGCGCACGGGTGCGTGCTTGTTGAGCATGGCTCCAAAAAAACCGGCGACGCTCGCAGCTAGAAAACTCAAGGTAATGAGGCCAAACAGTGCATTGCGTAGCGGCTTCAGTGACCGCAGATGCGTGCCGTATTTGGCGAAAATCGCGGCCGCCGCCGTCAGACAGATCGGTGCGAACCACGCCAGATGTTCTTTCCACTCCATCCCAATATCGTGCCACCCGGTAGTCAGGGGACTGGAGATGAGCAAGCGCTGCGGATAGCCCGAGAGGTCAGCTGTGCCGGCCGGAGCATGCGCCCGATACCAGGGATAGATCGCATATGCTCCCAGAAAGACGGTCGCCCAGGCCAACACCGCCATGAAGGCAAGATACATCGAGAGAAATCTGCGTTGGGCGGGGGTCAGCATCCAAGGTTGACTCGAAGCTGACGTTGCATACAAGCCCACTGCCGCTCCCGTAAAGGCCAGCAGTAGCAACGCCCCGAAGAACATGCCATGGACTACGGTTAACGCATCTCGGACTGTGATTTCCACTAGCGTCTCCTGGGACCTTGGTATCACGCCACGCTGCTGCCGGTCAGCTCCCTTTGTTGATCTCTTTCGTCAGCTCGAGCACATGGCGCCGAATGACCGCCAGTGCCAGGTGACCTTTCTTGGTCGCCCGATACATCCGGCGGCGAGTCCTCCCCAGCTTCACCTCATGAACGCTCAGATAGCCGCGGTGCTTCAGGCGATGCAGAAGCGGATAAAGGGTCCCCGGACTGATGCGGTAACCATGACGCTTTAACTCCTTTATCATCCACAGCCCAAAGATGTCGCCCTCTGCGGCATGGTGCAGCACATGGAACTCGATCAATCCGGAAAGTAGCTCGGCATATGCCATCGGAAACGCACCTATTGCATCACATTATCGAAAACCGAGTTTGCAATCAAATGACAAACGGGAGAAGGCGACCGCCTTCAGCTAACAAAGGACGCCTTTCTTATCGGCAACTTCGAAATCTGCAGCGTGCGTCTCCAGAAGATTGCGAGGCGGTACGAATACCCCATGATGGTCGGTCATGCCGGAATTCCCATTCCACTCGTTACAACGTTGTGCGTCATTGCCATTCTTATGGGACGGGCTGGAAGCCAAATTCTGCAATCAGCGGCGGTGATTGATTAAAGTCGCTATATCGCAGCCAGCGCGGTTTCACGCGCACGTGCGTTATTTCTGGCCAGGTCAAGCGACTGGGGCCATCCGGAAATACTTTGAAGTAGTCGGCTTGTACGCGTGCCAGCTCGGCCCCTTGGGGGAAGTCGGCGATTCCCTCGTATTGGACGGTGCGTTCATCTCCCGCGTGCAGGCCCCCGAATACGAATGCTATTGCTGGATTCAGGACCAGATTTCGCGCTTTGCGAGTCGAATCCAGCGTATCAAAAATAACCACGAAATCATCGGTCACCGCGACGCCGACGACGGCTGCTTGAGGCGTTCCAGCCGCAGACGCGGACCCTTGCACGGCGTACTTGTTGGACCGCATGAAGGCGAGCACTTCTGATCGTTGTAGTTGCATTGACTGCTCCTCAACAGCGCCTAGTCAGCCCGGCATTACGAGGACTAGAACATTCTCCGAATTGTGCGTCAAATGGCCAACCGTCGGCTGAGCGACCACCTCCGTCAGGGCTCTAGATCCTCCAATGACGGACCATGGGCCCGGCGATTGCCCTTGCCCGCTCGCGTGGACAAGTCAGCCAGGTCCTGACTTCCGACCCTCGGCTCTTGCTGACCCGCACTTGAACCAAGACCGGCTTCTCGCGCCTCGTATCGCCTCCGCCACTGGTCGGCGGCCTGATGCTGCCGGGCTTCAATGTCTGACATGGTGCTTGCGGTATGCATGCTCTCGACAGGAGAGCCTGCAATCTCTCGATCCAAATAGTCGTGGGCGAGCTCCTTCGGTCGTGCCCGCGACACAGCGTTCAGGAACCGGTGCCGAACTTGGTCGGCCGAAGTGGGTTTCTGCCTCTGCCAGTCGGCGAAGTCCTCCGCTGCGTAAAACACTCGGGCAGCCCGCCGATGTCTCGACAATGCCACATAGGTTGAATGACGATCGAAGTGGTTCGTGGCCAGCACGTAGGTACGGTCGACTGTAACGCCTTGTGCCTTATATACGGTCGCCGCGTAGCCGTGATCCAGATCGCTGTAAAAGCGACTGTCAACAGCGACGCGCCGCCCCGAGTCCAGCTCGACCTGTAGGACGCCTCGGGTGACGGCTTCGACTGTGCCCAGCGACCCATTCTTGACGCCCAGACTTTTCTCATTTCGCAGGAAGTACAGTCGATCACCCTTAGCGAACTCCCGGATTCCCCGCTTTGTCTCAATGGGCTCCGCTCGTCCCAGTTCGCCACGGGACTTCCGCGCGGCGCGCGCGAGTTCATTCAACTGGCGGACATCCTCCCGGGTGT
>DASZCK010000024.1:0-22437 GCA_035943195.1 Steroidobacteraceae bacterium
GACCTCGGCCACATCGCTGGCCGCCAGGCCCGCGTCCTTGAGCGCCACCCGGCACGGATCCACGGTCTTCTTGACCAGATCCTCCACCAGTGACTCGAGTTTGGCGCGCGTGAGCTTGATGTTCAGGTGCTTGGGACCTGCGGCATCGGCCGTGATGTACGGCAGGTTCACGTCGGTCTGCTGGGTGGAGGACAGTTCGATCTTGGCCTTCTCGGCCGCTTCCTTCAGGCGCTGCATGGCCAGCGGATCCTTGCGCACGTCGACGCCGGACTCCTTCAGGAACTCCTCGCCCAGGAAATTGATGACCCGCAGGTCGAAGTCCTCACCGCCGAGGAAGGTGTCGCCATTGGTGGAGAGCACTTCGAACTGGCGCTCGCCATCCACTTCGGCAATCTCGATGATGGAGACGTCGAAGGTGCCACCGCCCAGGTCGTACACGGCGATCTTGCGATCCCCGCCGGACTTGTCCAGGCCATAGGCCAGGGCCGCCGCGGTGGGTTCGTTGATGATGCGCTTCACGTCCAGGCCCGCGATGCGACCCGCATCCTTGGTGGCCTGGCGCTGGCTGTCGTTGAAGTAGGCCGGGACGGTGATGACCGCCTCGGTGACCGGCTCTCCGAGGTAGTCCTCGGCGGTCTTCTTCATCTTCATGAGCACGCGCGCCGAGATCTCCGGCGGTGCCATGCTCTTGCCCTGCACGTCGACCCAGGCATCGCCATTGTCGGCGCGGACAATCTTATAGGGGACCATCTTCACGTCGCGCTGCACGACTTCATCGGCAAACTTGCGGCCGATGAGGCGCTTCACCGCGAACAGAGTGTTCTGCGGGTTTGTGACCGCCTGGCGCTTGGCCGGCTGGCCGACGATGACCTCGTTGTCCTTGGTAAAGGCGACGACCGAGGGCGTGGTGCGGTCACCTTCCGAGTTTTCGATGACGCGCGGCTTGCCGCCTTCCATGATGGCCACGCACGAGTTGGTCGTGCCCAGGTCGATGCCGATGATCTTTGCCATATACGTAACTCCGCGAATTCTCTTTTAGGTCCGTCCCGCACTGCACTGTCTGGGTGCGCCGGCGGACAATTCAAGTCTCGCCCGCGCCGGGCGCTTCACGCCGGTGCCCGGGCCACGATGACCCGCGCCGGGCGCAACAACCGTCCGCTTAGCTCAAATCCCGGCTGCACCACCTGCAGCACCGAATTCGGTTCCGCCGTGGTCGATTCCTGGGACATCACCGCCTCATGCCGCGCCGGATCGAAGGGCTCGCCGGTGGGGTTGATGGGACGGATATTCAGTTTCTCGAAGGCCTTGACCAAGAGCTTCAGCGTCGCCTCCTGGCCCGCCACCAGGCTCTTGGCGTCCGCCCGAGCGCCGTTGCTGACGGCGCCCTGCAGACTGTCCAGCACCGGCAGCAGCTCGATGGCGAACTTCTCCAGCCCGTAGCGGCTGGCGTTCTCCACGTCGCGCTGGGCGCGCTTGCGTACATTGTCCAGTTCCGCCATCGCCCGCAGGTACTGGTCCTTGTGGGTGGCCGCCAACTGCTGCGCTTCCGCTAAAGCCTGCTGCAGCTGGGCCGGGTCCGGAATCTGGGTTTCGCCATTTAGCGGCTGCGCCGCATCCGGCGTGGAAGCCTCTGCCCCAGTCATCAAATCCTCCAAATACACAAATACTTGCGCCACCAGACCTGGGTGCGCCTGCGCGTCAGGGGTCGCAGATTAGCCGATTCCTGAGGGTGTCCGCCTTGAATTCAAGGCGGCGCCGAGCAATTTCGCCGTTACGTCAACTATGGGGATGACCCGCTCGTAGGCCATGCGCATCGGGCCTATGACCCCGAGCACCCCGACCACCTGGTCGCCCAGGGAGTATGGCGCCGTCACCAGGCTGCAGTCGTCCAGGATGTGGTACCCCGAGGCGTGGCCGATGAAGATCTGCACGCCCTGGGCCTTGAGGCTGTGATCCAAGAGGTGCAGGAAGTCGCGCCGCTCGTTGAAGGCCTCGAACAGACGTTTGAGCTTCTCGACACTGGAGAGCTCGCCGACGCCCATGAGGTTGGTTTCACCGGCGATGACATAATCCATTTTGTCGTGGGCGGCATCGCCCATGGTGAAAACCTGCTGCGCCATGGTGATGGCATCGAGCATGATCTGGTTCATGGTCTCGCGCGTCTCGCGCATCTGGCGGAGGATTTCCTGACGCACTTCGCTGGGCGAGCGCCCGACGAAATGCTGGTTGAGGAAGTTGGCTGCCCGCCGCAGCTCCTCGGACTGAAAACTGCGCTCCAGCTGAATGATGCGGTTCTGCACCTCGCTGTTGTTCAGAATCAGTACCGCCAGCACCCGGTTTTCCGACAGCGGCACAAATTCGATATGGGTGATGGAGGCCTGCTGGGCGCTGGGCAGCGTCACCACGCCGGCGAGCTGGGTGACGCTGGAGAGCAGCTGCGACGCCGTGGCGACCAGCGCCTTGGCGTCATGGCCGCAGTCGAGCTGACGACGAAATTCGGTGACCGAATTCGGATCCAGCGGCTGCACGCGCAGCAGCGTGTCCACGAAAAAGCGATAACCCTTGTCCGTGGGCACACGCCCGGCCGAGGTGTGCGGGGAGGCAACGAACCCCAGCTCCTCGAGATCCGCCATGACATTGCGCACCGTCGCCGAACTGAGATTAAGTCCGCTGTCGCGCGACAGGCTGCGCGAGCCTACCGGCTGGCCGTCGCGTATATAGCTCTCCACCAAGATCCGCAGCAGGCGCTGGGCCCTGTCGTTGAGAGTGTCGTCGCGGACATCTGATGACATACCTTAAGCGAAGCTAACGACCGCGATGCGGGCCGTCAAGCAAGGCCGGTACCCCCTAATTGGACAATTGTCCGTCGATTCCGCCCTTGGGCCACGCTCGGGCCCATGCTACAAAGGCCTCCGATGACAGCCTCGATACGCGTGTGCGCGCTGATTGGCCGGTTCACCGACTCCCGGGTGGCGGAGTCGGCCGCCATGCTGTTGCCGCACCTCATCCAGCGTGGGGTGGCCGTGCTGGCGCAGGAGAGCCCCGGGCATATCCCCGGCGCCGAGGCCGTGACAATAGTCTCTGAGGCGGAGCTGGCCGCCCGCGCCGACCTCATCATCGCCATTGGTGGGGACGGCACCCTGCTCTACGCGGCGCGCCTGGCCACCGCGCGGCGCGTGCCGCTATTGGGCATCAACCGCGGCCGCCTGGGTTTCCTTACGGACGTTCTGCCACAGGATGTCCTGACGTGCGTGGATGCCGCCCTGGATGGCGGCTGCGAGGTGGACCGTCGGCCCTTGCTGAGCACCGCCCTGGTGACCGAGGGCACCAGCCGCACTACCGGCCTGGCCCTCAACGATATCGTGGTCCAGAAGCTCGCGACCGGCAGCATGATGGACTTTGAAACCTGGATCGACGGCCGCTACGTCAATACCCACGCCGGGGATGGCATCGTTATCGCCAGTGCCACCGGCTCCACGGCCTATGCCCTGTCCTGCGGCGGTCCCATCGTCGATCCGCATCTGGAAGTGCTGGTGATTGCGCCGATCTGCCCGCACACGCTCTCGGATCGTCCCATCGTGGTGTCGGCGCGCGCCACCATCGAGATTCGTCTGCTGGAGCGCCCGGAAAGCCGCGCCCAGGTGGTCTGCGACGGCTTCGTGCTCGGCGACGTGCATCCCTGTGACCGGGTGCAGGTCTGCCAGTCGCCCGATGACGTAACCTTGCTGCATCCGCCGGGATATGACTATTTCCGTCTGTTGCGCTCCAAGCTGCACTGGGGTCGCGGCAGCACCGACCGCTCGCGCTAACCCGCCATGCTCACCTACCTGCATATCCTGGATTTCGCCATTATCGATGCGCTCGAGCTCGACGTGCGCTCGGGTCTGACCGTACTCACCGGCGAAACCGGTGCCGGCAAATCCATTCTGGTCGATGCACTGCAGCTCATCGCCGGCGGTCGCGCCGGGGCCGAAGTGGTGCGCCATGGTGCCCAGCGCGCCGAGGTGACCGCGACCTTCGAGCTGGCGCAGGCCCCGCGCGAGCTGAAGAGCTGGCTCGAGGATCAGTCCATCGACGTCGAACAGGAACTATCGGTGCGGCGCGTGGTGACGACCGACGGGCGTTCGCGCGCCTACCTCAACGGCCAGTCGGTGACCGTGCAGCAGCTGCGCGACGCGGGCAACATCCTCCTGGATATCCACGGCCAACATGAATTCCAGACCCTCACCCGCAGCAGCGGCCAGCGCGACCTGCTCGACAGCTTCGGCCGGCACGAAGCGGCGGCCGCGGAAGTTGAGATCGCGCAGCGGGTGTGGCTGAAACTGCTCAATGCCGCCCTGGAACTGGAGACCAAGGCGCGCGATCGCGACGCGCGGCTGTCGCTGCTGCGCTACCAGGCCCAGGAACTGAGCGCGCTGGCACTGACCGAAGGCGAGTTCGCCGCGCTGACCGAGGAGGCCAACCGCATGGCTAACCGCGGTCGCATCACCGAGTCGGTGCAGGGTGCCCTGGGGCAGCTGTACGAGGAGGACGCCGGCAGCGCCCATGCGGCGGTTGCGCGCGCCCTGCAGCAGCTGAAGACCGTGGCGGCGCTGGATCCGGGGATTGCGACGGTGCTGACGCTGGTCGACAGCGCCGCCATCCAGATCCGTGAGGCCGCGCGCGAGCTGCAGCACTACCTTGATTCCCAGGACTTTGACGCGGCCCGACAGGATCAGGTGCAGCGCCGGCTGGCCGCCATCGAGGAGCTGGCGCGCAAGAATCGCATCGCGCCGGCGCAGCTGCACGAGCGCGCCGCGGCACTGGCCACCGAGCTTGCGCAGCTGGAGTCCGCGGAAAGTGACCTCGCCACCGTGCGCGCGGATCTCGCGATGTCGGTCGAGCGTTATCGCGAACAGGCCAAGCTGCTCTCCGCACGTCGGGCCACGGCCGCCCGGGCCCTGAGCAAGACCGTGACCAATCACATGCAGCAGCTGGGCATGACGGGCGGACGTTTTCAGATCGATGTCACGCCCCTGGAGTCCCCCGAGCCGCAGCCCCATGGCGTCGACCAGATCGAGTTCCGGGTGACCGCCAATCCCGGCCAGCCCCTGCGGGCCCTGTCCAAGGTGGCCTCGGGTGGTGAACTTGCCCGCCTGTCCCTTGCGGTGCAGGTCGCCTGCGCCGGACGTGATTCACGCTGCATGGTGTTCGATGAAGTCGACTCCGGCATCGGGGGCGCCGTCGCCGAGATCGTCGGGCGGGAACTGCGCAGCCTGGCCGAACGAGCCCAGGTGCTGTGCGTCACCCATCTGCCGCAGGTGGCCTCGCAGGCGGATCATCATTTACGCGTCAACAAGCTGACCGACGGCAAGACCACCCGCACGTCGCTCTCGGACCTGGGCGGGCCGGAACGGGTCGAGGAACTGGCGCGGATGCTGGGTGGAGTCGAGATCACCATCAAGGCGCGCGAGCATGCCCAGGACATGCTGCGGCAGGTTCAGGTCAGGTCTTCGGGCGATGCGCGCAGGTCTGACGGACGCAGTGGCCGTAAATGATCAGGGAGTGATCCCGGATCTCGAACCCCAGTTTCTTGGCGACCGCTCCCTGGCGGTCTTCAATGCCGGTATCCATGAACTCTTCGACGCGGCCGCAGTCAAGACACACAATGTGGTCATGGTGCGTGCCGTGGTTGAGCTCGAAAACCGCCATTCCGTCTTCAAAGTGGTGCCGGGTCACGAGGCCGGCGGCCTCGAACTGCGTGAGCACGCGGTAGACGGTGGCGAGCCCGATGTCCTCGTTGGACTCCAGCAATGAGCGGTAGATATCCTCGGCCGACAGGTGGCGGGTCTGGCTGCTTTCCAGGATTTCCAGGATCTTCAGCCGCGGCAGCGTCACTTTCAGGCCGGCCTTGCGCAGGTCCTTCCCTTCCATGCCGTGTTCTCCTGATGCCAGTCGGCTTTGGCCCGGGCGATGCGGTATCATGTATTTATTATCCCGTTTTCAAGTGACAAGTCACGTGATCAGATTGCGTACGATTCTGCCGTGGCGCCGCATGGGCGCCGTTCTCGGCTGCCTGGCCCTGCTGGGTGCGACTTCGGGCTGTGTGTACCGTCTCAACATACAGCAGGGCAATTACCTGGAAAAACGCAATACCGATCAGCTGGCAGCCGGCATGACCAAGGTCCAGGTGCGCTACCTGCTGGGCACCCCCATGGTGCCGGTCATCTTTGACAACGATCGCTGGGATTATCTGTACTACCTGAAGGTCGGCCGGCAGAAGCCGGTCGAGCGCCAGCTGACGGTGTATTTCAAGGACGACAAGGTCGAGAAGATCGACCGTCACGGCGAGGTGTCCGAGACCCCGGATGCACCCGGTGGTCGAGTGCCGGCGCCGGCGCTATAGCCCTACCGTCCGCGAACCCGCGCGCGGCGGCTGGCGCGCGGGTCGTTGAGCAGCGAGCGGTAGATCTCCACGCGATCGCCGTCGCGCGGCACGTCCTGGCGCCGGCAGGGCTCCCCGAATATCCCCAGTGAGTCCGATTCCCATGGCACCACCGCCTCCTCACCCTGCACCCGGGCGAGCAGGCGCGCCTGCTCGAGGATCTCGGACACGGCGGCGGCGGCAGGGACCTCCACGCTCCACAGGTACTGTCGCCGTGGCAGCGCGAATGCCACCAGGCAGTGCTTGCGGCCGCTCACGACGCGCTTGCCCCCAATGCCCGGGCACGCCCCACGAAGGCGTCCACCAGCGAGCCGGCCGTCTCTTCAAACAGCGGCTCAAAGACCAGGCCCGCGAAGCGGTTGGCGAAGGCGAAGCGCAGCAGCAGATCGATCCGACAGCCGCACTGACCGGGGCTGTCCACCGGAGTCAGGGTCCACTCACCTTCCAGTGTCTTGAAGGGGCCGCTGACCAGATGCATGCCGACGTGACGATTGGCGGTAAGCTCGTTGCGGGTGGTGAACTGGGCGTGCAGGGCGCCGCGCCGCACCGTGATGCAGGCAATGATTTCCCGCTCGCTGCGCGTCTGCACCTGCGCACCCGTGCACCACGGCAGGAACTGTGGATAGCTTTCAATGTCGTTGATCAGCGCAAACATCCGCTCGGGGGTCTGTGCGATCAAGGCCGAGCGCCTGACTTCTCTCATCGGTAGAATTGTGCCCGAATAATGACCCAGACCAAATCCGAACCCAAACTGATCGCGGAAAACCGCAAGGCGCGCTTCGACTACTTCATCGAGGATCGCTACGAGGCCGGTATGGTGCTGCAGGGCTGGGAGGTCAAGTCGATGCGCGCCGGCAAGGCCAACCTCACCGAATCCTATGTCTATGTGAAGAACGGTGAGGCCTTCCTGTACGGAGCGCACCTGGCGCCGCTGAACACCACCTCGACCCACTTCATCGCCGTCCCCACCCGTACCCGCAAGCTATTGCTGAATCGCGCCGAGCTCGAACAGCTGGAGGACGCCGTGGAGCGCAGCGGCTACACCCTGGTGCCCCTGGAGATGTATTGGAAGGCCGGCCGCGCCAAGATCCGCATCGGCGTCGCCAAGGGCAAGAAACAGCATGACAAGCGCGCCACCGAGAAGGACCGCGACTGGCAGCGCGACAAGGCCCGGATCCTGCGCACCCGCTAGTTAGCTATTGCGGGAAGGCGTACGTCAGGTTGAAGGTGAGCAGCGAATCGGTCTTCACCAGCGGTGGCGGCGGGCTGCTGTTGTGCTTGACCTCGTAGGCAATGGTGATTGAGAGGGTCTTGGACATTGCCACCTGCAGACCCAGATCGTTCTGCAACAGCGTGTTGTCGGATCCTGCTTCCACCGCCACCACATCGGTGAGCTTGGTACTGGAATTGAACGCGTACATGCCCTTGACGGAGGCGGTGGCAACCGCCCCGCTCTCCGCCTCCCCCGGTATGCGCGCAATGACCTCGCCGGCGGCGTCTTTGTCGATCTCCTCGGGACGCAGGCGCCGGTAACCGACACCGGCCTGTGCATCCAACGTCGCATCCTTGAGCTTCACCAGTGAATAGCCGAGGCCCGCAGACAGTGTCTCCTGGTACTGGAAGCCGCTGAACTTGTCATCGTCATAGTGCAGGGCGCCGAAGGCGAACAGGCGGTTGGTGATGTTGTAATTGGACTGCCATTGCGCATCGAGCATTTCGGCGCTGACGATGTCATTGGACTTGCCGTACAGTCCCGCCAGCAGCAGATCGTGTTTCCACATCTCCGAGTTCAAAGTGACCTCGAGTTTCGCATTGGCGGTCTGCGCGTCCGTGTTGCCGTGAGAGGACACATAGCCCACCTGGGCTTTGACCACCAGGGGCGGGGGCGGCGGAGCCGGAGCGTCATCGGCCATTGCCCACAGCGGCGCCACCAGCAGGCCGACGCAAGGGCCGACCTTGAGGACTCTTGAGACCATGATTGCTCCTATGGGAGTGATGCGAAAAAGCGTGCGGATTTAAGCCCAGTCCATGGCCCCAAGTCACGTTACTTAGCCGTATGGTTTCGGGCACCGGTCGAGCGCGGAAATCCTTGTAAATGCCGGGTAGAGGGCCATGAGCTGGCGCGTGACTCCATTGGTCCAGCCAAATCCATCCTGCAATGGGTACTCACCGCCACTGCCACCCCCCTGAGTCACGACATTGTATTTCTCGACCAGTCTGCCACTGGACTGATACGCAGTCGTGACAGTAACCAGCCATCGGCAGGCGATCGCAGCCGCCAGCGGGACCTGGCCGGAATTGCGCAGGCCCCTCACGGCGATCCATTGCAGGGGCGCCCAGCCATTTGGTGCATCCCACTGCTGGCCGGTCGTCAAAGTCGTCGTGGCGAGCCCGCCGCGTGCCAGCAGCGAGGCACGGACCGAATTTGCGACGCGCGCCGCCTGGACCGCGCTCGCGAGCGACTCAAACAAGGGATATAGGGTCGCAGCCGACAGTACCTCGGTGTGCCGCTGATCGGTCCAGCGATAGTCGGCGTAGGTGCCCCGCCCTTCATCCCACAGGTAATGGTCGATGGCGCGATGACGCGCGCTTGCGCGTTCGGAGAACTCGCTGCTACAGGCGCGATCGCCACTGCGCTCACAGCCCGCGCGAATGGCCTGCTCCAGTCCGAAGAGCAGACTGTTCAGATCCACGGGCGTGATCTGCGTGGTGTCGATGGAACTCAACGAACGTGGATCGCGCAACCAGCGCGAGCTGAAGTCCCAGCCGCTCTCGGCGGCGGCGCGGATGTCCCGATACAGTTGGCCGGACTCGCGGCCGCTGCGCTGTGCCAGGCTCACATCCTCACGCCAGGACTCATCGCGCGGCGCGTCGATGTCATCCCAATAGCGATTCAGCAAGGCGCCGTCGGCCAGCCGCACCACACGGCGCACGGCGCCGGGCCCCTTCAGGGTAGTCGCACCGGCCATCCAGAATGCGTATTCGCGCCGCAGCTGCGGCAGGTACTGTGCCCACGCGGCCGCCGGATCATTCGGGCGCGACAGCGCCACCATCTCGAAAAAGAACGGCGGCTGCGAGCGGCCCAGGTAGTAACTGCGGGTGCCGTTTGGAATGTGGCCATAGGTGTCGATGAGCCAGGCGAAGTCGCTGATCATGGAGTTCACCAGTTCCCGCCGCCCGCTCTGCGCCAGCCCCAGCATCGTGAAATACGAATCCCAGTAATACAGCTCACGGAACCGACCACCGGGCACCACATAGGGCTTCGGCAGCGCTAACGCCGAACCGTAGTGAGGGACGGTGGGTGTCTCGCGTTTTAGTTGCGTCCACAGTGCATCAATGTGGGCGCCGATCGGCAGGCGCGTCTGGGAGCGCGCACGTTCCGGCGCGGCAGCCGGCACGCTGAAGTGTCGGGTCACGAACTCGCGCAGAGCTGCGGGCGTTGCCGGCCGCCGTGCCCGATACTGTTTGAGGATTGCGGCTGGAGCCTCCAGTGGCACGGCATCCGCGAAAGTCTTGCTGTCCGGGAATATTCCGGCACTCTCAACGGCGGCGTACAGCTCCTGAAATTCCGCCGCCGGGGACTGCGGCGCGGCGTGGGCCGTGGCCAAAGCGGCGAGAAGACTCAGGCCTGCGATCCGCACCACTCTGAGCACACCGCCTCCCCAAGTCTGAATCGCACTCGCGCGCAACTGGTTAGGTTACGACGCAACACTGCGAAAATGCCGGCAAAACGGCGGTCAGCGGCGTCTTACAGTCGGGCGCTCTGCCTTTGGTGTAGACTTCAGCGGTTCCAGAAGGGGGCGACCGGTTTCGACGTGGGTTGCGAAACTTCAGGGGCGTACCGAGGTGCAAGGGTCCTCGTTAAACTCTTTTGCAAATTATAGTTGCCAACGACGACAACTTCGCTCTGGCCGCTTAACCCGGCCTAACCTCAGACCAGCTGGTGCCTGTGCCACTGAACCTGGGGACGCGCTCACAGGATCGCTCTGCATCGTGCTACGGGGTGCAGCGTTAAGAGACACCGTTGCTGGCCTAGCGTCTTCCCTGCTGCTCGGGTAGCGCGAAGCGAGAAAACAAAGAGACAGCTACGTACGTAGATCCGGAAATGTAGTGCTTGCGGACGGGGGTTCGATTCCCCCCGCCTCCACCAATGAAGGTTCCCGGCAACCGGCCGGGAACCCTGACTCAATGCGGAATTGTGTGGCCCTCAGGCGCCACCGAATGCCGACCCGGGCCCTGCTCCCCGACCCGCGGCATCCATCAGGCTGAGAAAGCGCCGCCTCTCGCGCATCACATAGCCCGCTCGCTACGGCCGACGCTACCGAGCCTCTCTAGGGCTCTCAGAGGTCGTTACCAGTAACGCTTGACACCGTTACCAGTAACGAATAATCTAGCCCCATCGCGTTACCTGTAACGCGTTTCACAGGGCGGTACATTGACCAAGGACGGCAATCGCAGGCGGCAACAGACTCGCCGCCAGCGCCTGCGCGAGGAGGGCCTCGTCATGCGCGAGGTGTGGATACAGCCACAGCACGCCCCCGTCCTGCTCAAGGTCGAGAGACTGCTCAGAAAACCCAATGCCCACCCACTCATTCACGCCTTGAAAGGGGTCAGCGCCGCCATGTCTACCGGACCAGTCACCACACAATCACTGCTTCCAGACCTGCAGTCGGGATCGCTCGCCGCCTCGCAACGCTATACGTTCTCGATGGTCGAGGGACTGGAACCCGTCATCCAGGCCGTCGCCCACGACTATGGCGATGTGCACCTGTTCATCGCGGTCACCGGCGAAATTGCAATCGCCCAGGCGACCTTATTTCCGGTCGCACGGGTGCGCGACACCGCGCGGCTCAACGATCGCATCCTGCGCACCGAGAAGCTCTTCGACCTGGCGAATATCTCGATAGACAGCCATCCGGACGGATCGGAGTTCTACGTGATATACGGCGCGTTGCGCGCCACCTCGCCCCTATCCGACATTGAATTCGAGATCGACACTCTCGCCCGCAACGCGGTGGATGCCGCGGGTGCGTACCGCGAGTTCGTCAAATAAACGAAGGAGACGACACATGTCAGGCGTATTGAACAAACTTTGGACTGCACTGCGCGGCGCCGCCAACGAAGCCGGCGAGGCGGCCGTGGATGCCAACGCGACGCGCATTCTCGATCAGGAGATTCGCGATGCCGACGCCGAGCTGCGCGATGCCCGCGTGGCCCTTGCCGGCATGATGGGCAAGCAGACCGTGGAGAGGAATCATCTGGCTGAAAAGCAGGCGAAGCTGGAGGAATATGCAGGCTACATCCGCCAGACGCTTGCCAAACAGAAGGCTGCGGAGGCCGCTGGCCAGCAGGCCGATGTAGCCAAGCACAGCGCCCTGGCTCAGGAGGTCGCGGCCAAGTACGCCGAGCAGGAGGCGCTTATTACCGCCAGCAACAATGTCATCGCCGAGTACGGCAAGAACATCGATGTGCTGAAGGTGAAAATCACGGCCGGCGAAACGGCGATTCGCACCCTCAAGCAGCGCGCCGATACGGTCAAGGCGAAACAGCATGTCATCAAGGCCTCTGCTGCGGTAGCGGCCGCCAGTTCCAGCACCGATTCACGGGCGCGCAGCGCGCTGGACAGCCTCGAGCGCATCGAAAAGCGCCAGGAGGAGGCTCTCGCGCAGATGGATGCGGCGAATACGCTGTCCGCGGAATCAACCGGCGAGGCGCTCGAGGAGCGGCTGCGCAAGGCAGGCGTCATCCCCGGCGCGAGTGCCGCCAGCGATGTGCTGGCGCGGTTCAAGACCGAAGCTGCGCCGAGCGACAGCCCCCCGCCCGCCCCTTAGATTGTCGAAGGATTCGGCCATGAGTTTCGGAACCATGATCAGCGCGCTGGCGCGCGATGCAAAAGAACGGCTGCGCCCGCCTCCGCCGCGCGCGCAGCTGCCTCCCGAGCCGCTGAAATTACGGCGCGGTGGCTTCGTGGAAATCGATTCGGTGCCGTTCCGGATGTTGAACGGACGCGCTAACTTCGAAATCGGCGATTGTGCTCAGCCGATCGCCGCTCGCGGGCTGGTGGATCTGAAGGGCAGCTGGCTGCATCGTTACTACCTGGATGACGATGAGACCTGGCTACAGGTCAAGACCGATGGCGGCACCGACGATGCCGACGTGTCAGAGTGCATCCTGTGGCAGTACTGGGACACGGCCACTCCCGCCAATCACACCGAGCTTGCCACCATCGCGGGCAGCAGCAGCGATGTGGGACTTCCCACCTATGAAATCGGAGCCTTTCTCTACCATCGCGTCTGGGGCGTCGCCAAGGGCCAGACCGAGCTGGTCCCCTTCATCGAACAGGTATTTGACAAGAGCGACACGGTTGCCAGCAGAAACTGCAATCACTACGCGATGCTGTATCGGCGCCTGATCGAGGACAGCGATCGGGCGGAATACGTACTGATCTCCGTCGAAGAGATGCCGGACAGCCTGCAGGTGGTCACCTCCATCGGCGTGGATCTGAACCCGGCCGATCTGACCGTCACCTGAAGGGAATCACCATCATGTCTCACCCCTGGGCTCTCTTCTTCCTCGGCCTGCCGGCCTTCCTGACGTATTTTGGCAGTGCGTTGGTGCTGCTGTTGCTGTTCGGACTCATCTATACCCGTCTCACGGCGCATGACGAACTCGAACTGATCCGGCACGGCAAGTCCTCGGCCGCCATTGCGCTGGGCGGCTCGCTGCTGGCATTCACTCTGCCGCTGTGCAGCGCCATCGTGCATTCGGTCTCGCTGCTGGACTTCCTGATCTGGGGCGTGATCGCCATGGTCATCCAGATCGTCACATTCTTCGCGGTCCGCGTCTTTCTCAGCGATCTGTCGCAGAGAATCTCCGCCAATGAAATGTCGGCGGGGATCTTCGTGGCGCTGACCTCACTATCAGTGGGTGCGATCAACGCGGCGTGCATGACGCCGTAACCGTGCGCAGGTCGGCCAAACGCAGCCGAAGGGAGTGGTGATGAAACGTTCACGTTCGATCGAGCTGGTACTCATGGGGGCCGTGCCGCTGCTGCTGTCAGCCTGCGACAATCCGTCGCCACCGCAGCAACAGCCCCAGCAGCAGTCCAACGTGGCATACCAAGGGCTGGCGCAATGCATCAGCGACGGCAAGGTGACCGCCGATATCTGCGAGAAGGCGTATGCCGATGCCGTGCAGGCTCAGTACCGTGACGGGCCGCGCTTTGATTCGCTCGCCAACTGCGAAGCGCAGTATGGATACGATCAATGCCACCACGTCCAGACCTCATCGGGCGGCTGGTTCATGCCAGCGCTGGCGGGATTCATGATTGGCCGCGCCATGAACCATGGCGTCTATCACTATGGCTACGGGTATGGCTATGGCGGCGGATTCGGCGAACCCCTGTACCGCACCCGAGGCGATCGTGCCGAGTGGCGCACCGCTTCGGGTGAGCGTTTTGGCACCTCCGCCCGCGGACCCACCGTATCCGAGACGCTGTCGCGGGGCGGATTTGGCATGAGTTCTGCGGCGCGCAGCAGCTGGGGCGGCTGACACCCGTGCAGCGCATGGTGATGGCGGAGCGACCGCTCTGGCGCCAGCAGGCCGAATCGCTCGGTTTCCGTTTTCATTCCAGCGGTGGCGAGACCTATTGGGACGAATCGGTGCACTACCGTTTCACCCTGCCGCAGATCGAAGCGGGTATCGAGCAGCCCACGCAGGAAATACACGATCTATGCATGGATCTGGTGAGCCGCGCGGTCCGCGACGAAGAGTATCTGCGCCGGCTCGCCTTGCCCGAACGCTTCTGGGATCTGATCCGCAGCAGCTGGACCCGCGGCGAACCGCATCTGTACGGGCGCATGGATTTCGCATACGACGGACAGGTTCCGGCCAGACTCTTCGAGCTCAACTACGACACGCCGACATCGTTGTATGAAGCAGCCGTATTCCAATGGATCTGGCTGAAGGAATGCATTGAGGCCGGCCACCTAGCGGCAGATACGGATCAGTTCAACTCGCTGCAGGAGAAGCTGCAGCGCGCCCTCGGCCTGCTTAGTCCGCAGATTCGCGGCAGCATGCACTTCGCTTCGGTGCGCGAGTCCGTCGAGGACCGTGCAACCGTCGAATACCTGGAGGATCTGGCCCGCCAGGCCGGCATCCGCACCCGCTACGTTTCGATGGAGGACATCGGACGCACGGCCGATGGCCGCTATACCGATTGCGACGACAACGTGATCGAGACGATATTCAAGCTCTACCCGTGGGAATTCCTCTTTGCCGATGAGTTCTCGCGCTACCTGGACAGTGCCGCGGTGACATGGCTCGAACCGCCCTGGAAGTCGATTCTTTCCAACAAGGGCGCACTCGCACTATTGTGGGAACTGCATCCGCAACATCCGAATCTTCTGCCCACCTTTTTCGAAAGCGCCGCGGACGCGGCCGCAGGCCTGCCCGCCGGCTGGGTTCGAAAGCCGTTATTTTCTCGCGAAGGCGCCAATGTCGAGCTGGTGACGCAGGCAGGCGAGCGCCTCGAGGCCCCGGGGCCGTACACGGACTTCCCCTATGTCAGGCAGGCGTTTCACGCCCTGCCCCGGTTTGACGGCAACTATGCTCTGATTGGAAGCTGGGTCATCGGCGATCAGCCGGCCGGTATTGGTGTGCGCGAGGACCGATCTCTCATTACCCGAGATACCGCGCGCTTCGTACCCCACATCATCCTCTAACGCAGGTCGATCGCAGCATCCGCTTGCAGACCCAGTTTGCGCGGTGGCCGGTCCGGCCGCAGCAAGCGCACTGACTGTTGCTGCTCGTCAATTCCGATGACTGACAGGAACTGGCCGGATTCTGAGCTGACCAGGCGCGCCGCACCGCCTTCGAGGCGTCCCAGCCATCGCCCATCAAGCTTGAGGTCCGCCCCGCGCGAGTCATATTCCAGCTGTGCACGATGTCCCGTGTCCGTGCGGATACCAAAGCGCGCCCCGCGCGAGGCCGCATGGCCGGGACGGATGTGCCAGTTCAACTGCCGCCCCGACTCGCAGATGCCGGCCAGGCGCCACGTGAAATCCACCATGACCAGAGCCGCCGGCGAATATCCGCCCGGACTGCCCTGCGTGAAGCGGCCGTCGAGGGGATCGGCCTGCTGGCGAAACTCTCCATCCCGCATCAGGGCCTCGCACCAGGCCTGCATGAATCGCGCGTGGGTGGCCGACTTGCGAAAGTGATCGAACCAGCGGCCGGTGCGCAGTGCCGTGAGTGCCTGCGAGGCACCACCCCAGGAATTCACCGGGATGGGGCGCACGAATGCCGGATCATCGAGCGCCACCGAAGGCAGCGGCAGAGCAGACCAGAACGCCGCGGGGTTGTGCAGCTGACGCGACCACAGCGACTCGAAGGTCGCCTGATCCACGACATGCTCGCCGCAGACGCGACTGAGGATATCGCAGCGGATCCTGACGAATTCATTGGCCGCATCGAGGTCGTAGAACGCGGCCTCCTCCGGCACATACAGGTGTTTCATTATCAATCCGCGCAGCGTCTCGGCCTGTTCCTGCCAGCGCGCGGCTTCCGCACTTCGACCCAGCGCCTGCGCCATCTGCGCAAGCGCGACGCGTCCGCCATAGCTGGTCGCTGACAGATCCGGACACAACCGCGGCAGCTTCAATCCCGACACGTAGCGTTTCGCATCCTGGTCCGGACATTGCGGAGGAATGCCGCGCCACCGCGGGCTGTTGTCCTGACCGGTGTCATAGGTGCAGAACCCTTCCGTCAATCCTGTGCCACGCACGTTGCGAAAGCGCAGCAGCCAGCCATCCCACTTCGCACACGCCTGGTACGCTTCATGCAGCAGCCCCTCATCGGCCGTCGCCTGGGCGAGTTCCCAGGCCGTCGCCGCAATCGGCACCACCATCTGGATCTGGCCGAAGCCGGTGGCCACCACTTTGTTGCTGTAGGGGATCTGGCCGTCGGGTCGCTGCAAGGCAAAGAAGCAGCGATGGCTATCGCGCGCCACCTCGGGCCGGAACTTGCGATAGACCAGGGATTCGTGCGGGCCGCACTCCAGCCAGATCCCCTGATACGCGGCGCCCTCGGTCAACACCGGTCTGGGGTAACGCGGCAGGATCTGCACATTGGCTGCGAGCACCGCCAGAGCCTTGTCATAGGCAGACTGCCACCCGGCGTGCTGCGTGGTGAACGTCGGCGCGCTTACAGCCTGCGGCGGCGCGGCCTCGGCCAACGCGCCGGTCGCGGCGACCGCGGCGCCGCCGGCCAGGAAGCCGCGGCGGTTCACGCTTCAGTGCTCAACATGGAACCAGTCGATGTCGACGTAACCGTCCGGGGCCGCCACCGCAGTCGCCGTCGTAACTTTGACGTAGGTGAAAAGTCCCGGGCGACTGCCCTTCCACCATGAAAAACGTGCCAGGGCGGTCGCGGGGTCGAATTCCTGAAACGCGGTATCCGGCGCTGCGTAAGAGAAGCGCACTGACTGGTCCGGGGTCACCAACGCCTTGAGGTCTATCGCCTCCCCGGCAAGCGCGGGGCCGCGGGTCTCGACCCCGGCCGTGGCATACGTGAGGTAGGAGGACCCCGCATCGCGAACCACGCCGATCCAGGCCGGCCTGACGCCGAACAAAACCAGTCCGGCGCGCTGTTGGTCCACCAGATGCCCGATCTCAAGCCGCGCGCTCACCGTCATGCTGGGTCCCTGCAGTATCTGTGTCAGGGTATTGCGCGCCGTGACCAGGTACTGCGTCCCCTGGGCCTGCAGCCGCAAGTAGCCGGGGCGCGCCGTGAGGCTCCACCGCGCATCATCCGGATTGTGATTCCATTCCCATTGGGGGCCCAGGGTCGGACCGTTGAATTCATCCGAGTCCTGCAGGTGATACTGCTCCGCCCCGGCAACTCGCACCGGCAGCGCATGCTCAAGGACCGGTTGGCCCTGTTTGTAATCGCCTATCGGATCGCCGATTACGGGCCAGTCATCCTGCCAGCGCACCGGCTCCAGATAGGTGATGCGGCCGAAGGCGCCGGTGCTGTTGAAGTGTATGAACCAGCCTTGGTGATCCGGTGTTTCGACGTAGCCGCCCTGGTGCGGGCCTTTGACGCCGCTTTGGCCCGGCACCAGGACCTGGCGCCACTGGTAGGGGCCGAAAATGTTGCGCGCGCGAAGGACCGCCTCGCCGCCGCTGCCGACGCCACCGATGGGCGCGAAAATGTAGTACCAGCCATGCCGCTTGTAGAGCTTAGGCCCCTCGAGCACCGGGAGATTCACCGGGTCCTGGACGATGGTCTTGCCCTCATCCAGCACCCGCATGCCATCTGGACTCATGCGGTGCAGAACCAGAAAGCCGGCCCCCACCTTGGCATGCACCAGATACGCGTTGCCGTCCGAATCCCAGAACGGACAGGGGTCCTCGTACCCCGGCCCGGGGATCACGGCCACGGGTGTTGACCAGGGCCCTTGCATGCTCGGGGCGGTGCTGACGAAGATGCCTTCATCCGGCGTCGGCCAGTACACGTAGAACTTCTGATCGTGGTAGCGCAGGGACGGCGCCCACACCCCGCCGCCATATCGCTGCCCCGGACCCACGGGTCCCGCCGTCGCATCCGTCAGCGTGAAAGGCCCAACCATGTCGTAGCCGGGTGCGAAATTCAGCTTTGGCAGCACATGTCCGATGATTCGCCAATGCACGAGATCCGGCGACTCGAGTAGCGGCAGGCCCGGCGAGAAGTGAAAGCTGGATGCGACCAGGTAGTAACGCTTGCCGACCCGCAGCATATCCGGATCCGAATAGTCGGCATAGAGGATGGGATTGCGGTAGGTCGCCACACGGGTCGCAGCACCGGCCGCGACGCCGCGCGCCGGTGCCAGTGCCAGCAGCCAGGCCGCGGCCAGCAGCGCGCCGCCGAGCGCCCTAGCCGATACAGACATTCTTCGTGTCCAGGTCCGCCAGGATCATCGGTCGCGCATCTTTGCCCACGGTCGTGAATCTGACCCGGGTCAGGGTCAGCCCGTCCAGGTGACACGCCCACAGTCCATAGGCCGGCACTGCATCCGGGATCATGTGCGCATCAGGATAGGTATCGCGCATCGGCGCCACATCCTGCTGCGCCGGGACGGGCTTGCTGGTCGCGCTGACCTGCAGTGACACATCCCGCAGCGCCACGTCCGCGATGTGTTTGTCGGGCAGACCCATGAAGTAGGAGCCGCGCGCGCCATTGTCAGTACCGCTGATCCGATCGTAGACAACGCGCCGCAGCGTCCCCGGCGGTGGCCTGGGTTCTCCGGGACGCACCCGGCCGCGGTCGCCCAAACGCAGGAACAAGGGCGAGTCGGCGCGTGCGATGCGGATATCCCGGGCGTAGATGTTTTCCGCGTGACCACCGTCGACGATTTCCCATGAAATACCCGATTCCGAGCGCCGCCGGTTGATGGCCGGCATCTCGGCAGAGGGTCCCCCGAGCTGCAGATTGCGCAGCAGCACATTGCGAAACTCGCTTTGCGAGTCGGTGCCGAGTTTGACCGCGTTGGTGGTGCTGTAGATGCGGCAGTTCTCGACCAGCACGTCCTCGGTAGGTCGTTCCGTGGCGCCCTTGAAGCACAGGCCGTCATCCTCCGAATTGATCTGGCAGTTGCGCACGATGACGCGCCGACAGCCATCGATATCGCAGCCGTCATTGTTGAAATTCGCCTGGTTCCGCACCCGCAGCTTCTCGATCAGGAGCTCCTCGCAATTGAGATAGTTCTGCATCCAGCACGGTGAGTCCTTCAATTCGAGGTCGTGGACATGGACCTGCTGGCAGTCGATGATCCGGATCAGAAAAGGGCGACCCGGCGTGGCCCCGATGGTTTCAAGGCCTGGAAAATTCGCCTTGCTGCCGCGCCCGTCGATGGTGCCCGCGCCACCCAATGCGATATTGGTGCAGTCTTCGGCGAAAATCAGCGACTGGTTCACGCCCATGTTGCTGTCCATCACCGTGGGCCGCCGCGCCACTCGCGCCGGATAGTCCGTGAGATTGAGACTGGCGAGCAGACGGGCGCCGCGCTCGATCCGCAGCCGGATGTGACTGCGCAGGTCGAGCGTTCCGCTGACATAGTCGCCCTGCGCCAGGACCACCGTTCCGCCACCCTGGCGTGCCAGCGAGTCGATGGCCGCCTGGATGGCGTGAGTTGCGAGCGGTTGTCCTGTCGCGTAGCCGAAGTCTTCGGGTCGTGCCAGCCGCGGCGGGCCGCTCCAGGGCTTGAGTTGGGCGCTAAGCCGCGTGGCCATCGCTTCCAGGTCCGAGCCAAGCCGGCTGGCCCAGGGCGGCAAGGACCCAGCACAGGCTGCAAGCGCAGCCGCTCGACTTCGCGTCCCGCTCGCACAGCCCAGGGCCAGCATGGCGGCCGAGAAGCGGCGGCGCGACAGCAGACTCACAAGGTGACGCCGCGCTTCCAGAGTGCGATTTCGCGGGCCCCGGCCTGCTCATGGCGGCACGGGGCACCGGAGGCCACGGTGGTGATGAGATCCAGCAGCTGCGAGCTCAGCTGTGCGCGGTCGGCGCCGTCGATCAGGGATCCGGCGTTGAAGTCGATCCAGCGTGGTTTGCGCATCGCCAGATCGCTATTGGAGGAGATCTTCAGCGTCGGCGCCGGAAAGCCCAGCGGCGTTCCCCGACCGGTGGTGAACAGCACGATGACGGCACCTGCCGCGATCAGGGCGGTGGTGGAGACCGCGTCATTGCCCGGCGATTCCAGTATCACCAGGCCCTTGCGCGACGCCCGCTTCCCATAGCGCACGACCTGCGTCACCTGCGCGTGGCCGCCCTTCTGCACCGCCCCCAGCGATTTCTCCTCCAGTGTCGTGATGCCGCCCTGGCGGTTGCCGGGCGAGGGGTTCTCGAACACCGGCAGTTGGTGGGACGCGAAGTAGCCTTTGAAGTCGTTGATCAGCTGCACCAGGTCGGAGAAGGTCGACCGATCATGACAGCGCGCCATGAGGGCTTGTTCCGCTCCGAACAGCTCGGGAATCTCGCTCAATATGGCCGTGCCACCGCTGGCAGTCACCGCATCGCAGATGCTGCCGACCAGCGGATTGGCGGTGAGGCCGGAGAAAGCATCCGAGCCACCGCACTTGAGGCCGATGACCAGATCCCCGAGATCGCAGGCTGAGCGCTGATCGGCGGCCATTCTGGCCACCAACGGCGCCAGCGCCTCGACTCCCGATTCGATCTCGTCGGCAACCGACTGGGCATTGAAGTACGCCAGACGGTCCGCGCCCCGGCTGCCCAGCTCCGCGACCAGTGCGCTCAACTGATTATTTTCACATCCCAGGCCCACCACCAGGACTGCGCCGGCGTTGGGGTGCTGGGCCAATGAGGCCAGCAACTGCCGCGTACCACTCAAGTCATCGCCCAGCTGCGAGCAGCCAAAGGGATGGCCGAAGGCGAAAATCCCATCGGTGCGGCCGGCAAATCTGACCCGCGCCTGCTCGGCGATGCGGCGCACCGTCTCGGCCACGCAGCCCACCGTGCACAGAATCCATACTTCATTACGAACCCCGACCTGGCCATCGGCGCGCCGATAGCCCATGAACTCGCGGCGCGGTGCTGCAACGGCAGCGTGCGCCGCCGGCGCGTAGGAATACTGGTCGTGGTGGGTGAGCGCCGATCCAAGGTTATGCGTGTGCACGTAGTCGCCGACTTCGATGACGCTGAGCGCATGGCCAATGGCGTGGCCATACTTCGTCACCACCTCGCCCGCCTGATGCGGCCGCAGCGCAATCTTGTGCCCGCGTGGTATCGCGGCACCCACCCGAATGAGCCTCTCGCCCACGGACAGCTGCTCGCCGGCCGCCAAATCGCGCAGCGCAACGGCCACGGTATCGGCTTCATGCACCTTGAGCACGCTCATGCGCGAACGCCTGTCACGCGCTGCAGTCGCGGACTGAGGATATGTATGACCAAGAGTGCCATGAGATAGACGGACCCGGCGATGAAGAACAGTATCCGATACGACCCAGTGGCCTGCAGCATCTGGCCGACGAACTGGGTGAACAGCATGCCGCCAAGCGCCCCCATCATGCCACCGATGCCGATCACCGAGGCCACGGCCGAGCGTGGCAGCATGTCCGAGGGCAAGGTATAGACATTCGCCGAAAAGGCCTGGTGTGCGGCAGCGGCCAGGCCGATCAGCAGCACCGCCACCCATAGGTCGCGGGCCCCCGCGACCCACAGCACGGGCAACACCAGCAGCGCGCAGATGAGCATCGTGAGCTTGCGCGCCCGGTTCACGCCGAATCCGCGCTTCAACATCGCGGAGGAGGAAAATCCTCCCAGCACCGAGCCGGCATCGGAAATCAGGTAGATCGCGATCAGCGGCGGACCGAAGTTACTGAGGTCAAGATGGTAGGTCTTGTCGAGAAAATCCGGCAGCCAGAACAGGTAGAACCACCAGATGGGATCGATGAGGAAGCGCGCCAGCCCATACGCCCAGGTCTCCCGCAGTGCCAGCAGGCGCCACCAGCGCACCCTGGACACCGGATCCTCACGGTCGGATTCGATCAGGGCCAGCTCGGCGGCATTGACTCTGGGATGCACCTGCGGCCGACGGTACAGCGCCAACCAGGCGATCAGCCACAGCAGGCCCACCCCACCGGTCACAAAAAACGAGGACCGCCAGCCCCACGCCGCCGTCAGCACCGGCACCAGCGCCGGCGCAACGATGGCGCCCAGGTTGGTCCCGGCGTTGAATATCCCGGCGGCGAGCGCCCGCTCGCGTTGCGGGAACCACTCGGTTATCGCCTTGAGGCTCGACGGAAACGCGCCTGACTCGCCCAGCCCCAGGCCAACCCGCGCCAAGGTGAACTGCAGGGTCGTGGCGGCCAGTCCCGCCGCCATGTGCGACAGGTTCCAGAGAATGAAGGCGATGGCATAGCCGGTGCGGGCGCCGATCCGGTCGAGTACGCGGCCGAAGCTGACATAGCCCACGGCGTAGGCCGCCTGGAACCAGAAGACGATGTTGGCGTAGCCGACTT
>DASZCK010000025.1:0-13377 GCA_035943195.1 Steroidobacteraceae bacterium
AGCTTCAGCAGCGTCCAAGTCTGCCCCATCATCGCCGTTCGGTCCGGATTGCATCAACCACTGACAGGCGCGCCGCACGGCGCGCCGGAAACCAACCAACCAGGCAGCCGGTGGCCAGCATCAGCAACACACCCGTGAGAAGCTGAGTACGCGACAGCTCCAGATTGCCGATCCGCTTCTGTGCCAGCCGAATGAGCCCATCGGCCGCCAGCAAACCCAGGCCGCCGCCGATGAGGAGCAGCATGTTGGCCTCCGTCATCACGAGCCACCAGATCCGCGTCGGGCCAAAGCCGAGCGCCCGCAATGTGCCGATTTCACGGGTGCGCTCGCGGAAGCTCTGCGTGAGGCTGTTGCCGGTCGCAAGCAGCATGGTCAGAAAGACCACCGCCAGGATCAGGTAGGCGATGAGACTGACGTTGCCGACTCGTCTGAAATAGTCGCGCTGCGTACCATCCTGAGTGCCGGATAAGGTCTCGGCACCCGAGTTCATGAAGAGCTGGTCCACCGTATGAGAAAACCGGGACGGGTCCATGCCCTCACTCAGGATCGCCACGAGGAAATCGATGGTGCCCCGATCGGTAGCTCTACTTTCGTCCAGATACGAGTAGTGATAGTAGAACTGGTCGTGTCCCTCGGCCGGGTCGCGGAAATGCCAGATGCCGCGGATTGTAAAGTAAAAGACGTGCGTCCCGTCGAGCTTGGTAATGCCAGGCATGGTAATCGGTACGATGTCACCGAGCTTCCAGCCGTACTTCTGTGCCATGAACTCATTGACCAACGCGCCCTGGCGGTCCGTGAAATAGTCGCGCACCTGCTGCAGGTTCCAGATGAACCGGCCGGTCGTATCCGGCGCCTGCGGGAAGTCTTCGTTCATGGCCAGCGGATTCAGCGAGTTCTTTGGATCCTGGTAATAGCCGCCGCGCGCAACAGCAAAATCGACCTGCCCCTTGCGCAGCCCCGGAATCCGCCGGATCTGGTCCAGGTAGTGCATCGGCAAGGTATTGGTGTACTTCGGATAGATGAAGATGCGCACGTTGTCGGAGAACTTGTATCCGCCACGGAAAAAAGCCCCGACGGCGGACAAGGAACCGAACAGCATGAAGGCACTGATGATGGACACGGCCAGGAACGCCAGCCGCGGCTTGTCGCGGACGATGTTCGCCAGGACGAATCCCAGATATTTCACAACCCCCCCCTTGCGGGCATCAGGCGCCTGCGGCATCGCCGGGCCGCCCTTCTGTTCTCGGTCCGATTCTTAGAATAGCGCCGCTGCGACAGCCACGCGAACCATGCTATAGCGTAAGCTACGAGCATGGCTGCCGCTTCTTCGTCGATGGACCCCACAATGACCCGGGCCGTACTGGCCGCGGCCGATGTCTCCGCCATCACCCAGCTGGTGCTCACGGAGCGCGAGAGTCGCGATCTTGGGCGCTGGGAGGAACTCGGAGCCTGCTACCTGCCCGACTCCCGCGTTGAGATCAGTTGGATCTCCGGCACCGGTGCTCAGTTCGTGGCAGGGTCCGTGGAAATGGCGCGTCGCGGCGTCAAGGCGCGGCATCGCCTCGGTCCGGTTCTGGTGCGCCTGAACGCCGAACGCGCCCTGGCCAGTCTCAGCTGCGTGATCGATATCCCCGGGGAATTGCATGGTGTGGAATTTTGCCTGTCCAGCCACGCGCGCCTTTTGTATCCGGTGGAACGCCGGGATGCACGCTGGGGCCTTATGGGCTTTTATGGAATTTATGTGCGCGACGAGATCATCACGCGAATCCCAGGCCAGAAATTGCCCATACTCGCGCAGGAACTTGCGGCGTTTCGCCCGTCCTATCGCATGTTGTCCTGGTTGCTTACCAACCAAGGCGGCTATGTCGTGAACCACGACTTGCCTGGAGTCGATCGGCCGGAGGCTGCTGAGGCACTGGAGCAAAAGTTACTTGCATGGGCCGGACTGTGAGGGGGATCTTCAAGATGTTTCGCGCCAGCGCCAATGCCACCCACCCGGCCCGCCGCGCGGTCCGGGGCCTTTCCCTCGCCGCTGCCTTGACGGCGCCCCTGCTTCTGGCCGCGTGCGGAAGTCATACCCCTGCGCCTGCCACCACTCAGGCCCCCCAGCCCCCGATCCCGGCCGGCCAGGTAGACCTTGCACGTCTGCAGAGCATCGCGAATGAACCAGGCGCCTGGCTGACGACCGGACGTGACGTCGGCAAGACGCACTATTCCCCCCTCGAGCAGCTCAACCGACAAACGGCCGCCCGGCTCGGATTCGCGTGGGAGCTGAAGACCGGCACCAATCGCGGCATGGAGGCGACGCCCATTGTCGTTGACGGCGTGATGTACACCTCAGGCGTCGCCGGCCGCGTCTATGCACTGGATGCCGCAACCGGCCACCTCCTTTGGCAGTTCGAGCCGCCGCTGAAACTGAAGAACGCCCGCGGCAGCTGCTGTGACCTCGTCAATCGCGGCGTTGCAGTCTGGAAGGGCAAGGTCTATGTGGCCTCGTTCGAGGGAATTCTGTATGCCTTGGACGCAAGGAATGGCTCGATTCGCTGGCAGGTCGACACTTTCGTCGACCATGGCCGTGCCTATTCCATCACGGGCGCCCCGGAGATCGCGAACCGAGTGGTCGTGATCGGCAATGGGGGCGCCGAATTTGACTCTCGTGGCTACGTGTCGGCCTATGACCTCGAGACCGGTAAGTTGGTCTGGCGCTTTTACACCGTGCCCGGCGATCCCACCAAGCCCTATGAGAGTAAGGCGCTGGAAATGGCGGCCAGGACCTGGGACCCGAAACGCGACGCAAGTTTGGGCGGCGGCGGCAACGCCTGGGATGCCATCGCCTACGACCCGAAAACGAACCTCGTATTCTTTGGTACCGGCAATGGCGCCCCGTGGAACAGCGCATACCGCAGCCCGTCCGGTGGCGACAACCTCTTCATCGCCTCGATCGTGGCCGTGAATGCCGATAGCGGTGAGTACGTCTGGCACTATCAGCAAACGCCCGGTGAGCGCTGGGACTACGACGCGACACCGCACATCATGCTGGCGACGCTCAAGATCGATGGCGCCGACCGGGATGTCCTGATGCAGGCCTCCAAGAACGGCTTCTTCTACGTCCTCGACCGTGCCAGCGGTCAGGTGTTGGCCGCGGATAAAATTGTCGACGCGAACTGGGCCTCTAAAGTCGACCTGAAGACGGGCCGCGTGATCGAGAACCCGGGCAGCGACTACACCAAGGGCAAGCCGGTGATCGTGTTTCCCTCTGGCGTCGGTGCTCACAACTTCAACCCGATGTCGCTTTCGGCCCGGACGGGTCTGGTGTACGTGCCGACCGTTCACAGCGGCGAGGCGCTGCTGGCGTCGCCGCGGACACCGCGACTGCCGGAACGCATGAACACCGGGGTGCAGATCGCATTCGCGACCCAACTGCTCGCACCGCCAGAATCACTTCCGCCGGCGCTGCGGCCGGTCACCGCGCCGAGCTACCTCAAGACGGTACCCAGCCTTGATATGCACGCCTCGCTCAAGGCCTGGGACCCGGTAGCGCACCGCGTGGTCTGGGAACACAAATACCCGAGCTTCATGGATCACGGTGGGGTGCTCTCAACCGCCGGTGGTGTGGTCATCCAGGGCAGCATCGACGGCACGCTCCGGATCTTCAACGACGAGACCGGTGCCGTCATCAAGGAGATCGACACCGGCAGCCCGCTGATCGCCGCACCGATGAGCTACTCGGTGAAGGGAGTGCAGTACATAGCCATCCTCGCCGGCAGCGGTGGTGGCGGCTGGAATTTCTGGATGCCTGGCAATGTCGCTGCCATGCGCGGCAACGACAACCGGATACTGTCCTTCCGGCTTGACGGTGGCCCGACGCCGATACCGCCAGAGTTGGGACCGGTACCCCCGCTGCCGGAACCCCCGCCCCAGGTGGGTACGGCTGCGGATATCTCAGCCGGTGGGGCGCTGTTCGCGCGCAACTGCGCCGGATGCCATGGCAACGCCGACCGGGCAGCCGTGCCGGACCTGCGCCGCTCCGGATTCCTTCATGACCCCGCCGCGTTCCAGTCTGTGGTGCGCGGCGGAGTCCTTGAAAAACAGGGAATGCCGAGTTGGGATGATCTGTTGACGTCATCTCAGGTCGAGCAGATCCGATCCGATCTGATCTCCGTGGCACGCGACGCCTATGCCAAACAGCAAGCCGGCGCATCCTCTGCGCCGGGCCCGGTGCTAAGAGAGGGTCATCCGTAGCAGCCGCTCCCAGCGGGCAACAGGCGGCCTACGACAATCTGTAGTGGTCGATGAGGCTCGTCAGGCCGATCGCCTGCTCGTTGAGCGCCTGCGCCGCGGCCGAGGCCTGTTCCACCAACGCGGCATTCTGCTGCGTCATTGCGTCCATCGCGGTCACGGCGCTGTTCACCTGCTCGATCCCCGAGGCCTGCTGGCGGCTGGAGCTCGCGATCTCGGCCATAACGTCCGTGACTTTCTTCACCCGCATCACGATCTCACCGAGTGCTACGCCGGACTCATTGACGAGCTTCGTGCCCTCATTCACCTTGCGCACCGAGTCCTGGATCAGTGCCTTGATCTCCTTGGCGGCTTCGGCGCTTCGCGACGCGAGGTTGCGTACCTCGGACGCCACGACCGCGAAGCTTTGACCCTGCTCGCCGGCACGCGCCGCTTCCACCGCGGCGTTGAGCGCCAGGAGATTGGTCTGAAATGCGATTTCATCGATGACACCGATGACCTCGACGATCTTGTTGCTCGCCGCATTGATTTCGCTCATGGCCGCCACGGCCGCACCCACCACCTTGCCGCCGCCTTCGGCCTTTTCGCGCGCTGCCACCGCCAGCTGGTTGGCTTCCGCGGCATTGTTGGCGTTGTTCCTCACCACCGCCGTCATCTGCTCCATGGTGGAGCTCGTCTCCACCAGACTCGAGGCCTGTTGCTCGGTGCGGCTGCTCAAAGCCTGGTTGCCGCGGGAAATCTCCTCGGCACCGACCTGCACTGCGCGCGAGGCGGCCGTCAGACTCGCCACCACCTCCATCAAGGCCTGAATCATCGAATTCACCGACGTCGCGAGCGCCTTGAAATCACCCACCTTGTCGTCGATATTCAGGCGCGAAGTGAGGTCACCATCGACAGCCCGCCTCATGACTTGCATCGTTTCTGCGACGGTCGTGGAGACGCTGTTGATGAATTCATTGATGCTTTGCGCCAGCAACTGGAGGTTGCCGGCCTTGCCCTGCATGGCGATACGTCGCTCGCTGGCGCCCGCAAGCACTGCCTGGATGACCTCCTGCGACTCGCGCACGGCCTCATCCAAAGCCCTTGCCTCGCTGACGCGCAAAGTCACGTCGCGCCCGATTCCCACGAGGCCCGTCACCGTACCTGCCGCATCCCGCAGCGGAATCTTGCTGGTTTCCAGGCGCATGATGTGCCCGGCGGGGTGCCGACATTCTTCTTCGCGCGCCAGCAGCGGCCTGCCGGAGCGGATTACCGCTTGCTCATCCTCGTGATACAGGGTTGCGAGCTCCTTGGGATGAAAGTCAAAGTCATTCTTGCCCAAAAGGTCACTCGGAGACTTTGCGCCCATGACTCTGGCTACAGCGACGTTGGCCAGCAGGAAGCGGCCGTTCACATCCTTCACGTAAATCAGGTCAGGGAGGTTGTCGATGAGGGTTCTCAACATCGCACCCTCATTGGCTGCCGTCAGCGTGCTGGCCTGCCATTTGCGGGCGAGCAGGTAGCCCCCCGCTGCAATCACCGCCAAGAGCGCGACGCACGCCGCATAAATCAAGTAATCGGTCATCAAGTATCCTTCGGCCAGTGCGCCTCCCAGCGATCATAATGGCCACCCGGTGGAATGAGAAGGTGTCTTGGCTTCCGACCACCTTGATGAGTCAACTGCTTGGCCGCCTGTCGGATGCGATTTTTGGCGGTAAACTCGGATTCTGCAGGAGTGGCAGACAGGCGTTTGGCAGGCAAAGGGGTATCCACATGTTCGGCACAGTTCAATCGCGAAGCGTCCCAACCGCCATACTGGCATTGATTGGCGCGTTACTGAGTGCAGGCGCGGCCCAGGCCGCCGAGCTTCTGGTGCTCGAGAAGGGCTCCGATACCCTTGCCATCGTCGACCCGGGCACCCTGCAGGTCATTGCCCGCGTACCCTCCGGCACTGACCCTCACGAAGTGATTGCGTCGGAAGACGGCCGGCGCGCCTATATCTCCAACTACGGTGGCGAAGGCAGCAGCTTCAACTACATCTCGGTCGTGGACCTGACCACGCACAAGGCGCTGCCACCGATTGACCTGGGAGCGCTGCATTCGGCTCACGGTCTTGATTTTCAGGGTGGCGAATTGTATTTCACGGCGGAAACGAACAAGGCCATTGGTCGCTATGACCCGGCGGCCAAAAAGATCGATTGGGTGCTGGGCACGGGCCAGGACCGCACCCACATGCTCATCGTCGCGAAGGATCTCGAGCATATCTACACGGCCAATGTCGCGTCGGGCACGATCAGCATCATTCGCTCGCAGACGCGCAGCGCCGGGCCAGCGGCGCGAGCGCCGGGGCCACCCCGGAAAGTATGGGAAGTGACGAATGTTCCCGCCGGCCGAGGCTCGGAGGGCTTCGATATTTCGCCCGACGGCCGGCGGATCTGGGCGGCCAATGCCCAGGACGGCACTGTCACGGTGATCGACGTAGCCGGCATGAAGGCACTGGAAACCTTCCCGGTGCCGGTTAAGAACGCGAATCGCCTGAAGTTCAGCCTCGATGGTCGCTATGTTCTGATCACCGGCCTCGGGGCATTCGGCCCCGGGACAGGTTCCGACACCAACAATCTCGTGGTGCTCGATGCGGCCTCACACAAGCTCGTCAAAGCGTTTGCCCTGGGCGGCGGCTCCGCCGGCATCCTCATGGACCCATCCGGATCCCGCGCCTTTGTCGCAGTAAACCAGGGGGGGAAAGTTGCCGTGCTTGACCTGCACCGCCTGCAGCTCAGCGGCCAGATCCCCGCGAACCAGCCCGACGGGCTGGCATGGTCACGATCACCCCAGCCCTAGCCCACTGCCTTCTTTAGCAGTGCCACGATCCGGGACTCTTCCGCGGCGGTAAGTTCCTGCAGGGCGAAGGCGGCGGGCCATATCCGGCCTTCGTCGAGATGCGCCTTGTCGGTAAAGGCGAGGGTGGCGTACCTCGTTTTGAACTTCTGCGCACTTTGGAAAAAGCACACCACATCGCCGTCCTTGCCATAGGCCGGCATTCCATACCAGGTTCTGGGAGCAAGCCCGGGTGCACTGGCGGTGATCAGCGCGTGAAGCCTCTCAGCCATGGCTCGATCAGGCTGAGGCAGCGCGGCCAATGCTGCGAGTACCGCACTTTCTCCCTTGGCGTTGCCGGTAAGGGTCGCCTCCGCCTTCAATTCCTGGCGGCGTGCCCGCATCGCGGCCCGCTCCTCCTCGGTGAAGCCCCTGGACTTCTTTGAGCCTTTCATCTAGTGAGAATTCGGGCTGGCGAGTGGCAGCGCCATACCCTGCGTACCTTGGGTGAAATTGCGCGCCTTTTCTTCCTGCTCGTTCATCTGTGCTTGCGTCACACAGGTCTCTTCCACCATCCGCTTACCGGTGGGGATTTCATTTATGCAGTACAAGGTTTGGCCATTGCGCACCACGCGCCGGTAGTTGCCGACACTCGCCCCCGTGGTCGCCGGCGACGTCGAACTTGGCTTCGCGGGACCCGTTGCCGCGCATGAACTCAGCGCCAACGCCACCGCGAAAATCGAGAGTGCCCATACCGGCTTTCCAGTCATCTGCAGCCTTCCAGCCATCATATCGCTCTCCTCTTCTCGCGCAGCGCGCGCACCGCGCCGCGCCAATTCTGTCACGCTCAGGGGGATCGTGCGAGATCAGCTGCATGGCGGCGGGTGAGTCCCGACAGCAGGGCAAATGGTTCAGCGCCCAGGCCAAATGGACATCCCGAAAACCAGCACGTACGATTTTGCCGTGCAACCATCGAATGTCCGCATTTTCCGGCCGCGACCCTGCAGCGTATGGATATCGACACTGCTGGCGATCATAGCCATGTTCGCCACATCCGGATGCGCACAGGCCCCGCCCAAGGATCCGGACCTGGCCATCAATCTGCGATGGGTCAGGAACTATCCCAAGGAACACCGAAGCAACGTCGACACCGGCCTGTACTGGGCCCTGTCCTTTCTCGGGGCGAAACTCCCGGCCTCGGCGAATGTGCTGAGCTGGCACGGCAAGACGCTGATGCTCGATCTGGGTGCCGCGCAGGTCCAGGATGGCACCCAGGAAGCCTGGAAAAAGCTGCTGCGCGAATTCAAGGCCAGCGAGGAATACCGCAAGACGGGCGCCATAGACATCGGTCGGTTCGTTTTTGTAAGCCTATGCAGTGCAAATCTCTACTACGAGCTCAGCGGTACCAGTCAGACCTACCCGCTGTTTCTGGCTCGGCATACATTCGCACCGCGACAGATTGCGATCGTTCAATCTGCGGTTGCCCACGGCAATCGTCTGATCGAGGTGGGTGCGGGACCCGGGATCGGCAATGTCGCATTCGTCGCCTTCGAGGGCTCCGGTGCTCTCAAGGACGCCACTTTCCGCAAGGAAGATATCGAGACGCTGGAATTCATGCAGAACGGCCAGTTGCGATTCGGCGTGTACGATCTTGACGGGCACTTGAAAGATGCCACGACACCGGCGCTCACTACCGCCGGCAAACCGAGCAAGTGCCTGTGGTGCCACGAAATCAACCTCAACCGTCCATTCAACAACGTGACCGATCTGCCGGGGTACTACACCACACAGCAGTTCCGCGACCTGCTCACCAGCCAGATGCGTGTCGTTGCCAGCTATCGACAGACACTGCGATCGAAAGTGGACTTTAGGAAAACCCAGGATCACTCCAACGCTGAAAACCTGTATCTGTCGTTTGCGCACCCTACCGCCGAGCGCCTCGCCGATGAATGGCAGTTGCCGCTCGCGACCGTTCGGCAGATGTTGCAGCGGCGGCAGCTGAAGACCCATCCCCACAGTGACTACGTCGACGACCGCATCCTGGGTGATGAACTTTATGATCGAGATGAGGTGGCCGCGCTGGCACCATACAGTGGCGTGCGCGGACCCTCGGACATCCGCGAGGCCTCGAGCCACGAGCCCGCTCCTCTGTAAGAAACCGCAGCGCGCGCTCAGCGAATGGTACAGATGGCGGGAATCTGCCAGTGCCCGCTGGCGTCGCGTATCAGCCAGTAGGTCGCATCTATATCCGCGCGCCCGTTCACGTTGTACATCACGTGAACCGGATAGCCGTACATTTTGGCTCGCGCCTCAACCGCCGGGGAATACAGGGCCTCGTAACTGTTGCGGGGGTGACGCGCGGCGCCGATCTCCACGAGTCTCCAGGTGAAAGACCACTTATCGCCGATGTCCATCTGCTTGACGCAAGCCTTGATGGCGGCCACCGATGGAGCTGGTGGCGGCAGCTCGTCCGCTGCGATCGATGCGGCTGGCAGCATTGCCACGATGGCCAGCAGCACCATGCCCAGGAGCGGCCTCACGGATAATTCTCCAGATTCAGATAGGCTGCCTCTATGTCCACTTCCCGCAACATGTCGTAGTAGGCCCAATCCTGGTACTTCTCGAGCAGCAGAGTCTTCTTGAGTTCCGCAAGACTCTTGCCTTGCGCCATTCCCAGGACTACCCCGGCACGCAGGTCCTCGAAATACTGCCGACCCTCGCTGACATCCGCCTTGGTGAAGGTGACGGATCCATGGCCTTGCGCCAGGATGTCGAAATCCAGACCCTCGATGGTTTTATAGGATCGGATCCATTCGGACAGGGGGTGCTGGTCGAACATGCCGCAGCCACTGGGCAGCGAACGCATCGAGGTGGTCACCAGCGCGTCGGCCGGAAAATCCGCCGAGAACACCACACGCTCCATGGGGAAGTAGACGACGGTGCCGTCGTCCGCATGGTTGAGTCCTGGAAAGATCAGCTGAATGGTGCGACCGCCGAATACCAGGGTCATCCGGTCCGAATAGACGATATCGGGCGGTACGACCTCCTGAGCCGCCCACCATTGCGCAGGAGTGATATGGCCGGTGTGATCGTGGTCGATGGACTCGAAGTAGCCGCGTCCCATACCGCAGATGCCGGGGTGTTCAAGAGTCGGAATGGCGATCTCGTCGGACTCTATGCTGCCATCGTGGTTGAGATCGATCATGTTGCCCGGCATATGCGGGTAACGGCCGTCCATATTCTTGAGGATGCGTTCCTGGCCCACGATGTGAGGATGGCTGTCGGCAAAGACGGCGGCGCCGCCCACATGGTCCCAGTGACTGTGGCTGTAGATGATGTAGCGCACCACCTTGCCTGGAAAACGGCTGGCGAATTCGCTCTTCATCCACCTGGCGAAATCCGCGCTGATCGGATCCACCAGCAGGATTCCCTCCGGCGTCACATAGACCAGGCTCCACCAGTTCCCATTGCCGGCACGCCACAGATCGCCCTTGATCGGGACGAAGACCCGCGGCGGCCCGGCGCGACGGCCCTGCGCCGTGGCACGCGTCGCGGACAGCGTGGCCACGCCGGCCAGGATGAGTGCACAGAGGAAAATGCGGCTCATCATGCCGGACCCTCGAATGGGAGTCATTGTTCTGCCTCCTGCCCTACCGCCACTGCTAGTCGGCGGCGTGGTTCTTGCGGGATTCTTCCACAAATCCGGGCTCCACTGCCGCCATCGCCTCCATCAGGTGGGTCGTCTTGTTGAACAGCGCGAGTTCCCGGTAGCGCCCCTCGCGCACTTTTTTCACGAAATCATTATTGGCGATGTGCATGCGACCGACACCGACCAGGTCCAAGGTTCCGCGCCGCACGCGCTCCGCCAGGAACTGCAGATCCCGCTCCAGGGTCAGTTCGGAGGGCTCCTCGTCGTCAAACAGATTGGCGAACATTTCAACGTTCACGCCCACACTGCCACAGGTCATGACGACGGCATCGGTCATGGACTTGACCCATTCGGCGATGGTGAACCGGGGATGCTCGCTGTCGGGCCATTCCGGCTTGTGAAAACGGCGTGAGGAGACATTGAACAGGTCGACGCCGCGGCCACGCAGCAGCGTCAGCATAGCCTTCAGGTCGTCGGGACTGGCCGCCACCACCGCCCCGTAGTCGACTTCCTTGAATTGCGAGAAACGATAGGAGATGACGAAGTCGGGGCCGACCGCGGCGCGGATCGCGGCCACGATCTCGGCCGAATAGCGGGCGCGCTCGGCGAGCGACCGGCCGCCGTACTCATCCTCACGCTGATTGGTCTCGGCCCACAGAAACTGATCCAGGAGATAGCCGTGCGCCGAGTGCACCTCCACGCCGTCGGCACCCAGCTCCCGGGCCTGCTGCGCGGCGCGCACATACGCCAGCTTCAGTTCCTGAAGATCCTGCCGGGTCATGGCGCGCCCATGGGGACGGCCCGACTGGATCAGTCCCGAAGGGCTCAAGGCCGGATAGCTGGCCAGAGGATGGCTCTGCGCGACCTTGCGCATGGCACCCGGGTGCCACAGTTGCAGGAGGAATCCGGCGCCCTCCCCGTGCACGGCTTCGACCACGGGCCGCCAGGCGGCCAGAGTTCCCGCCTCCAACCGACCCATGATGGGCTGCCAGTAGGCCGACGGATGATCGGGAGAGGTGGATTCGCTGATGATGAGACCAACACCGCCGGCCGAGCAGCGGCGCATGTACTCCACCATCTTCGGCGTCGGCGCGCCATCGCTCATGAAGCCGCGCTGCATGCCGGGCATCACGAAGCGATTGCGCAGCACGAGGCTGCCGACCCGCTGCGGCGTAAACAGAATGTCGAGCGCTTGTGTCAAGGACGTGCTCCGCGAATCGGCTGAATGTACCTCAGAACTTCCTGAGCAGCGACCTCAGAAGCGGGGCCACGCGCTCCAGTTCATCGCGGTGGGCCCGGGTCAGTTCGTGCAGCAGCACCTCGGCAGCGTCGGTCAATTCGATCAGCACCCGACGTCGGTCCCCTGGCACCGCGCCACGGCGGATGAGTCCTTTGAGCCCGAGGCGATCAATGAGGCCAACGGCACTGTGCGGCAGGATGGCCAGTCGCTCGGCCAGAACCCCTGCGGTGAGCGGTTGCGGTCCGCGATGACCCTTTATGGCAAGTAGCGCCTGGTGCTGTTGCGCCGTCAGGCCGCCTTCTTCGGCCGCGGTCTCACTGAAGATCAGAAAATGCCGCAGCAGATAGCGGAACTGGGCCAGCCTCGCAAAATCGGCTGGTGACAGATCCGGCCCCTGGGGTCGCTGCGCCCCTGGCGGCGCATTTTTCGAATTTTTGCGCATTGCACTTCAAATTATATCGCATTGCGATATATTGGCGCCCCATTTTGCCGACCACTCTCGAGGCCGCCGCATGCAAGCTCACGTCCATAAACCTGGCTCCGCCGACCGGTTGCGCGATTTCAGCGCGGACCGCCGTCTGCTGCTTCTCGCAGCCATGGCGCCAGTGGTGGGCACCGCCGGCGCGGCGGCCGCCTGGGCACTGCTGCGTCTGATTAATCTGGCCACCAACCTCGCCTACCATGGCCATTTCAGCGTTGCAGCCGCCTCAATCGCCGGCAATAATCGCGGCGGCTGGGTGGTGCTGATTCCGGTGATCGGCTGCCTGATCATCGGGGTCATGGCCCGCTATGGATCCGAGAAGATCCGCGGGCACGGCATTCCGGAGGCCATGGAAGCCATTCTCATCGGCCGCAGCCGCATACGGCCCAAGGTCGCGATACTCAAACCCCTGTCATCGGCGATTTCGATCGGCACCGGCGGACCATTCGGCGCCGAAGGCCCCATCATCATGACCGGTGGCGCCTTCGGGTCCCTGTTCGCGCAGCTCTTTCATCTGTCGAACGCGGAGCGCAAGACCCTGCTGGTCGCGGGTGCTGCGGCCGGCATGGCGGCGACTTTCGGCACGCCGGTCGCAGCCATGTTGCTCGCAGTCGAACTGCTGCTGTTTGAGTGGAAACCGCGCAGCTTTGTCCCCGTCGCAATCGCCAGTGTCGTGGCGGCCGCGTGGCGCCCGTGGCTGATGGGGGGCGGTGTGCTGTTTCCCATGCCGGAGAGCCTCGCGCTGCCGACGCAGGGACTGCTTTTTGCGGCCGGCTTGGGCGTGCTGTGCGGCCTGGCTTCGGGCCTTCTCACGCTGATGGTCTACACCAGTGAAGATCTCTTCCAGCGCCTGCCCATCCATTGGATGTGGTGGCCGGTTTTCGGCGGCGTCGTGATCGGTGCCGGCGGGCTTATCGAGCCGCATGCGCTCGGGGTCGGCTACGACAACATCGCGGCGCTGCTCAATGGCGA
>DASZCK010000026.1:0-36057 GCA_035943195.1 Steroidobacteraceae bacterium
CCGCCAACCGGGCCAAAAGCTAAAGCCTGGACTTTGAAGAGACCCTGGCGCGTCTTGATAGACGCCTCTGCCTTTTGCTCAGGAGTCTGGGGTGCGCCCTGTGCCATGGCCGCCGATGCCAGCACCAATGAACCAACCGCAGCAACGCCTAGTCTTGTGAACCCATTCATCTCGTCATTCCCCCTTGAGAGGTGCCGTATTGGAAAATCAACTGATTGGCAGTCTAGCAGAGGACCCGCGACTGAAGGAGGTTCAACTGGCCCGTGCGCCGGAGGCGGCGACGACCGCAGGGACCTCGCGATCCCAGTAGGGCGCTTCGGGCCCAAAGATGCTGACCAGATAGTCCACCAGCGCCCGCACCTTCAGCGGGACCAGACGCCGCCCGGAGTAGACCGCATAGATGGCGACGTCGGCGGATCCACAGTAGGTGGGCATGACGCGACGCAAGGTCCCACGGCGCAACTCCGCGCCTACGTCCCACGTTGAACGAAATCCTATCCCCATGCCGGAGACCACCGCCTCGCGGACAACCTCGCTGGAATTGGTCTGCAGCAGAGTCTGGGGCTTGAAGGTCACTGGACCTTCGGGGCCTTCCAGCCGCCAGGTGACCTGGGGTCCGCCCGCAATCAGACGATGGTGATGCAGGTCGGCAATGTTGCGCGGCTCGCCATGGTGTTCTATGTAGTCCGGAGAGGCACACAGCACGCGCCGATTTGGTGCAAGACGACGGGCTACCAGGCTGGAATCCGGCAGGGTGCCGATGCGCACCGCCACATCGAAGTTCCCGGCTACCAAGTCGACATAATCGTCATTGAGGTCCACGGCCAGGCGCAGGTCGGGGAACGACTCCATGAAGCCCTTGAGGCGTGGCACCACGTGCAGGCGACCGAAGGCGGTGGGCAGGGACAACCGCAGCGTGCCCCGCGGCCGCTCCGAGTCCACTGAAGCAAAGCTCTCGGCATCGTCGACTGCCGCCAGCACGGCCAATACGCGCTCGTGGAAGCGCTGGCCGACATCCGTGGCGGTCACGCGACGGGTGGTACGTTGCAACAGCCTCACACCCAGGCGGTCTTCCAGGCGGGTCACCCGCTTGGAAATCATGGCCGGGGAGGAGTGCAACTCGCGCGCGGCAGCAGACAGGCTGCCCGCCTTGATCACGCGGGCGAAGATCTCGTAGTCGAGCAGGTCAGTCATCTTTTCCACTGCGGCTATTATCTCGCCCGGCAAGGGTGCCATGCGTTAAATGTTACAAGCGGCGTGCCGCGCAACCTGATTGGCACTGCTGCGTTCACCGATTGCTGAGGCCTATGCATGGCCTTAAAAAAAAGGCCGCATTCCGTGAAGAATGCGGCCGGTGAAGTGAAAACCGGCTGCCCTCACGGACAGCCGGCGCTTTACTTAGAACGTCATGCGGAAGCCAACGCGGTAGGCCTGACCCAACTGGTCGTAGAAGGCCGCGCTCGCACCCGGCGTCGTGGCATCGACGAACGGCGGAGCCTTGTTGAACACGTTGCTGACCTGTCCCCACAGCTGCAGACCCTTCAGGCCCGGGATCTTGTCCAGCGTGTAGGCGGCATTCAGTCCGAACAGGAAGTACGACGCCACATGGTTGGGGTAGCCCTGTGGCAGCAGACTGTATCCGACTCCCGAAGCGAGCTTCTGCGCGGCCGTTTGAGTGGGGCCCGCGTAGAAGCCATTCGCCAGCCAGTTACACAGCGACGCCTTGTTGGCAAAGTCTCCGGCACTGCAGCTCAGGTCATTATTGCTGACGGTGCCTTGGCCGACCCAGCTCATGTTCGGGGTCAAGCTGAAGTTGCCGACGTTCCAGGTGACGTACAGGTTGCCGCGCCAGCGGGCTGCCGGCTGATAGTTGGGCAGGAAGAGGCCGCCGCCGCCGGTGGCATTCAGGATGTTGTACGTGACGCCGCCCGGGGAGTCCTGGACGACCTGCTCGCCCGTCCAGGTGGTGAGAGCGCGGAAGTTCAAGGTGCTGGCGCCCGGCAGGGCCACCAGGTAGCTCACCGAGAAGTCCACACCGCGCTCGTCGAAGGCACCACCGTTGTACGCGGCGCCATTCTCACCCACGACGTTCGCCACGTCGCCCAACTGGAAGGCTGGCGCGCCGGTCAACCAGCCACCGGGATTGGTGGTGGAGCTCGCACGCGGCTGCCCTGGCGCCGGAGCGGTCGGGCTGTAGAACAGCGGGTTGAAGGTCATCTGGTTGCAGTACACCGTTTCGCCCAACGAGCAGTTCGCGCCGTCGGCGAAGGCATTGCCGCCTTCGATGCCATCCTTCAGGTGGATGTGGAACCAGTCGGCCGAAGCCTGCAGTCCCGGAATCGGCGGCGGGCTGAACACCACACCCAAGGTCGTGGTGTTGGCCGTTTCAGGCTTCAGGGCGACGTTGCCCAGCAGGTTGATGGTGCAGAGGCTGTGCTGAGAGAAATCGCTGGAGAAGCAGGAGCCGAAGACGCTGCCCGGGACGAAGCTCTGCGAGTAGTACAGGTCGCGCGGATCCGGGGCGCGCGAGTCATGCGATTGAGCGCCACGGAAGCGGATGCCGTCGATCGGCTCCCACACCAGTGAAGCCTTCCAGGTCGGCAGGTTGCCCTTGCCCTCGGCACCGGGAACCACGTCCACACCGTAATCGGCCACGTTGTCGTAGCGTGACTCGCGACCGGTCAGGTCCAGCTGCAGTGTCTTAGCCAGGAACACGTTCTTCAGCAGCGGGAAATTGAACTCGGCATAGACCTCGTTGTAGGTACTGCTGCCGCCGTAATCGTTGCCGAACTGATAGGAGAAGTCCGTGGCGACCGCCAGGCAATCACTCTCTGCCGTGGTCAGACCCGAATTGCTCAGGGTGTTTCGCGCGCCGGGACAGGAGGCAAAGTCGTTGTCCGTTATCTCGCGGTGCCACTCGTAGCCGGCGGCCAGGGAGAACGCGCCAGCGCCGATGCCCTTGAAGATTTCGCCGGAGCTGTTCAGCGTGAACGATGTCATGGTCTGCACCAGCGACAGCGACAGCGGCCCGGTGGCATAGCTACTCGAGGACAGCGGCAGCGCCGCATTGCCAAACGGGTTCAGCGGCTGGCAGCGCGACGCCATGAGAGCCAGGGTGGCGTTCTCGGTCAGGCCGGAGACCGGGTTGGTCGGATTGAAGCCGCCCGGTCTGTTGACCGAATTGTAGACCTGCGCCCACACGGGCAAGCCACCCGTGAGTCCGAAGAACGTGCCCACACCACCGACGAAGGGCGAGCCGCTGGGGGTATAACCGGCACCCAAAGTGGCCGCGCCCGGGGCCAGTCCGCCGCTCACGCGGCAGGTGGGGCCATTCGGTGAGTTCACGGCGTCGAGCGCCATGCTGTACTCCAGCACCGAGGGTTCATGATAGGAGCCCTCGACCTGCGCGGTCTTGCCGTACAGCCCATGGCCATCCCAGGTCCAGGAGGTGTCGCCGAACTTGCCGTCGAAGGAGAGCGAGACCTGCTTCAGAGTGGTGTTCTGGAACTGAACGTCCGGAATCTGGCTGTTGAAGTCCTTGGACAAGAAATAACCCGGAGAGTCTCCCGGGCCGCCGAAAATCGTGGAGCCCGCAACAGCTGTCTGGGCATTGGCAGCCAGAGTCGCCGCGTTCTCGCCGGTGACAGCCTGCAGGTAGGGGTTATCGAAACCGAGGAGAGTGCCGTTTTGGATCTGGAAATTGCTCAAGGGATTGAACGCATCGACCTTGCCCCAGTTGAGGTCGAGGTTCATGTTGATGCTGTCGGTGATCTTGGCGCTGATCAGGCCGGTGACGATACCGCGCTTAACCGAGGTGACCAGGTTCGTATACTGATTGACGAGCGTGCCGGCACCCCCCGGTGCGGTACCCGAATATTGATCGTGGGTGCCATCGAACGCCACATCCCCGAGGCCGGTGGACGTTCCCGAGTAGAGCTGTCCGTAGGACGAGCCGTATGAAAAGGTGGCGGGATTGAACCCAGCCGGCGCGAACACACCGTACGGATTCACATTCGTGGTCAGGCCGCCAGCGGTGCTGAATATGGCCGTGTTGGCCGTGCCGTACCCTGAGGCGGCGATGGTCGAGGTCTGATAGGGCCCGAAATTGGCGGAGCACCAGGTGCGACCCGAGAGCTGGCACGAGGCCGGATCCTGCTTCTGGTATTCGGCGCCGATCACGAAGTGCACGCGGTTATCGAACAGGCCATGACCATAGGCGGCGGCTACGTGGTCACTCTTGGCGTCGTTGTAGTGCGTGTCGTAGGTGTCGGCATCGAATTTGCCGCCCTCGAGCTGGTGGTCGAGGATGATGTTGATGGCACCGGACACCGCACCGGAACCGTAGGCCGCCGAGGCGCCGCCGGTGACCGAGTCGATGCGCTGCACCAGCACCTGCGGGATGAAGTTCAGGTCGAAGCTGTCCAGGGTGTTGGTGGACACCGCGCGCTGACTGTCGATGAGCGTCAGGGGGCGGCTGCCGAAGAACGGGTTCAGGCCGCGCAGGTCGGCGATATAGGCGCCGGTATTGAAGCTGCCGTTGGCCGTGGTGGCCGGCGTGAAGTTCGAGACGTTCGCCGGGATCATCGCCAGTACGTCGCCGACGTTGACCACGCCGACGTTTTCCATGGTGGTGGTGTCGATGACGGTGGTCGGAGTCGCCGTCGTGAAGTCGGTCGTGCGCTTGATGCGCGAACCGGTGACGGTGACTTCTTCCAGGGGCGGATTGGTGTCGGTGGACGCGGCGGCCGGCGGCTGGGTCGTGGTCGCCTGCTGCGCGAACGCATGCGGCGCCATGACCAACGATGCGGTCAGCAGACACAGCATCCCTGCCGTACCTGAGACCCGGGATGCAGCGCCAGTTGTAGTGGAGGCGCTGCGCCCCGAGCGCAGTATTGCAGCCACAGCTTGACGGGTTGAGACCATTAGAAACTCCCTGCTCACGTAGTGTTTGTTGTCAGATGCGATCAAACGAAAAGCCCCGCACGGCGGCTCTTCGCAGATAGGAAAAGGGGGCCTTGAACAGGCTCAGATGGCATGTATCGGCACGGTGGGTGAAAGCGAACTTCGGGCGCCGATTGCGCCGTGATTGTATTGACCCGGCAACAGCCGGAACCGGGCTCGATCGCGCAAGTGTCCCATTTTGCCCCCCTTGCGATTTGTTGCGCTGTAGCTACGTCTCGTAGGCGATCGCTCAGGCAACTGAATAATCTGCGACGCGTAATGTACTGAACATCGTAAATGTCTGCAATGGGTGGTGCGAACTTTTTACCACAAACCCTGTCCCAGGGCGCGATTTGACAACTCAAGTGACATGCTTGCCACGACAATTGCCGTGGCGCCGCAATAATCGGCCGGGGGCGGAACGCTGCCGGGCCCGGCGGCCGACTTGCATCAGTGCAGGTTGGCGGTCAGGAAGGTCTCCAACGCCGTGAACATCTTGGCGCGGTCATCCTCCATGCTGATGGCGTGATCGGCGCCGGGCAGCAGCAGCAGTTGGTGCGGTTTGTGAGCCGAAGTCAGGGCTGCATCCATGGCCTTGGATTGTTCGACGCTCACCTCGGTGTCCCATTCACCGTGCACCAGCAGCACCGGTGCCTTGAAATCCGCGGCATGCGCACGCGGCGAATCGGCTCGCTGCTTTTCCAGCACATCAGGTGGGGGCCCGCCAAAACCGCCCATCGTCGGCGGCATGATGGGCTCAGTGGTGTACTCCGTGCCGCGTTTGACCCGCACCAGCATCGCCGAGCCGCCCTCGCTATAGCCGCCTATGCTCACGGCACAGCGGAACAGGTCCGGATTGCGTTCCGCGCCCAGCAGCGCCAGGTACCCGCCCTGATCGCTGCCGATGATGGCGATGCGGTGCGCATCGGCGATGCCTTGCGCGATGGCCCAGCGGACTCCGTCCGCCACGTCCGAATACGGTAGACCGTTCCAGTCGCCATGAGCGTCGCCCAGCCACTTGGAACCCAGACCGGAGGAGCCTCGGTAGTTCACCTGCAATACCGCGTAGCCGCGATTGACGAGGAAGGCGCGCAGCAAATTGAAGGTATTGGTGTCGTGGCCCGCCGTGGCTCCATGAGGAAGCGCGATCAGCGGCAGATTCTTCGTCGCTGCACCGGGCGGTAAAGTCAGGTAGCCCGGCACCATCGTGCCGTCCTTCGCCGAGAAACTCACCGCGCGCGGATGTCCGATCCGGTCCGCCACCAAATCCGGGTAGCCACTGCCCACTCGCGCCAGAACGTTTTTGTCCGCGTCATACAGATAGAAGGTGCCGGGATCCGTGTCGGAGCTGGCCTTCACGATGAGCCGGTGGCCATCGCGTGTATAGCTCTCAGGTTCGATGAACTGGCCGGGCAGCAAGCGCTTGAGTTTGTCGACGATCGCGGCGCCCGCGGTATCCACGTAATAGACCATCGGTTCGGTCGTGTCGTAGCGCACGCCGAACAGATGCCCATCGCGGGCCAGCAATGGGGTGTCGAGATCCGCCGAGGGATGCGCAAATTCCACGACCGGCTGTTCTTTGCCGGCGAGGTCGATGCGCCACAGCGCCATGTGGCCGTCCGAATCACCCAGTGCATAGGCGCAGTTCGACGGCGCCGGGCACAGCGCCACCGGCTGCAGATTGCCCGGGAGCGTGGCCAACTTGCGCCAGGCGTGCGACTGCGGGTCGCGGACGTCGTACTCCGTGGTGCCAGGCGCGGCAGGCCCCCAGCCCAATACCGCCTCGCCGTGCGTGTCCACCAGATAGGAGGTCAGCGGCTCGTGCGGCTGCGTCTCCATTTTCAAATCGCCCGTGACGGCGTCGAATGCGAAGACTGAAGGTGGTAGCGTCTCGATCCCACCACGCATGACCCGGCCGCCAAAACCGGTCTCCATAGGCCCGCGGCGCGCCAGCATCAGCACGGCGTTTGGCCGGCCGGGAATATCCCAGGCCAGGATGCGTCCCAAGAAGGTCGTACCCGGAGAGTCCTCGACTTCCACGAGCACCTTGACGTTCTTGCCGTCCGCATCGGCGCCAACCAGTCGGGTCTTCGACACCACGACGCCGCGGGATTCGGACGGAGCATGCAGACCGCACAATATGCGCGTCTCGCTCGCCCACCGGCACCACATCAGTTCGAAACCATCACCGGCACTGATCACGGCGTGCAGCGCGCCAGGCCCGCTTGCCGTCCGGTCCTGTACCACCAGGGTCTGGGCTTTCTTTATCGTGGTCAGGATGGCGAGATACCTGCCGTCGGGAGAAATTGACGCATCACTGATGCGGGGTGACGCCGAAAACGTGGCCAGCGGCAGCGACTGCGCCATGACCGTGCTAACTGAGACCGACAAGGCACCGCAGGCCGCAAGAACTGCTATCCGTAACACCGGTCACCCACCTGAATCGTTAGAAAATTCTTTTTTGGATTCAACGCCGCGCCAGGGCGTTGGCGGCTGCGATCTTGGACTATCCGTCATCCGTTTCGCAAGGTGCATTGAACATTGCCCACGCCAGCGCGCGCGGCAACGGTGTCATGCGCGAATTGTTATAAGTGACGAGGTACGGCAGTGCCGGGTAGTCGTGCCGCTTGGCATGCGGCCTGTTTCGCGACGGCAGAGCGCTTTTGACCAAAGCTCAATGGTGTGTTGGACAGGGGCGCGCCATGCCACCTGAGCTTTCCAGCGCAAGGACCATTGGTGCGACGCAATGTAAGCAAGTGTATATTTGCAACATATTTTCGTGTGACCCCTGAGCTACGGTCATTGCGGCGGTGCAGCGAAGCGCGAGAAGCGGCCTCGCTGACGACCGGGCATGATTGCGCCATGGAGTCCCTGTCGGCACGCCTGAACCGCATCCTGCCAACCGCGTGGCTGAAGTTATCGCTACTCATTCATCTCGGTGCGCTAGTCGGCGTCGTGGCCGCTTGGCGCCTATGGCCCTGGAGCCTGGGCGTGATCGCGGCGAACCACCTGCTGCTGACGCTGGGGGGATTGCTGCCTCGCAGTAGGCTCTTGGGCCCGAACTGGACCAGGCTTCCTGGCGGACAGGCTTGTGTGGCATTGACCATTGATGACGGTCCGGACCCGGAAGTCACCCCAGCGGTGCTGGACCTCCTGCGCCAAAATAATGTGCGCGCCACGTTCTTCTGTATCGGGGAGCGCATCGCGCGTCATCCGGAGCTCGCCCGGCGCATCGCTCGCGAAGGTCATGAGATCGGCAATCACACCGAGCATCATCGCTATGTATTTTCACTGTTTGGCCCCACGGCAGTCCGCCGCGAAGTCGCTCAGGCGCAGGCCAGCATCCACTCCATCTGCCAGGTTATACCGCGTTTTTTTCGCGCCCCGGCCGGGCTGCGCAACCCCTTCCTGCAGCCCTGCCTGAGCGAGCTGAACCTGCAGCTGGCAAGCTGGACTCGCCGCGGTTATGACACCGTCAATGCCGACAGTGATGGGGTGCTCAAGCGCCTGACCTGCAATCTCACGGCCGGTGACATTCTGCTGCTGCACGATGGCCGCGCGGCACGCACGGCCGACGGCACCCCGGTCATCCTGGCGGTGCTGCCCAAATTGCTGCCCCAACTGGCACGTCAGCGCCTACGCTGCGTTACGCTTTCTGACGGTGTGTCGGGCGGTGAATAAGGGGGCCGGGGTGTCCTGCGAGGTTACAATGCGTCATGTGTGCAGCGGGAGTTTGAGCGCATGAATGTGGTCTGGTCCGCGCTTTGGTACGTGATTGCCGTGGGTTTCCTGGTGGTCGTCCACGAATTCGGCCACTTTTGGGTGGCACGCCGACTCGGATTCATCGTCCTGCGCTTCTCGGTCGGATTCGGCAAACCTATCTGGCGGCGTACGCTCAGCGGCAACGAGACCGAGCTGGTCATCGCCCCCATTCCCATGGGCGGCTACGTGAAGATGCTGGACGAGCGCGATGGCCCGGTTCCCCCGGAACTCCTGGCACGTTCCTTCACCCGCCGGCCTCCCTGGCAGCGCATCCTGGTATTGCTGGCGGGTCCCGGCTTCAACCTGCTGTTCGCCATCCTAGTGCTCTGGGGTATGCGCTGGGTCTCCGGCGTCAGCCTTGAGAAGCCCATCATCGGCGAGGTCCAGGCCGCTTCCGTTGCCGCCCGCGGTGGCCTCACGCGCGGCGATGAGATCCTGGCCATCGGCGACAAGGCGGTGCCCGACTCCCGCGATGTCATGTTCGACCTCTTGGATTCCATCCTCGGCCAGGGTAGCGCGCGGCTGAGCGTGCGTTCCGCCGACGGCCAGACGCACAATCTCGTCCTGTCGGTGCCGGATCCGGCCGCACGCCGCCGCCTCACCGAGCCTTCGATGCTGCTCTCGGGCCTGGGGTTCCGCTTCGAGGAGGAACCCTCGCCGCCCATCCTGCTGGACGTGGCGCACGGTGATAACGCCGAACGTGCCGGGCTGCGCCCGGGAGATCGTATTGCCGCCATCGATGGGACGCCCATCGCCGACTTTGCCGACATCATCCGGCTGATCTCCGCGGCGGCCGGCAAAACCATCACGGTGCAGTTCAAGCGCGCTGGCGTCGCTCATACCGTCCGGGTGCCGGTGGTGGCCACGCCGGATGGCGCGGGTCACCTGGTCGGGCGCATCGGGGTCTCCGGACCTGCGCCCAAAGTGCCGCCCAGCATGAAGGTCCACAAGGACCTGTCGGTGGGCGCTGCCCTGTTCAGCGCGGCCGATGATGCCTGGAGCCTCACGGCTACCCAGGGCAAGCTGCTCTGGCGCATGGTACTCGGTCAGGTATCCGTCAAGAACCTCAACGGTCCGCTGAGCATTGCGCAGTACGCGGGTGAGTCCGCGCAGGCGGGCCCCGAGACCTTCCTCGGGTTCCTGGTACTGATTTCGCTGGCGCTCGCGCTGTTCAACCTGCTGCCGATCCCGCTCTTGGATGGCGGGCAGATCGTGTTTCAGGCGGCGGAATGGATCAAGGGTAAACCCTTGAGCGAGCGCACGCAGATCTTCGGCCAGCAGGTCGGCATCGCCTTGCTGGTGCTGCTGCTCGGGGTCGCGCTCTTCAACGACGGCTCGCGCCTGTTCGGCTGACGCGAGCTGTGGCTGCCTACTCGACGCTGTAGCCGCGGCCCTGCAGGCAGGCGGCCATGGCGCGATAGTAATCAGCGCTCTTGCCGTTGAACTGATCCGGCGGCACATTGCCGCCGCTGGCCGTTGGATCAAACCCGGTCTGACTCGTGGACCAGGTGTGGCACTCGTACTTGTCCTTGGCCTGCAGAGCATCGTTCTGGCCATTGCGCGGATAGATAAACAGCTGCGTCGTGGTGGGCGGCGCCGGCGGGGCCGCATCCGGTGCGGCATTCACTGCGCCGTTTGGCGGATCCACCACTTCATAGCCGCGATTGGCCGCACTCCACATGTAATACGTGTCGTTGGCGTAGTAGTACGGCACGCCGCCGAACCAGACGGTGGAGTAGAAGGGCGGCAGCACCGGAACGAACAGCCCGATGGGCGCGCCGACGACCACGTACACGCCGCCGCGCGGCGCATACCAGACGCCGCCTGAATAAAAGAAGCGGTTGGGGCCACGATTGAAGACCAGGCGGTCACGCGGCAGGTCGCGCACGCTGTAGCCACGGTCGAAATAGGCGTGGTTGTGCGCGAAGCGCGCGTCCATGTGCTGGTGCGCTCCGGGCGGCGGACCGCGCTCGCGACCCCGGTCGTCATGACCCCTGTCGTCATGGCGCGGGTCGGCACTGGCTGCGCCACAGGCGAGAACGGCGAGAACGGCGAGACCCAGCGAGGTCAGCAGAGCCGTCCGGATGCGGAAGTGGGTGCGCGTCATCGTGAGTCCCTTTATTTGATGCTGTAGCCGCGGCCTTCCAAGCAGGCGCCGAGGGCTCGTCGGTAGTCCGATGCCCGCCGCTCGATCTGCGCGGCCTGCGCCTGCATGTGTGCATTGGCGTCGGAGTCGGCGGCCGCCTGGGCATTGGCATTGGCACTGGCTTCGGCACCCGCGCCCACCGCACCACCCAGGAGGGCCCCTAGAATCAGGCCGGCACCGGCATTGCGCGGGCTGGAAACAGCCGCGCCCAGGATACCGCCAGTAATGGCGCCGGCAGCCACGCCGCTGCCCGGAGGAGGCCCGCCAACGACCTGGACCCGCTCATGCGGCGGGACGTTCGGTGCGCTGGGATTGAATCCGGTCTGCTGGGTGGCCCAGGTTGAGCATTCGTAGCGATCGCGATCCAGCTGCTGGGGCGACTGACCCTGCTGGGGGTAGGCGTACACCGTGACATTCGGCGGCGGCGGGGGCGGCGCCAACTCCCGCGGCGGGGGCCCCACGACACAGGCCGACAAAGCCGCAGCGGTCGCGACCAAGGCCAGCAGGCGGGACTGACGGAGCAGAGAAGCTTTGAGCATCATGATTCGTTTCCAATGCGGATACCTTCACTACGCAAAACGCGACACGCCGTGCCGTCGTTGACGTGAGGTCGGCGGTGTGACTGCGCCACTTTGTAGAAATACTTCATAACTCTCTGATTAACCATAAGACTTATATGCTAATGCCCAACAAGTCTTACAACTGGACCTGCACGGCACCTCAGCATACAGCTGCCTGTGTACACTTCCGGCCCCCCGCTGTAACTAGCGCAAATACACAATTGAATGTCAGACGGTTTGTTACTCGATGCCATGATCGCGGCTGCCCTTGAGGCAGGCCGGGCCGCGAACCGCATTTACCATGGGACCTTCGAAGTCCAAACCAAGGCTGATGATTCCCCGGTCACCACCGCGGACCATGTCGCTGAGGAAATCATCCTGCGGCACCTGCAACTGCAGGCACCCGGTACCGTGGTGGTCGCCGAGGAACAGGTGGCCGCGGGCCGCGTCCCGCAAGTGGCCGAGGAGTTTTTCCTGGTCGACCCCCTGGATGGCACCAAGGAATTCGTCCACAAGCGCGGCGACTTCACCGTCAACATCGCCCTGATCCGCCAGGGGTCGCCGGTTCTGGGCGTGGTGTATGCGCCGGCGACGGGCCAGCTGTTCGCGGCCAACGTGGCAGCCGGGCAGGCGCTGCGCGCAACCCTGGATGCCGAGCATCCCGTCCTCACGACGCTCACCCCCATGCGGGTGCGCGCCGTTCCCGCGGTGGGAGTGACTGCAGTGGCCTCGCGCTCGCACCGTACCGCCGAGACCGACGCCTACCTGGCGCGCTACCCGATTGCGCAGCTGGTATCGGTGGGCTCGTCGCTCAAGTTCTGTATGGTCGCCGTCGGGGAGGCCGACCTGTATCCGCGCCTGGGCACCACGATGGAGTGGGATACCGCGGCCGGGCATGCGGTGCTGGTCGCAGCAGGCGGCCGGGTCGTTGACCCTGAGCTGCGGCCGCTGCGCTATGGCAAGCCGCAGTTTCGCAATCCCTGGTTCATCGCCAGCGGTGCCTTGGTGCCACAGGCGGTGGCGGCATGAAAGCCGGACCCCTCTCGGCGCATCTGAAACGCCTCGAGGCCGAGTCCATCGGCATCATGCGCGAGGTCGCCGCCGAGTTCGCAAATCCGGTCATGCTGTATTCCATCGGCAAGGATTCCGGCGTGATGCTGCACCTCGCGCTGAAGGCCTTCTTCCCCTCCAAGCCGCCGTTCCCGCTGCTGCACGTGGACACAGGCTGGAAGTTCCGCGACATGATCAAGCACCGCGACATGATCGTGGCGCGCTATGGATTCAAGCTCCTGACCTATACCAACCAGGACGGCGTGGCACGCGGCATCAATCCGATCCGTTCCGGCTCCCAGGTTCACACCCAGGTCATGAAAACCGAGGCCCTGAAGCAGGCCCTCGACCTGTACGGATTCGACGCAGCCTTCGGTGGCGCGCGGCGCGATGAGGAAAAAAGCCGCGCCAAGGAGCGTATTTTTTCGGTGCGCTCGGCCGGCCACAGCTGGGAGCCGCGCAATCAGCGCCCCGAGCTGTGGCAGCTCTATAACACCCGCCTCGCCAAGGGCGAGACCATCCGCGTCTTCCCGCTGTCCAACTGGACCGAGCTCGACGTGTGGCAGTACACCCGCGCCGAGGACATTCCGGTGGTGCCCTTGTACTTCGCGGCGCCGCGTCCGGTGGTCACTCGCGATGGCCTGCTGATCATGCGAGACGATGAGCGCATGCCGCTGCTGCCCGGAGAAAAAGAGGAACTGCGCACGGTGCGCTTCCGCTCGCTGGGCTGCTATCCGCTGTCGGCCGCCATCGAAAGTTCGGCGACCACCCTGGATGCGATCATCGATGAAATGCTCGCCTCCCGCACCTCGGAGCGCTCCGGCCGTCTCATCGACAGCGATGAAGCGGCCTCCATGGAACGCAAGAAGCGCGAAGGCTATTTCTGATGGAAAAGAGCCTGCTGCGCTTCCTCACCTGCGGCTCGGTGGATGACGGCAAGTCCACGCTCATCGGCCGCCTGCTGTTCGACTCCAAGCTCATCCTCGAGGATCAGCTGGCAACTCTGGCGCGCGACAGCCGCAAGCATGGCACCACCGGCGAGGACATCGATCTGGCGCTGCTGGTCGACGGGCTCGAGGCCGAGCGCGAACAGGGCATCACCATCGATGTGGCCTATCGCTTCTTCAGCACGCCGCGCCGCTCGTTCATCGTGGCCGACACACCCGGGCATGAGCAATACACGCGCAACATGGCCACCGGGGCGTCCAACAGCGATGCCGCGGTCATCCTCATCGACGCCCGCAAGGGTGTGCTGACGCAGACGCGCCGCCACAGCTACATCTGCTCGCTCTTGGGCATCCGCCACGTCGCCGTTGCCATCAACAAGATCGACCTCGTGGATTACTCGGCCGAGAGCTTCCATCATATCGTCGGCGACTACATGGGGTTCGCCAAGTCACTGGGGTTCGCGTCGGTCACGGCAGTGCCGGTCTCCGCCCGCTTCGGCGACAATGTGACGACGCGCTCGGAGCGACTCAAATGGTTTGCGGGACCTACGCTTCTGGAATTCCTGGAAGGCGTCGACGTCGAGGCGGGCATGCTCGCCAAGCCGTTCCGCTTCCCGGTGCAGTGGGTCAACCGCCCGAACCTTGATTTCCGCGGATTCTCCGGGACGGTGGCCTCGGGCAGCATCCGCAACGGCGAGCCGCTGGTGGTGGCGGCCTCGGGCCGTGAGACCCGCGTCACGCGCATCGTGACGGCCGATGGCGATCTGTCCGAGGCGCACGCCGGGGATGCGGTCACGCTGGTACTGGCCGACGAGGTCGACATCGCGCGCGGTGATGTCCTGGCACCGCCTGAGCAGCGCCCTGAGGTCGTGGACCAGTTCGCTGCACATCTGCTGTGGATGGCTGAAGACGCCATGCTCCCGGGCCGCTCCTATCTGATGCGCATCGGTACCCGTTTCGTACCGGCCCGGGTCACGACCCTCAAACACAAGGTGGACGTCAACACCCTGGAACACATTGCCGCCAAGACCCTGGGCCTCAATGAGATCGGGTTGTGCAACGTGGCGACCTCCGCGCCGGTGGCGCTGGACCCGTACGCCGAGAACCGCGAGACCGGCGCCTTCATTCTGATCGACCGCTTCACCAACGCCACGGCAGGCGCGGGCATGATTTCATTTGGCCTGCGGCGCGCGACCAATGTTCATCGTCAGAGCCTGTCGATCGACAAAGCCGCGCGCGTGCATCGCAACGGCCACAAGCCGGTGATCCTGTGGTTCACCGGCTTGTCGGGTTCGGGCAAGTCCACCATCGCCAACCTGGTCGAGCAGGAACTGCACGGCGGCGGCGCTCACACCTATCTGCTGGACGGCGATAACGTGCGGCACGGTCTGAATCGGGATCTTGGCTTCACCGACGCCGACCGTGTCGAGAACGTGCGCCGCGTCGGCGAGGTGGCCAAGCTGTTCACGGATGCCGGCCTCATCGTCCTGTGCTCCTTCATTTCGCCGTTTCGCGCGGAGCGGCAGATGGTGCGCGAACTGGTGTCGGACGGTGAATTCATCGAGGTGTTCGTCGATACGCCGCTCGAGGAGTGCATACGCCGCGATCCAAAGGGTCTGTATGCCCGCGCCAAGGCCGGTCTGATCAAGAATTTCACGGGAATCGATTCACCGTATGAGCCGCCGGAACAACCGGACCTGCGACTGGACACCACTCGCGAAAGCCTCGCACCGTCGGCGGCGCGCGTGATGGCGCTGCTTAAGGAGCGGCAGGTGCTGGGCTGGGGCGGCGAGGGCCGCGGTGACACTCAGACCTGGATCTGAAGTCGCCCGCCGGCTGCGGTGGCGCGGCGGCGCGCCGCCGCCGTGACCGTCGAGACAAACGCCGAGTCGCGGTCGAAGAAGCGCCAGGGGCGCTGTGCCCAATCGCCCGCATAGTCGACACCGATGCGAGTGGCGGTGGCGATCCGCAGTGACGCTGCGGTCCTGGGCTTCTGGATCCACAGTTTGCGACCGCGCAGATCCCGGCCGTTGTAGCGGCGATCGATGCCGAGCGCCCGGCACAGCAGCCCCGGGCCCCAACTGGGTTGGTCGATGCCCGCGACCGGCTCCAGCGCGCGCAGCAATACCGCATGCGGGACCCCCGGCGTACCGGCGACCACATTCAGGCAGTTCCAGATGCCATAGATGAGGTAGACATAGGCGTGACCCGCCGGCCCGTACATGACTTCGGTGCGCGCGGTGCGTCGGCCGCCGGCACTGTGCGCGGCCAGGTCATCCGGACCCTGATAGGCCTCGGTTTCAACAATGCGACCCACCCGCAGGCCGGTGGTGTGACGAATTATAAGGTGCATGCCGAGCAGGTCCCGGGCAACGCTCAAGGCATCGCGTGCATAGAATGTGCGTGGCAGCGCCATGGCTGTAGAATAGCGGCTCATGAAAGGCATGTTCATCCGCGCTTTGGTCATCGGACTCACGCTTTTGGCCCTACCCCCGGCGCAGGCCGCGGTGTATCCGCTTACGGACCCGAACCTGCAGGTGGTCGGCGAAGACCTGCATATCACCACGCATTACTCGGACACGCTGGTGGAAATTGCCCGGCGCTATGGGCTTGGCTACGAAGAGATGGCGCGCGCCAATCCCAAGGTCGACCCGTGGTTGCCCGGAGAGGGCAAGGACATCGTCATCCCCGGGCGCCATATCCTGCCGCCCGGACCGCGCGATGGCATCGTCGTGAACATTCCGGAACACCGGATCTATTATTTCCCCAAGCCCAAGAGGGGCCAGACCCCGGTGGTCGTCACTTATCCGGTGAGCATCGGCAAGATGGACTGGCAGACGCCAATGGGTCTGACCCACGTGGTGTCCAAGGAAAAGAATCCGACCTGGAATCCGCCGGCCTCGGTGCGCGCCGAACACCTGGCCAACAATGATCCCTTGCCACGGGGCGTGATCAAGGCCGGTCCGGACAATCCGCTGGGTCTGTTCGCCATGCGCCTGGCCATTCATCCGGGTGACTACCTCATTCACGGCACCAACAATCCGTTGGCGGTGGGCATGGCCGTGACCCACGGCTGCATCCGCATGTATCCGGAAGATGTCGCGGCACTGTTTCCGACCGTGCCCGTGGGTACCAAGGTCTACCTCATCAACGTGCCCCTCAAGGTGGCATTCGTGGACGGCGATCTGTTGCTCGAGGCGCACCCGCCCGTGGACGCGCAGGGCCAGAGCGTCGCGCCGGTATTGAGCAAATTCGAAGACCTGCTCACGCAGGCGCTGGGCACTACCACCACCGCGGTCAACTGGGATATCGCCATCGATACGCTGCGCAAGGCCGATGGCATTCCGGTGCTGGTGGGCCTGCAGGCGGACGTGGAGCCACCGGCATCCGGATCGGCACCGCAGGCTGCGCCGCCGACCGACGCGCCCCCGGTTGCCCCTCGCGAGGCGGCCCCGCCGCCGGCACCGGTCCCGGTGCCCCAGACCACCACGCAGGCCACGCCGCCCGCTGACGGCAGCCGCTGGGTCAACCAATAACCCCAAATTGGCGGCCATCAGGCGCCAACACGCCGGTAAAAGTCACGATCGTAGCCTATCCCGATTGCGGCATCGGCTGATCCCGATCGCTCTTGCTTTATCTTGTACTTGAGCGTCTTGACATCCTCTGCCAGGCCGCTGCCGCGAGGTTTGTGCACAAACAGTTGAAAGGCTGTGCGGATCCGTTATAGTTCGCGCACCCGCAGGGTTAACCTTTTGGGTGTAAGTCGTTGTTTTTACATGTAAATTTTCACCTTCAACGATGTCAGAGCGCGATAACGAAAACTTCGATCTGGACGACGAATTCCTCAACAACGCACCTGAAGACGGTACCGACTACGACCGTATTCTGGACCGCGTGGACAAACGCGTACGCACCCAGGGAAAACGTGGCAAAGCCGCGTGGAGCAAACTGGAAGAGGTGCTCGCCGATCGCAAGCTGGAAAAGGACCTGCGCGACATCTTTGATGATGAGGGGTAGGCCGCGGGCGCGGCAGCCCGTTCCTCTCGCTCCCCAAGACAATCCGACGAATCCTTAGGGCCCCAAAGCGCTCAGGTTGTACTGCGCCGCTGACACGGGTCCCATATCGAGGCACCGCATCGTGGCGCGCAATTTTCCGCAGTGGCTGGTTCTGAAGTTCGGTGGCAGCAGCGTGTCTTCGCTGGCCAACTGGCGCAACATCGCACAGATCGTGCGCACGCGCGTGGACGAGGGCGCGCGCGTGCTCGTCGTGCATTCCGCCGTCACCGGCATCACCGACAAGCTCGAGAAGCTCATCGAGTCGGCGCTGCTCGGCTCGCAGGACGAGGTATTCAATGCCATTCAGGAGCGCCACCGCCACCTCGCCGCGGAACTGCAGATACCGGTGGGAGCCGCGCTGGAGCAGCAGTTCGAGGAACTCGGACAGATCAGCGCCGGAGTCGCGCTCGTTGGCGAATTGAGCGACCGCACCCGCGCGCGGGTCATGGCCGCCGGGGAGCTCATGTCGACCGACCTCGGGGCTCGCTTCCTCAAGTCGCAGGGCCTGGATGCGCATTGGCTGGATGCGCGCACGGTGCTGAAGGCCGATGAGCGTCGTGGGGGCTCGGCCAAGGCCTCGGTACTGAATGCCACCTGCATCTTCATGCCCGACGAGGCCTTCCGTGAGCGGCTGAATGCGCTGGGGCAGGTCGTGATCACCCAGGGATTCATCGCCAGTGATGCGGACGGCAACACGGTGCTGCTGGGTCGCGGCGGCTCGGATACCTCAGCGGCCTACCTGTCCGCCAAGCTCAGTGCCGAGCGGCTGGAGATCTGGACCGACGTGCCGGGCATGTTCAGCGCCAATCCGCGCTCCACGCCCAGCGCGCGGCAGCTGCGCGCGCTGCATTACGATGAGGCGCAGGAGATTGCCAGCAGCGGCGCGAAGGTCCTGCATCCGCGCTGCATTCTGCCGGTACGTCAATACCAGATCCCGCTGCATGTGCTGGCGACCCAGGTGCCGGATCTGCCGGGCACCGTGCTCAGCGCCGATGCCGGCGACACCGGTGCCCAGGTCAAGGCGGTATGCATCAAGAAGGGCATCACCCTCATCGCTCTGGACAGCCCCGGGATGTGGCATCAGGTGGGGTTCCTGGCCGATGCCTTCCAGATCTTCAAGGACCACGGCATGTCCGTGGACCTGGTGTCGACCTCAGAAACCAACGTCACGGTGTCATTGGACCCGGCGGCCAATACGCTGGACAGCACCCAGCTGGATGCCTTGATCACGGCGCTGTCCGGTCTGTGCCGCGCGCGCGCCATCGGTCCGTGTGCCTCGGTCAGCCTGGTGGGCCGCAACATCCGCGCCATCCTGCCGCAGCTCGGTGATGCCTTTGAACTGTTCGCCGAACAGCAGGTGTACCTGGTGAGCCAGGCTGCCAATGATCTGAACTTCACTTTCGTCGTCGACGAAAGCCAGGGCGATCGACTGGTCGACCAGCTGCACGAGCTCTTGATTCCGCGCTCGCGCTCCGACCATTCGCTCGGCCCCACCTGGGATCAGCTGTTCACGCCGCATGGTCACGCGCCGGTCGTGGCTCACCAGGCGCCATGGTGGAAGCTGCGCCGCGCCGATCTGCAGCGGCTGATGGACGGTCGCGATTGTGCCTACGTCTACGATCGCGCCACCTTGCGCAGTGCCGCGCAGGCCCTGAAGGGCGTGAAGTCCGCTGCGCGCGTGCTGTATGCCATGAAGGCCAATCCGCATCCGGAACTGCTGCGGCTATTTCACGCGCAGGGCCTGGATTTCGACTGCGTGTCCCGCGGCGAGGTCGAGCATCTGATCAATACGGTGCCTGACATCGACCGCAGCCGCATTCTCTATACGCCGAATTTCATCGGCCGTGATGAGTACATCTGGGCTTTCGCGCAGGGCGTGCAGATGACTCTGGACAGCCAGTTCGCCATCGAGAACTGGCCGAAGGTCTTCGCCGGCAAGGATATCTTCGTCCGGGTCGACGGCGGCGTGGGCCGTGGTCACCACCGTCATGTGCGCACCGGCGGCGAGCATTCCAAGTTCGGCGTGCCGGTTTCCGAAATCGATCAGCTGGCCGAGGCCGTGCGCGCGGCAGGCGCGCGCGTCATTGGCCTGCACTCCCACAGTGGCAGCGGCATCCTGGATGTGACCAACTGGGAGCAGACCGCGGAGCTGCTCACCGAGCTCGCGGGGCGCTTCCCGGATGTGACGGTGGTGGATGTCGGCGGCGGCCTGGGTGTGCCCGAGCGCGAAGGCCAGGCCGAGTTCGACCTGGCGATGCTCGATGCCGCCCTGGCTCGCGTTAAGGAAGCTCATCCCCAGCTGTCATTCTGGCTGGAGCCGGGGCGCTACCTGGTGGCGCAGGCCGGTGTGCTGCTGGCGCGCGTCACGCAGTTGAAATCAAAGGGCGACACTACTTATGTAGGTGTGGCCACGGGCATGAATTCGCTGATTCGCCCGGCACTGTATGGCGCGTACCATGAGATCGTGAATCTGACCCGGGTGGATGACCCGGCCACGGTCCAGGCCAGCATCGTCGGTCCGATCTGCGAAAGCGGCGACATCCTCGGGCATGACCGGATGCTGCCGCCGACGCACTCGGGCGACGTGCTGCTGGTCGCGAATGCCGGCGCCTATGGCCACGCCATGAGTTCGCGCTACACCCTGCGCGAGCCGGCCGAGGAACTTTGCATCTGAGGCTTGTCTGTAGAATAGCGATGGCAGTGGGGCGACAGAGGTGAAGATTTGGCGCTACGTGCTGGCGGTGGTGATGCTGTGCGGCATCGCGCTGGCCCTGTACGTGGCGCACCTGGATCGCATCGTCACCACCCAGTTCGAGGGTCGACGCTGGACGTTGCCGGCGCAGGTTTACGCGGCGCCACTCGAGCTGTACGCGGGCGAGGACCTGGACGCAGGCGACCTGGAGCATGAGCTGCAGCGACTGCAGTACCGGCATGCCGATCAGGCCGACCGGCCAGGCAGCTACTCGCGCCAGGGCAGTCGCTTCCAGGTCAACCTGCGTGCCGCGCGCTTCGCCGATGAAGTGCGTCCGGCAACCCTACTGAAGGTCGATACCAACGACCGCGGTATCAGCGGCCTCACCGATACCGCCGGCAAGGAAGTTGCCATTGCTCGCTTCGAGCCGATGCTCATCGGCAGCATCTTCCCCATCCACGGGGAGGATCGCATCGTCGTCACGCCCGAGCAGGTGCCGGCGCTGCTGCCGGCGGCCCTCAAGGCCGTGGAAGACCGGAATTTCGACACTCACCACGGGATCGATCCGCTGGGCGTCCTGCGCGCCATCTGGGTCGATCTGCGCTCCCGGCAGCTCGAGCAAGGCGGCAGCACGCTCACCCAGCAGCTGGTGAAGAACTATTTTCTGGATTCGCGCCGCACGGCGGGTCGCAAGATTCAGGAAGCCCTGATGGCGGTACTGCTGGAGTTGCACTTCAGCAAGACCGACATCATGACGGCTTACATCAATGAGATTCAGTTGGGACAGGATGGGGATCGGGCCATCCGCGGCTTCGGTCTCGGCAGCCAGTTCTACTTCGGCAAGCCGTTGATGGAATTGGATCTGGCGCAGGTGGCGACCCTGGTGGCGGTGGCGCGAGGGCCGTCCTACTACGATCCGCGACGCCACCCGGACCGGGCCCTGAAGCGCCGCAATGTGGTGCTGGGCCTGATGGCGGAGCAGAAAATCATCAGCCCGGCGGATGCGCAGAACGCCCAGGCGCGTCCGCTGTCCGTCATGGTTCGCGGCTCGGGCGGCTACTACCCGGCGTACCTGGATCTGGTGCGCCGTACCCTGCGCCGCGACTACCGCGAGCAGGACCTCACCGAGGCGGGACTGTCGGTGTTCACCAACCTCGATCCGCGCACCCAAGAGCTGGCTGAAAAAATATTGGAACGCGAGCTGACCCGCCTGGATCGACAGCGCAAGACCAAGGGTGACCCGCTCGAGGGGTCGGTGGTGGTGACCGCGCCGCAAAGTGGCGATGTGACGGCGGTGATCGGTGGTCGTGAGGCGGGCTTCGACGGCTTCAACCGCGCGCTGGATGCACGCCGGCCGATCGGCTCGCTGGTCAAGCCCTTCGTGTACCTGGCTGCGATCGAAACCGGTCGCTACAACCCGGCCAGCATCATTCAGGACGTGCCGGTGGACATCAAGCTGCCGGGCTCACCGGACTGGAAGCCGGAGAACTTCGAGCATGACATCAATGGCCCGGTGCCCATGGTGAAGGGTCTGGCACGGTCGCTGAATCTCGCCACCATCAACCTCGGCATGGACATTGGCCTCGACACCGTACGGCATTCCCTCCAGCGCTTTGGCATCGAGGAGGACCCGCCGCGTATACCGTCATTGCTGCTGGGGACTTTTGAACTCACTCCCCTGGATGTCGCACAGTTGTATACCGGGTTGGCCAATGGCGGATTCAAGAGCAACCTGCGCGCGGTACGCGCGGTGCTGGGTGCCGATGGCAAGGCCCTGAAGGCCTTCAACCTGGACGTGACACCCGTAGCCCAGCCGGATGCTGTGTTCGCGGTCCAGATGATGATGGAGCAGGTCATACAGCGCGGCACGGGAGTGGCCGCCGAGTCGATCCTGCCCACCGGTGTGGTGGTGGCCGGCAAGTCCGGGACCTCCTCGGATCTGCGCGACAGCTGGTTTGCCGGTTTCGCGGGCAATGCGGTGGCCGTCGTCTGGGTTGGTTACGATGATGATCGTGTGACCGGGCTCACCGGTTCGGCCGGTGCGCTCGGCGTCTGGGATCGACTGCTGACGGCGCTCGGGCCTACCTCGATATCAAGTGTCATGCCGGATACCCTGCATCCGGTTACCATTGACTACCAGAGCGGCTACCTGCCAGCGGCCGGCTGCCCATCGGAGCCGGTGACGGTCTATGTGCCGTTGAGCTTTACTCCGCCGACCGCGCCCCCGGGCTGCACAATGTTCGGCGGCGCGCAGCCCGGCACGCAGCCTGCCACGCCACAGCCGAGTCTGCTGGACAAGGCGAGCAAGTGGCTGCAGAGCATCACGCATCATTGAGGGTGTACAGCATCATGGCGAGAGTGTTCAGGGCCCGGCAGCTGCAGCCCCTGTGTGTACTGGCGTCTCTGGGGCTCGGCTTGAGTGGCTGTGTGATGTTCCGCGAGCCCGTCGCCACGAGCCCACCACCGGTTACTACGGCCCCGGGCACGACCAGTCCGGGCAGCGCCAACCCCAATCCGGCGGCACCTGCCAGCGCGCTGCCGCCACCGGCGCCACCTCCGGTGACAGCACCGCCTTCGACGCGTCAGTTTCGCCTGGGTGCGGCGGCCACGGCGCTCGTCGCGCAGGCGCATCGCCAGGCGGCAGGCGGGGACCCCCAGCAGGCCATCGGCACCCTCGAGCGCGCACTGCGCATTGAGCCCGACAACCCGCTGCTGTGGATCGAGCTCGGCGAGGTCCATGAGACGGCCGGCCACTATGAGCAGGCCGGGGGAATCGGTCACAAGGCGCTGCAGCTGGCGACCGGGGATCCGCATGCCCAGTCGGCCTCCTGGCACCTGATCGCCGAATCCCTGAAGGCCCGCAATCGCAACGCTGAGGCGGCCGAAGCTCAGCATCGCGCGGATGAACTCAGCCCACAGTAATAATGACCGCCATGTACACCCTGCACATTGCCAACAAGAACTACTCCTCCTGGTCGCTGCGCCCCTGGGTGCTGATGCGGGAGTTGCACGTCCCGTTCACCGAAAATCTGATTCCGTTTCACCGTTCGAACGAGTGGGCCGCGTACCGACGTATTGCGCCCAACGGCAAGGTGCCCTGCCTGGTGGACGGCGATATCACCGTGTGGGACTCCCTCTCGATCGTCGAATACCTGGCGGAACGGCATGCCGGGGTGTGGCCGGAAGCCACGGACGCCCGGGCCTGGTCACGCAGTGCGGCGGCGGAAATGCATTCGGGCTTCGGCGAACTGCGCAGTCGCTGCGCCATGAGTTGCGGGATACGGGTGCGCCTGCACGCCGTTTCGGATCGGCTGAGCGCCGACCTCAAGCGCCTTGCAACGCTGTGGAACGATGGTCTGGAGCACTTCGGCGGTCCGTTCCTCGCCGGATCCGTGTTCAGCGGCGCGGACGCCTTCTACGCCCCCGTGGTGTTTCGCATCCAGACCTACGGGCTCAAGGTCGACCGGGTGTCACAGGCATACGTTGCGCGGATGCTCGAGGTGCCCGCCATGCGCTCCTGGTACACGGATGGCTTGCGCGAGTCGTGGCGGGACCTGCCGCATGAGGCCGAAATCACGCAACAAGGTGAGGTAGTCGAGGACCTTCGGGTGCCCGCCGTGTCGGACTGACCGCTGTCAACTATTCGATTGGAAACTCGCCCTGGCCGGAGGCGCGATCCGAGGGCGAATCGTCCTCGCTGATCTCATCCGGCTCGACGTCCTCCAGCGCTCCGGTCCAATCCTCCGGCGCGGCTGCCGCCGCCAGCGGTAGCTCCTGCCAGTCATCGACATCGATGCTGTCCAGTTCGCCGTCGAAGGATTGGACCTCGATGGTGCCCGATGCGGCGTCCACCCCCACGACCTGAAACCGCTCGCCCTTGTGCTGATACTGGTACCAATTTCCCACTTGCGGTGTCCCCACGGAATTCATCGCATCTCTCCTACAATTTGTAAGAACAAAGTTCGCAGACGAAACGATGGCCTCGTATCGGACAAGTAATCATCCGCTTGTAGGTTAAGTCGCGCTCACCTTATCCGGCGAGGCGATAAGCCTTAAGATACGGAGGGGCCGACGGATGGATTGACGAGAGGCGCGACGTGCACATGCCGAGGAGTGGGGCGATTCTACTGTTAAGCGTCGCGCTCTTGGCGCAGCGTGCCGCCGCGGCGCAGCCTGCAGAATCTGCGGCATCCCAGGATGCTCAGTCGCTGGCGGAGGTGTTGGTCACCGCAGCGAAGCTTCCCCGTGAGACCTTGAAGCGTATCGCCAGTCAGTTCGTGAAATCGCACGCGGCAGTAAACCCGGTGATCCACCAGATCGGCCGCTGGAGCACGGCGCTGTGTCCGCGGGTGACGGGGCTGAAACCTGCGGCCAGCGCCTTTGTGATGAAGCGCGTGACGGGCGTGGCGCGCAGCATCGGCGCCCCAGCCAGTCAAGTCGGCAAGGGCTGTCCGGTCAATTTAGAAATCGTATTCACGGCTGAGCCGCAGCAACTCCTGAATCACATCGCCAAGGCCTATCCGTCGCTGCTCGGCTCCTCCCGCACGCCCGGCGACGCCATCGCGCGCCGTGCCGTTCAATCCTGGTATACCACCGGGACCAAGGCGCCGGATGGCTGGTCTCCACCCATCGGCGACGAAGCCGCCATGGCGGTGCTGCAGATGGGGGTCGACATGTCCACGCCGCCGGGTGGCATCGCTCGCGACGGCGCGCGAGTCGATCCGGCCTACGGCGAAGGCTTTGCGGGCTTCGGCCGCCCCGGCAGTTACTTCACGCAGGGGCTCAGCAGCGAGTTTCTGCAAGTGCTCGTCATCGTCGACAGCGGCAAGATAGCCCAGGACTCGTTGTCGTCGGTGGCCGACTATGTGGCGATGCTCGCGCTCACGCGGGTCAACCTGCTCGATGGCTGCAGCGAGCTGCCGAGCATCCTCGACCTGCTGTCAAGCGGCTGCGGACAGCGGCAAAAGCCCGCAGGGCTCACCGACACCGACACCGCGTACCTCAAGGCGCTGTATGCGTCCGACCTCGAGAAACGCCTCAATCTCGAGCAGGGCGACATCCGCGATCGAATGGTCACGGCGATCGCCGGCCGGTAGCGGGCCGCGTAGAAAATCTCATGTTGAGGAACACCGTGCGACATCACCTGCTGAGCATCCTTGTGCCCATGGCATTGAGCCTGTGCACGACCACCTTCGTCTGCGCCGCGGTCGCCCCCGCGCCCAACCCATCCCCGGCTGACAGCTCGCCGCCGCTGCAGGAAGTTACCGTCGTCGGCAGGATGGATACACCCAAGCTCAATCATGAGATCCAGCAGTTCGTGAAGTCGCATGCCAAGCCTGGGGCTCACATCGGCCAAGTCGGCCGCTGGCGCGAGAATGTCTGTCCGACGGTCTCAGGCCTGCAGGGCCCGGTGGATGACCTCGTCTCACACCGGATCACGGACGTGGCCCGGGCCGTGGGCGCTCCGACCCGGGCCGCCGGCAAGACATGCGATGTCAACGTCGAAGTGGTATTTACGCCGTCGCCGCAGGGACTGGTGGATCGGATCGCCAAGGTTTACCGTCCCATGCTGGGCTACTTCCCCACCGCCGAGCGCCAGCAGGCCTTGACCTTCAGCCGTCCGGTTCAAGCCTGGTACGTAACCGGGACGCGCTCGCTGGACTACCAGCCCCCGATTGATAGTGCCGCCGCGGCCAGCCCCAGCGCAGGAAACTTTGCCGGTGCCGTGACCGACATGTACGCGCCGGGATTGCACCTGGACTCATACGACAGCGCGGATTCCAAAGCGGGATTCGCCCCGTCGGGCATTGCCGGCAGCCGCATCAGCAAGGGACTGCGCAGCGAATTCGTGCACGTCCTCGTCATCGTGGACAGCAAGGCGGTCGCGAAACTTCCGGTGCAGAGCATCTCCGACTACATCGCGATGCTGGCCCTCACGCGCCTGGCCTCGGCGGATGTCTGCAGCGAGCTGCCGAGCATCGTCAATCTCCTGGCCACCGGGTGCAGCGCCGCGCCGACGACCATCACCTCCGCCGACATCGCCTACCTGAAAGGCCTGTACGGGGCGAACCTGGAGCAGAACCTCAATGTCGAACAGGCCGACATGCACGAGGTGATGCGGCGGGAAATGCTCAGGCCTTAGTGTGTCTCGAGGCCAGTTCCCGCACCACATCTTCTAACTGCAGCTTTCTGCTCCGCAGCAGCACCATCAAATGGAACAGCAGATCCGCTGCCTCGCCTACCAGCTTGTCATCGGCTTCCGCGACCGCAGCCAGCGCCACTTCGACGCCTTCTTCGCCCACTTTCTGCGCCAGCCGCTTCGGGCCGCCGGCGAAGAGCGCGGCGGTGTAGCTTCGCTCCGGGGATTCGCCGCTGCGCTGCTCGATGATGGCTGAGAGTTGCGTGAGGAACCCCAGACGCGAGGCACCGGTGAGCGGGGCATCACCAAAACAGGTCGTCGTGCCTTCGTGACAGGTGGGCCCGAGCGGCCGCGCGGTGATGAGCAGCGTGTCGGCATCGCAGTCGGTACGGATCGCCTCGACGGTGAGCGTGTGACCGGATGTCTCACCTTTCTCCCATAACACCTGGCGGCTGCGGCTGTAGAACACGACACGGCCACGCGCCTGGGTGGCCGCGAGGGCCGCGGCGTTCATGTAGCCGAGCATCAATACCGCGCCGGTGTCCGCGTGCTGGATGATGGCGGGCAGTAGCCCCGCGCCCTTGGTGAAGTCCAATCGGGACAGATCAGTCGGGTCTGAGGTCATGGCCATGGACGTACCTCGATGCCTGCCACCAGCAGTCCCGCCTTCAGGTCACGGATGGCGATGGCGCCGGAGTGGAACACGCTGGCCGCCAGTGCCGCGTCGACGCCTGCCACTTCGAACGCATCGCGAAAGTGTTCGGCGGATCCCGCACCGCCGGAGGCAATAAGCGGCACACGGCAGATCTTGCGAACCGCGCGTAATTGCGCGATGTCGTAGCCACGGCGCACCCCATCACTGGCCATGCAGTTAAGGACGATCTCGCCGGCGCCGCGGTCCTGGACTTCTCGCACCCAGGCTAAGGTGTCGCGACCGGAATCACGCGCCAGATCCGGGTCGCCGGTGAACTGGTAGACCGTGTAGCTGCCGGTAATGGTCTGGCTGTCGATGCCGACCACCACGCATTGGGAACCAAAGCGCGCACTCAAGGCATTGATGAGATCGGGATCGGCGAGGGCAGGGGAGTTGACCGAGATCTTCTCGGCCCCCGCATTCAGCACCGCTTCGGCATCGGCCACCGAGCGGATGCCGCCGGCCACGCAGAAGGGGATGTCGAGTACCCGCGCGACTTTGTTGACCCAGGCGCGGTCCACCGAGCGGCCCTCGGGGCTCGCGGTGATGTCGTAGAACACCAGCTCGTCGGCGCCCTCGTCGCGATAACGGGCGGCGAGTTCAAGAATGTCGCCGACGACCTTGTGGTCGCGGAAGCGAACGCCCTTGACCACCTGGCCATCACGGACATCCAGGCAGGGAATTATGCGTTTGGCAAGAATGGTCGCAGCTCCTCAGAGGTCATGCGCTCCTCCAGCAGGGCCTTGCCGCTGACGGCGGCCGCCATGCCCAGTGCGTCGAGGGCGGTGAGATCCGCGGCGTCGCGCACGCCGCCCGAGGCCTGCCAGGCGATGGTCGGATGGCGTCGGCGGGCCTCGCGATACAGATCCAGGGCCGGCCCCGACAACGCGCCGTCCCGCTCGATGTCGGTACACAGCACGTGTTGCAGTCCGTGCGGCACGAAGGGTTCCAACGCCTGCCACAGACTGAGCTGTCCCCCCTGGGTCCAACCGCGCGTGCGCACCCGGGGAACCCCGTCCGCATCATTCAGAATGTCGAACGCCAGACAGATGCGGGCCGGCCCGAACTGCTGCAGCCAGCCGATGACCTCCTCGGGCCGCTCGACCGCCAGGCTGCCGATGACCACGCGCGCAACCCGCTGGCGCAGCAGATCATCGATGACCGCGGCGGAGCGCACGCCGCCACCGACCTGGATTCTGACCGCCGTCTGCGAGGCCAGGCTCACCACGATGCTGCGGTTGGCCAGGGTGCCGTCACGCGCCCCGTCCAGATCCACGACGTGCAGCCAGGTGGCACCGATGCCGCGATAGCGCTGCAGCAGTTCGTGAGGTTCGTACTCGTAGCGCGTCTCGGCTGCAAAGTCGCCCTTGAGAAGGCGCACGCAGTGGCCGTTGCGCAGGTCAATCGCCGGAATGAGCAGCATCTCAGGCGAGCCTCAGGAAGTTGGCGAGAATGCGCGCGCCGACCTTGGTGGACCGCTCCGGATGAAACTGGGTGCCCCAGAAATTGCCCTTGCGCACCACCGCTGCTATTTCCACGCCGTAGGAGCAGGTGGCCAGCGTCGTCGCTGACACCGGCGCGGCGTAGCTGTGCACGAAGTACAGGTGCTCATGCTCGGCCACACCCTCCAGCAGTGGGTCGGGGTGCGCGATGTGCAGGCGGTTCCAGCCCATATGAGGCACCGGGCGCCCTTGCTTGGGCTCCAGCCGGCGCACCGTCTGCGGCAGGATGCCCAGGCATTGCGCCGGCCCTTCCTCGGACTTGAGAAACAGCAGCTGCATTCCCAGGCAGATGCCCAGCAGCGGCTGCTTGAGCTGCGGCAGCTGCGCGGCAACCCCGGCGGCATTGAGGCGCTGCATGGCGGCAAGTGCCGAACCCACCCCGGGCAGTATCACCCGCGGCGCCGCGGCGATCTCGCCAGCATCACTGGTCACGATGCTGCGCGCGCCCAGCCGCTCGAGTGCGAACTGCAGGGAGGCCAGATTGGCGCCGCCGCTGTCGATGATGGCGACGTCGAGGCTCACAGCATGCCCTTGGTGCTGGGCAATTCGCTGCCCTCGCGACGAAATGCCTGGCGCAGCGCCCGGCCCGTACCCTTGAAGCAGGCTTCAATCATGTGGTGGGAGTTTTCCCCCGACACGCTGATATGCAGCGCCGCCCCCAGACTGTCGGCCAGCGAGCGGAAGAAATGTGGCACCAGTTCCGTGGCCAAGCCGCCGACTTCCTCGCGACCGAAGCGGCCCTCGAAAATCGCATAGGCGCGGCCGGACAGATCGATGGCCACCTGGGTGCGGGCCTCATCCATGGGCAGCAGAAAGCCGTAGCGGTTGATCCCGAGCTTGCGGCCCAGCGCCTTGCGCAGCGCCTCACCGACGGCCAGGGCGCAGTCCTCCACGGTGTGATGTTCATCGACGCCAAGGTCACCCTGGCAGGTAAGCGACAGCGCGAAGCCGCCGTGCTTGGCCAGCTGCTCGAGCATGTGATCGAAGAAGCCGATGCCGGTGGCGACACTCACCGGTGCAGTCGCATCCAGGTCGACGGTGACGGCAATACGGGTCTCACGGGTGACGCGCTCAACGCTGGCGCGCCTGGCGGTCAGTTCGTGGACCACGGCGGCCCAGGTCTCCCGGGCGCTGCCGTGGCGCCGCACCGTCAGGCCCCGGATGCCGAGGTTGCGGGCCAGTTCCAGATCCGTGTCCCGATCGCCGATGACCGCGCTGGCACCGAGGTCCACCTGGCCGTCGCGCAGAAACTCACGCAGCAGTCCGGTACGCGGCTTGCGACAGTCGCAGCCGTCCGTGGCGCGATGTGGGCAGATGAACACCTTCTCGAACTGCACGCCCTGGGAGCGGAAGGCATCGAGAATGAACTGGTGGGCCTGCTCGAACGCCGCGGTGGGATGGCTGGAGGTGCCCAGGCCATCCTGGTTGGAAACGATGACCAGCCGAAAGCCGGCCGCGGACAGCTCGCTCAACGCAGCAAACACGCCGGGCATGAAGCGGATCTTGTCGAGGCTGTCGACCTGTTCATCCGCGGGCTCCTCGACCAGGGTGCCGTCGTGATCGATGAACAGAACCGGAGTTAGGGTAGTCATGCCGACCTCAGAGCGGCGATCAGGCGCCGGTTCTGCTCCGGAGTTCCCACGGTCAGCCGCAGCGCGCGCCCCAGGCCGGGTTGACGGCGCACGTCGCGCACCAGCAGGCCCGCCGTGCAGACCGCATCAAAGGCCCGCTGCGGGTCAGTGAACTCCACCAGCAGGAAGTTCGCCGCGCTCGGCCAGACGCGCAGCACCGCGGGGTTCGCCGCCAGGGCGGTGGCCAGCTGCGTGCGTTCAGTGCGAATCAGCGCGACGCGCTCGCGTGTGCCGGCGCGCGCCGCCGGTTGCAGGGCCCGCAGCACGGCCTCGACGCTCAACTGCGCAAGATTGTAGGGCTCGACGATCCGCCGCAGCAGCGCGATGATCTCGGCATGCGCCAGCACCACCCCGCAACGCGCACCGGCCAGGGCGTGAGCCTTCGACAGCGTGCGCAGCACCACCAGCCACGGGTGGCCGGCCAGCTGCCGCGCGCAGCTTGGCGTATCGGCGAACTCGATGTACGCCTCATCCACCACCAACAGCGCCCGTCCGGCGAGCTCGTTCGTCAGCTGCAGGATGGTCTGCTCGGCAACGAGATTGCCGGTGGGATTGTTGGGTGAGCACACGTACACCAGCTTCACGGTGGGCGTGCACGCCGCCAGCACCGCGTCGCGATCGAATTCGAAGCCGCGCTCCTGGTTCAGCGGCACGCGCACCACACCGGCGCCCTGGATGCGGGCCGCCACGGCGTACATCCCGAAAGTAGGCGGGCAGACCAGCACCTGGTCGGTTCCGGCACGACAGAAGGCGCGCGTCAGCAGATCGATGGCCTCGTCACTGCCGCGGGTCACCAGCAGATTCGCCGGGGGTTGCCCGTAGAGCTCAGCCAGCTGTGTCACCAGCGCGCGTGGCTGCGGCTCCGGATAGCGGTTCAGACCCGCCTCGCTGCCATCACCACTGCTGCGCCAGGGCAGCTCGTTGGCGTGCAGGCGCTCCAGGGCGGGGTTCCACGAAGCATGTTCGTAGGGCTCGACGCTGAGAATCTCCGGTCGCGCAATCGAAGTGGGCGAGGGGGCGGCTGCGCTCATGAGCGGTTCTCCAGCACCGCGAGCCGGCATTCGACGGCCGCGGCGTGCGCGTCCAGGCCCTCCAGCTGCGCGAGGGTGGCGGCCACCGGTCCGAGATTACGCAGGCCATCGGCCGTGAGTTCCTGCACCGTGATGCGCTTGGTGAAGTCCAGCAGCGACAGACCGCTGTAGGCGCGTGCGTAGCCGTAGGTGGGCAGCACGTGATTGGTACCCGAGCAGTAATCGCCCAGGGGCTCCGGGGACCAGTCGCCCAAGAAGATCGAGCCCGCGTTGCGGATCTGCTCCAGGGCGGCGCGCGGCTGGCGGATCTGCAGCAGCAGGTGCTCGGGCGCGTAGTCGTTGGCGACCTCGATGGCGCTTCGCAGGTCCGCGACCACGATGCAGCGGCTGGCGGCGATGGACTTCACCAGTATCGCGTGCCGCGAGAGGCTCAGCATCTGCCGCTCCACCTCCGCTGCCACTTCGCCGGCGAGCTGCGCCGACGGCGTGACGAGGATGGCCTGGGATTGCGGATCGTGTTCGGCCTGCGCCAAAAGGTCCGCCGCCACGAAGGCGGCCCGCGCGCTGTCATCGGCGATGACCAGCACCTCGGAAGGTCCCGCCGGCATGTCCACGGCTGCACCGTCAGGATCGGTGGCCACCAGCTGCTTGGCCGCCGTCACCCAGGCGTTGCCGGGGCCGAAGATCTTGTCGACCTTGGGAATCGAGTCGGTGCCATAGGCGAGCGCCGCGATGGCCTGCGCGCCGCCCACCTTGAATACCCGCTCGATGCCGCACAGTTGCGCGGCCACCAGCACCGCGGGGTTGGCGCCGCCATCGCGTGCCGGCGGCGTGCACAGGATGCGTTGCGGGCACCCCGCCAGGCGCGCGGGCACGGCCAGCATGATGACCGCGGAGGGCAGGGGCGCGGAGCCTGCCGGAACGTACAGGCCGACGGCGCCGATGGCGCGCGTGATCCGTTCGCAGCGCACGCCTGCCGCGGTCTCGAGCGACAGCGGCTGCGGTTGCTGGGCGGCATGGAACTTCTCGACGTTGGCGACGGCGCGCTCCAGGGCGGCCAACTGTGCAGGCGTCAGTTTGGCGCGCGCAGCCGCCATCTCGGCGGCGCCCACGGCGAGCGCTCCGAGTCGTACCCCGTCAAAGCGCTCGGTCAGCTCGAGCAGCGCCGCGTCACCGCCGGCGCGCACCTGCGCCACCAGGCGCGCGGCATCGGCCGCGACGCCGGCCCGCGCTGCCAATGCCGGGCGCGCCAGTGCCGCGCGGCGCTCGGCCGTATTCAGGTCCTGCCAGTACAGAATGCGCATGGCCTACACCAGCATCTTCTCGACCGGCAGCACCAGCATGGCGCTGGCCCCGGCCTTCTTGAGACTCTCGAGGGTTTCCCAGAACACGTTCTCGCGGCACACCGCGTGCACTGCCACCCGATCCGGATGACCCTCCAACGGAATGATGGTCGGAGACTCGCTGCCTGGCAGCAGCCGGCGGATTTCCGGCAGCGCCGAGCGCGGCGCGTGCAGCATGATGTACTTGCTCTCCTTGACCTGCTGCACGCCATCGATGCGCATCAGCAGCCGTTCGGCCCACTCATCCTTGGCCGGAGCGAGGGCCAGGGGCGTGCGGATCAGCACGGCATGGCTTTCCAGCACCGTCAGCACTTCGCGCAGGTGATTGGCCTGCAGTGTGGAGCCGGTCGACACCAGGTCGCACACCGCGTCGGCGCGCCCGAGGCGTGGCGCGATTTCCACGGCACCGGACAGCACGACGATTTCGGCGCTGAGCTCGTGCTGCTTGAGAAAGCGCCCCAGCATGTAAGGATAGGTGGTGGCGATGCGCCGGCCCTGCAGCCAGGCCGGCCCGGTGAACTGCGTGCCCTCGGGCACCGCGAGCGACAGACGACAGCGGCCGAAGTCGAGGTTTCGCACCGTCTGGAACAGCGCCGGCTGACCGCGCGCGGCCAGCTCCAGACGCTTTTCCTCGAGCACGTTCAGGCCCACCAGACCCAGGTCGCAGACATCCTCCTGCACCAGATCGGGGATGTCGTCATCGCGCACGAACAGCACGTCGAGCGGCATGTTCTCGCCAAAGCCCATCAGCTGGTCCTTGCCGCGCGAGAGCTTCAGGCCGCAGCGGCTGAGCAGGTCGAGCGAGGGGTCGGTCAGCCGCCCGGATTTCTGGACGGCGAGCTTCAGGCGGGTGTCCTTATCCATGACGGGTGACTTCCGCGCGACGGCCCGATTCCCCGCGACGCGGGCCGCGGGTGCGCCGGACGATCAGCGAATAGCCGCCATTGCCATCCGCCAGGCAACGCGCCACGCGACTGATGGTGGTGACACTGACCCCGGTCAGGCGATTGATTTCCCGGTAGGGGACGCCCCGCATCAGCCAGTCCACCACCGCCCAGCGGTCGGCCATGGCCTGGATCTCCGCCGGCGTGCACAGGTCGCGGAAAAAGGCCCGGCACTCATCGCTGCTGCGCAACGAGGCGACCGCGGCGAACAGGTTGCGCTCGGCCTGAGCTTCCTGGCTGGAGGACACATTGTGGTGGCTTTTCATGGGCTTGAGGGATAAGGCGGCTCGTACCAATGTAACAGTACGCTAATACATTAGCACAAACCGGCCGCCAGGTAAAAGTGTATGATTTCAGGGATGAAACTCAGCACCGAGCGGATCCTGACCACCCATGTCGGCAGCCTGCCGCGACCTGAAGCGGTGGTGAACGTGCTGCTGGCGAAGGAACACCAGGCGGGCTACGACCCGCAGGCCTTCGCGGCGGTGATGAGCGCGGCGGTGGACGAGGTGGTCGCCCGCCAGGTGCGCACCGGCATCGACATCGTGAGCGATGGCGAGATGTCGAAGATCAGCTATGCGACCTATATCAAGGACCGACTGTCCGGTTTCGGCGGCGATCAGCCGCGCCAGGTGGCGCTGGACCTTCAGCCATACCCCGAATTTCGCGCCCGCATGGCAATCTTCGCGGGCAAGCAGACCTTTAAGCGCCAGTGCTGCATCGGCCCCGTTGCGCTGGTGGAGCGCGCCGCCGTGCACCAGGACATCGCGAACCTGCGCGCCGCCGGCGACCGGCACCGCCCGGTCGATATGTTCCTGAACGCAGCCTCGCCCGGTGTGGTGGCGGCGTTTCAGACCAACGAGTACTACCCGACGCACGAGGCCTACGTCGAGGCCATCGCCGCTGCCATGCGCGAGGAGTACGAAGCGATCGCGGCCGCTGGCATCGTGCTGCAGATCGATTGCCCTGACCTCGCCATGGCACGGCATACGGGCTTTCAGAACCTGAGTGAGGCGCAATTTTTGCGCCGTGCGCAGTTTCATGTCGAGGCGCTCAATGAAGCGCTGCGCAATATCCCCGCGAGCCAGCTGCGCATGCATGTGTGCTGGGGCAACTACGAAGGACCCCATGACCACGACATCGACGTGGCCAAGGTGCTGCCGATCATCCTCAAGGCCAAGCCCTCGGCCATACTGTTCGAGGCGGCCAATCCGCGTCATGCGCATGAATGGCTGGCGTGGCAGGAGGCGAGGATTCCCGAGGACAAGGTGCTGGTGCCGGGGCTGCTCACCAGTACCTCCAATTATGTCGAGCACCCCGAACTCATCGCTCAACGTATCGGGGTGTTCGCCGCCATCGTGGGGCGCGACCGGGTGCTCGCCGGTACCGACTGCGGCTTCGGCACCTTTGCCGGCATCGGGAAAATGGACGCCGAGATCTCCTACGCCAAGCTTGCGGCGCTCGCCGAGGGTGCCCGACTTGCCTCGCAGCGGCTGTGGCCTTGACCTTGCCGCGGCACCCCGCCTAGACTTCGTCCTGCTCATCGAGACCGGCTGAGGGAAAAGGCCCTTCGACGCCGGGGCAACCGCCGAGCCTAACCAGCCCGGAAAGGTGCCAACTCCTGCGGCCCGCATGTATGCGGGGCGGTAGATGAGCGATCGGAGTGGCCCGTGGCTGCGTTCCAACGCGGTCAGGGATGGACCCGATTGACCCGCCCACCGGGTGCGGGTGTTCCGCAGGGGTATCGGTTGAAATTCGAGCCCTGGTCGGCGGAGCGCCTGAGAAATGACTGCGAGAGCTGAAACCCTGTCCACGGGCACGCGTGCCACGCGTGTCACGACCTTGCATGGTCCCGCCGCGCGTGAGGGGATCCTCGAGCTTGCCGGGCAGCGGCCCCTGCATCACCGCGGGGAACTGCGCGACGTGCGTATCGCCTGGCGCCTGACCGGACCTGAAGAGGCTCCGGTAGTGTGCGCGCTGGGGGGTATCTCGGCACATCGTCGCGTCTGTCTCACCCCCAATCCGCGCGACGGCTGGTGGGCCGACATCGCCGGCCCCGGCAAACCTCTGGACAGCGATCGCTGGCGGATCCTGAGCTTCGATTTTCTGGGCGGCAGCGGCGAGTCGACCGGCCCCGCGGCCGGCGCCGGTGATTTTCCCAGTATTTCCACGTTTGATCAGGCGCGGGTGCTGGAGCAGGTGCTCGACGCCCTCGGCATCGGTGCCCTGCGGGCCATCGCCGGCGGCTCTTACGGTGGCATGGTGGGGCTCGCGTTCGCCGAGCGCTTTCCGGACCGCGTCGCCAACCTCCTGGTGATCGGCGCCTCGGATCGCGCCCACCCGATGTCCAGCGCCTGGCGCAGTACCCAGAGGCGCATGGTCCGCTTCGCCATCGCCGCAGGCCATCCGGCCCAGGGCATGGAGCTGGCACGGGCGCTGGCCATGACGACCTATCGCTCCGCGGAGGAATTCGCCGCGCGTTTTGATGGTCCGGCCGAGCTGGTCGATGGCCGCTTCGAGTTTCCCGTGGAGCGCTACCTCGCCGCGCGTGGGCGTGACTACGCCGCGCAGTACTCGGCGGAGTCCTTTCTGTGTCTGTCGGAGTCCATCGACCTGCAC
>DASZCK010000027.1:0-22297 GCA_035943195.1 Steroidobacteraceae bacterium
ACCTTACGTCCGGCAGGTCAGCCTTACGCTCACTGCCACTGATACTTGAAGCCCACCGTGTAGCGACGGCCGAGCACGTCGTACAGCAGGGGGTTGGTCTCCGCATCACCCGTGCGGCCGATGGCGCCTGCCACGGTCGGCGGATACCGGTCGAGGGCATTCTGGACTTCGACGAAAGCACGGAGGTCACCGCCCGACACGGGTATCTGGTAGGCCAGATTCAAGTCCATGTAGAAGATGCCGCCGATCGTATTGTTGTTGATCGTGCCAGCGGCCGCCTGATTGTTGAGTACCTTCGCACCCGGAAGCGCCACTGGGCTTTGGATCAGGGTGTTATCCAAGATGCCATGCGAGATGTACCGACCCTGCACGAACAGCGAATACGGCCCCTTATCGTAATTCCAGTTGATCGTGTACTTCTGCTTCGGAATGCTCCTCCCGGTACCCACTTGGCCCGCATATTCTTCATAGGTGCCGAATGAGGTCAGCGTCGCATTCTTGATGGTGTCGGTGAAGTAGAGGCGAACCGAGGTGTCCTCAGCGCCATCGCCGAAGCCCAAAGTGCTCAGAAGGTTCGCGCTGTGGTGGTAGCTCGACTCCACGTCCACGCCATCGACAAACGCCTGCGCAAAGTTGATGTAGTACTGGTCGACCTCAACGACGTTGTTGCCGGAATCCAGTTTCACCAATGCCTGGTAGGCCGGATCACCGGCAAACGCAGCGTTGATGATCTGCTGCGTCGTCGGCTTGTCGATGGCATCGCTGATGCTGATGGTGTACCAGTCCACCGAAGTGGAGAAGTTTGGCAGAAATGTCGGCGTCACCACGAAGCCCGCCGTCCAGGTATCCGCCCTTTCAGGCTTCAGGTTTGGGTTACCACCCGAGAAGCCTGCGCCGGACTGGGTAGTTGGCGCACCGTTGGTGAGCACGTACGGATTCTGAACCGTCACGCCACCGCGCGTCTGGTCGAAACGCTCTTCCAGCGAGGCGGCGCGCACGTCCCGGGAACGGGTCGCCCGCAGACGGATGGTGTCATTGATGGCCCAGTCGCCGCCGACCTTCCAGGCGGGGATGGCGCCGGAACCAGAATAATCCGCTTCGCGATACGCCAGGTCCGCCGATAGGCTCTCGATCAGGAACTTGTCCTTCAACAGCGGTAGGTTGAACTCCAGGAAGCCCTCGCGAACGACGCTGTCGCCGGCGAAGGTGCGCTCGGAGCTGAACTCGATGGTGCTGGAGGACGCGTCGCCCAGGAATCCGGTGGGCACGTAGTACAGGCCCGGGATACCCCCCGTCGGGACACCGGCGCTGTTCAGGACGCTGCTCCCCGCCGTGGTGGGCCAGGGCGCCGAGTAACCGTACTTGTTCAGGTAGAAGCCCTGCGGAATCACGCCGCGGAAGGTCGAAGGCTGAGTCGGAATGACCGTGCTGATCAGCTGTCCGTCCAGGAATGCCGGATACTCATTCGTCGGATCAGGCGTCGTCTGGAAAATCGACTCCTTGCGATAGGAGATGCCCAACGCCATCTTCCAGTCGCCGGCGCCGATACCGCTGAAAACCGTGCCGTTGGCGTTCAGTTCGCCGTTGGTCAGACCATAGACCTGATGCGCGTACTTCGTCGGACCGCTGACGTACGCCGCGGCTGCGGGCGAGATATTGCTCCAGCCGCCGAACATGTTGATCGGCGCGCAGTCGGCGAAGCTCTTGTAGTACTGCGCATCGTAGGTCGGAGAGGCCACGCGACAGGTGATCTGACCGCTGGTCGGATCCGTCACGGCATCCATCGCAAAGAACAGCCGGTCGGTACGGGTGCCATTGGTGTCGATGTAGTCCTGATGGGTCTCGCCTTTCTGGCCGTAACCGTCAATGTTCCAGCCCATGAACTTGGCCTTGAATCCGGCCGTTCCCTGGTAGGTGTTGTTTACCGTGATCTGCCGCGTTTCACCCAACGGATTGCCGGGCTGATTGTTCAGAAACACGTTGTCGGTGAAGTACTTCGTAGCAAGAAGGTCGTTGCCCGGGTAGACGTAGCGTAGCCCTGGAGCGCTGCCGGCGAGCGCCCCGGTGGTATTCGGGAAATTCGTGGCCAGCGCATTACCGATCAGCGTCGACTCCTGTGGCGTCAGGTAGGGATTGTCCAGACCGACTGGCACAGCCCATGACTCCAGCGGTGCTGCGGATTGCCAGCGCCCATTCGCGTCGTCCTTGCCATACATGCCCTGCACAAAGCCCTGGACGGTGTCCGTAATGTCGTAGGTCGCATGCAAAAAGCCGTTATGGCGCCAATAACCGCCTTGGACCTCATCCATGTTGTCCACGCCAAGGCTTTGACCTTGGGTGTTCAGGTTGTAGGGGAATGCTTCGCAATTACAGGCGTCCCCCACGCCACCAAGCGTGCCAGGTTGCATGGGCGCAATCGTCTTGCCATCCGGGCTGAAGGTGTAGCCGTTGATCGCTGGAATGCCGGTAATTGTGCCGGTATAGCTGAAGTTCGTAGGGATGACGTTGTTGGCGACGGTATAGGTCGGCGCCCCAGCGACACCGGTCGTCACGCGCGAGGCGTCGTTGTACCAAGGCCGGCTCTCCAACGACTGGATGCCGTCGATCTTGGTCTGATCGAAAATGCTGTAGGAGCCGACAATGTGCAGCTTACCGTCGAGGAATGCTTTACCGACGGTGATGGCGAACTTGTCGGTCGGGCCATCGGAGCGTGCCGTGATGCCAGCCTGCCCCGAGAGCTTCACCCCTTCGAAATTGGTATCGAGGATGAAATTCACCACGCCGGCCACGGCATCGGACCCGTAGCTGGCCGACGCACCGCCAGTCACCACATCAACGCGTTTGATCAGATCGTCCGGGAAGGAGGAGATGTCGACGGCACCGAAACGGCTATTCGGGGTCGTACGACGGCCATCCAGTAGCACTAGGGTGCGCGAGATGCCCGAGCTGGTGTTGGCGCCGCGCAGATTGACCTCGGCGCCGCCCGGGGCCTGTCCGCCCGAGGGACCCGTAGTGACGCCGTTGGCGAAGAATTCTGGCAGCGTACTTAAGCTATCGATGAGGGTGGTCGGCGCCATTTTGGCCAGCTCATCCTGCGTGACCGCAGTGACTGGCGTTGGCGTGAACATACCCGGAGAGAGCGCAATCCGAGAGCCGGTGACGATCACCTCACTTACCGTATCGCCCTGAGCCGATGGGCCCGTCTGAGCTGTTGCCGTCGTCTGAGCGTCCGGCGCATCCGCCGCCCAAGCGAACCCCGGAAGCGCGAGCGCTAGCGCAACGGCAGCCGAAACGGAACCCGGACGCCTGCTTTGTATGAATTTAACCACGCAAATCCTCCCAATGGTGCGATGACATCGATTTATTATTGATTTATCAACTAATCCCTTCGGATTGTTTCTGAATGTCGGGTCAGCCGTCAACAACATATCGAAGCTTATTCCGCGGACCCTCAATTTTTTTTGGCGAGGCGGTATGCGAAGAATTGAGCAGCTCGGGCGTGGCGGCTGAGCGACACGTCTAAGGAGCAACTCGGAGAGTGAATGCTGCAGTTACACCATCAGCAAGCCGATGCCCGTGACAGGAATGGTGCGGTTCTGAGATCGGACAGTTGCGCGACGCGTGGCGTTTGCAGCCTCGTCTCACGGCCCGGGCTTGGCCTTGTCCTCGATGCGAGGGGCCTGCAGATCCTGGCCGCCCTGATGCAATGTCATCGCGGTCGCCCGGCCGCGGGCGTCGACCGCAAAGTCAGCCTGGGCATCGACGACCTTCCAGAACACCCGGTGTTGACCTTCGGGAAAGACCGGGAAGCGCGGCTGGCCCGTGAGCCGCGCATACAGTTGCCCGTCCTGGAGCGTGATTTCGACCACCAGGTTCGGAGCAGCCTGATAGCGGCCGACCAGGCCCTGCAGCACGGTGGCATCCACCGCGCTTGCATGGTGTTCCACTGAAGGCGTGGGAGGAGGAGGGGGTGGAGGCGGTGGCGCCAGCGGTGTGCCGGCAAACAGATGCACCAGGATGTCGTCCACACCGGCCGTGGTGAAGGTGTTCGAGAGCACCACCACGCCCACGCCCTGCTTGGGGTCAAACGCGATCATTGACCGGTAGCCGCCCGTACCGCCGTCGTGCCATACCAGTGGGGCGGTGATGTGCCAGCCAAGTGCGATCACGGTGTTGGGGATGTCGGTCGGCCGGCGCGGCTCGAGCTGGGCCTTCATCGCCTTCGCCAACGGCGTCTTCACGTAGCCCAGCTCGGCGCCCAGGAAAGTCAGCATGTCGTCGGCGTCGGAGCGGAGTGCTCCAGCGCCCGCCAGCGTGGTGAAGTCCCAGTTGGCCGAGCGGTTCAGGCGCGCGTCGTGTCCGGGAGCCAGCCGCGACATCTCCGCCGGCGCGAGTGTGATCGCGGTTGAGCGCATGCCGAGCGGGCCGGTGATCCGCCTTTGAACGAGGGCGCCGAAATCCATCCCGGCGCGCCGAGCCAGGGCGTAGCCTAAAAGGCCCGCGCCGGTGTTGGAGTACTCATACTTTGCACCGATATCGCGCGGCAGGCTGTAGCCCTTGAGAAAGGCGTAAAGCTTCTGCGCCGAGTAGTCGGCGTACGGATCGCTGGGATCCTGGGGCGTGAAATTGGTCGGAAGCCTCGGCAGGCCCGAAGTGTGGGTCGCCAAGTCAATCAGGGTGATTTGCCGGCCGCCGCGTTCGGGGACTTTGGTTCCGGGCGGTAGGTACTTAGCCATTGGATCGTCGAGCTTCACTTCGCCGCTCTGGACCATGTCGGCCAGAAGCAGGGAGGTGAAGACCTTCGTCACAGACCCTATCTCGAAGATCGTTCGGCCATCGGGCTGGCGCGGATCGGCCTTGTCCAGAGTTCCATAACTGATGACCCGTCGGCCATGGGCGTCGATGACTCCCACCACCATGCCGACGCCCTGATGCTGCTCGTCGATGCGCTGGGCCAGAATGCGTCGGATCTCAGCGTCACTGGGAAACGTCCAAGGCTTGGCTGAAAGCGCCGTCTCTTGGCCGTACGCTGCCCCGAATCCCAGCGCCGAAACCGCTACCACCAGCACAGCCATTATTCGGAACATCCAACTCTCCCGAAGAACCCATCGTCGTCCATGAGTCATGGTCCGAGCGCACTTTCTTACACAAAACGGGCTTTGATTGCCCTCAACTCGATGCGTCATCGGCAGACAGCTCGAACTGGCGCAGCAACGCGTCACAGCCCGCAATTTCGCGACCGACGCGGGCGAGGCGCCACTGGATCCAGCCCAGGCCGCCGAGTCCTGCCAGAACCCAGGTTGCGGTGATCACGAAGAGGATCGCTCGCGGTTCGCGCAGCAGGCCCGTCAAGGCCGCCGCCCAGACGACCATAGCAAGGACAAACAGGACGACGGTTCCGCTGCGGGCCAACTGCAGCACCTTTGCCGTAGCGACCAAGCGCCGAAGGCTACTCTGCAGCACATCCTCGGATGTCGTGCCCTCCCAGACCAAGGCGCGCCAGCGCACCCGGATGCCGCCGGCCACCAACGGCAGGCCCACCGGCAGCATGGCAATCGCCGAGAGGGCGAACAGCAGGTCGCGGTATCTCAGCGCCAGGCCGGCATATATGAGACCGAACAGCGCCATCGTCGCGGCGCTCATTAAATCCAGCGCCAGCAGCGCGAGCGGAATCCATCGCCGGCGGCGCAAGCGCACCACCGTCGCCTCAATTCCCTTCGGGTCCCAGTCGGCCTTCAGCGATCTGATGAAATCGTCAACCATGATCCAGCAGGCTCCTTAGTAGCGCCTTGGCGCGGTTGATCCGAACGCCGACGTTCGAGATGCTGATCCCCAGCGTCTCGGCGATCTCGGCATAGGTGAGGTCTTCCAGGAGAAGAGTGATCACCTGCCGGTAGGGCAGTTCCAGTTTCCGTACGGCGGTCTGCAGACGCTCGGCGCGCTGACGGATAATCACGTGCTCTTCGGGCGAGCCGTCCGGCCGTGCCAGGTCCTCGGAGGTCTCCTGGGTCTGAGGCTCACCGGCATGGCGCGCGACGTGATCGACACCCTTGTTGTGCGCAATGCGAAAAATGAAAGGCCTCAGCTGCGCCTCCTCGCGCAGCCTCGGCAGCGACCGCGATATGGCGATCAGGATGTCCTGCAGCAGATCCTCCCGCAGCGCCGGATCGCGCTCGTAGGCGGCCGCGACCCGGGCCAGGGCCGGCCCCATCTCGGCGATGATGCGATCGATATCGGCCATTCCGGCTGATCAGTCACCTTTCGAGCCCGCCGTCTTACAGGGTGCTTATGGCACAGCGTCGATCAGACGAATTCTGGTGTCCTGCATTTGATAGCATTAGCGGAGTGGTCAGGCCGCATTGCAGCGGCCGAATCGCGTAGGGAACGCCAAGTAAAACAAACACTTGGCGTCTTTTATAGCGGCGCCGTACGTAACCTATACGTAATTCACGCCTCACCGACTTAAGTCCGCGGACCGCGGCCGAGGGATCAAGGCATGGGATTTATCGCTGTATACCGCTTCACGCACCCCGATGAGCACCTCAAGGGCAATGGCACGGCTCCGCGCATGGCCACCCGCGAGTCGATTCATCGGGTGCGGGGTGCCGTCATCGAGACCAGCGAGAAGCTGGTGAACGAAGCAGACCTCGACGACAGCGGGTTCTACCCGCGCAAGGTCGCCCGAGTCCGCTGATGCTTGCGGCCTTGCTCCGCTGATGGAATCCGCACCATCAGCCTGAGCGCGTGCGCTGCCACCATGGCAACACTTCCTCTATGACCAGCACGCTGCCCGAAGCGGCCGCCGGCCGGTAGCCGGGCAGGTCCGCCAGAATCCCGCGCCAGCGCGGACCTGCAAGAATCTCCCGCAAGCGCTCGAGCGCGGGGTGCTGAAGGTCCTGACCGAGACAGGCGAGAAAGTAGTCCTCTTCAACCAAAGGCACGAAGTGCAGCCCGAATTGCAGGGCTGCCGCCTCGATTCCAATGGCGGCATCGACCACCCCGCTGGCAACGCACAGCGCCACGGCAACGTGGGTATTCTCGATATGTTCGACCTCGCCACGGATGCTGGCGGGGTCGATCGAATGCACATGAAGAAGATGATCGACGAGCATTCTGGTACCGGACCCGGGCTGCCGGTTCACAAAACGCAGCCCATGACGCACCAGATCCGGAAACTCGTGAATGAGCGGCGCGTGCTCCTTGCGCAGCATGAGTCCTTGCATGCGGCGGGAGCAGGCGATCAGTTTATGCACACTCGGTTTGAGCCAGGGCTTGAGCGCTTTGGCGAATATCGGCGCTCCACCTGACAAGGCTGGCACATGGAAACCCGCCACCAGACATTGCCGGTCATTGAGGGCCCGCAGGGCATCGACGCTTCCCTGAAATCCTATATCCAGGTACAGATCTGCCACCTTGGCGCCATACTGCTGCAGAACTGGCAGCGCGAGGTCGTGGCTGGCCCGCACCGTTAGCAAGCGGTGACTGTCGTCCCGTGCGTCAATGAGTACCCGGTCCAGGTCCGATCGCAGGGCTTCGATATGCGGTTGCATCCTGATTCGTGCCCGCCGCTCGGCCCAGGCGAGCCGCTCGGCAAATTCTGTCAGGCGTGCCTTGCGGCCCTGCGACCAGGTAACCAGCGGCTCCCCGAGCGTGGCTTCCCACCGCCGTAGCGCATCCCACACGTAACGGTACGAGGCGTTCAGCAGCTTCGCGGCATGGCGTATGGAACCGCCGTCTCTGACTGCGGCAAGCAGTTCAAAGAGCGCATTGTGCAGCTGCGCGCCAGACTGCAGCCCGGGTTCGAAGGAGTATCGAAGGTGTACCCCGAGATTCGCGCGCGCCGCAGGGCATTGCACGGCGCGTGACGGGGCGGGCGCAGCCGAATCGCCCTTCTTGGCTGTTTTGGTGGAATTCACTCCGCCAATGATAGACCAGCTGCAGCCTTCTTCAGAACTTGACGGTAACGGAAGCCTCCAGCGTGCGCGGCGCCCCGACGTGGGCGACCAGGTTGCCGGAATTGGCGCCGGTGATGTTGCTCGGTCCTATGGTCGACCAGTAGTGCCGGTCGGTCACGTTCTGCACCGCCACGCGCCAGGCAACGGGTGTACCCCACATCTTTCGTGTATAGCGTCCGCCCAGGTCGACCAGGTTGTAGCCGGCGGCCGTGAACTGATTGGTGTCATCAGCCGGTCGTGGCCCGGAGAACTGGTAATCGAAAGTAGCCACGAGTCCGGGCACCGCCGGCACGTGATACTCCAGCAGCATGTTGCCCTTCACCTTCGGGGTGCCGACATAGAGTTTGTCGTTCGTCGAGGGGAGCGGTGTGTCCTGCAGCGTCGAATTCAACACGGTGACGCCACCGTACATGGTCAGTCCACCGAACAGATCACCGACCGCAGCAAGCTCCAAGCCCTTGTTGACCTGTTCGCCCGTGATCTCGAAGCTGTTGTTGAGCGTATTGACGTTGGCGAACGGACGCTCGATCCGGAACAGTGCGGCCGTGAAATTTATGGTGTTGAAGTTGGTCTTGTAGCCGACCTCGTATTCCTTGCTGCGGTAAGGCGGGAGACTGTCGCCTGCATTCACGGTTCCCGCCGGAGCCAGATCGCCGGCCTGCAGGCTGCTGGCCCAGGTGGCGTACACTGAGCCGTTCGCCGCGGGTTTGAATATGAGGCTGGCCGTCGGGCTGATGCCGTGGTTGCTGTATTCGGTGGTTGCCACACTCTTGTTGTTGAAGTTGTTGGTGTGGAACCAGTCCTGGCTCGCGCCCAGGCGCACCAGCCAGTGGTCATTGAACTTCAAGGTGTCGCCGAGGTTGAATCCCTGCTGATAGGCATCCGAGGAGTCATAGATGTGGCTCGAACTGACATTCGGCGGACCGGCCGCTGGCTCCGGATAGATGACCGGTGAGTCGATGTTGGCGCTACCCAGCAGCACGCTGGCAGGACTGGCGGGAGTGATGACCGCGTACGATGCCGCCCGGTAGCCGGCCGAGCCGATGGTCAGGTCATGTCCGATGCCGAAGGTATCGAAGGTGCCATCCAGGTAGGCCGTGTCGCTGGTGATGGCAAACCGGGGCGCAAAGCCACTGCCGAATGAGGTCGTGTAGGCCCCGCTGTTCGAGGTCAGATTGTTCACCGCCGTATTGATATTGCGCTGTACGGTCTGGTTGAGGATTCCGGCCACGAGGTGCCAGTTGGCGCCGAAGTCCTGCTTCAGTCGCGCTGAACCGATGGTGGTGCGCAGATAAACGCCCGCGTAGGGTTGGCCGAAGCCAACCACCTGCGGATCCGGAGCCGGCGGCAGCAGGATCTTCTCCGAATAAGTGAACCAGCCAGGAAATCCGCTCACATCCAGCACGTTATTGCTGTAATTGAGCTCCACGACCGTGTGCTCCCAGGGGCGCACGTCAATCCCCAGGTCCTCGAGCGCGCGTCGTTCGTGGCTGCGCTCCATGAATCCATCGCCACTGCCATACAACGCATTGAAGCGGTAGCTGATGAAGCCGTTGGAATCGAGCTTACCGCCGAAATCCGCCTTCGCCGTACCCTGGCTGTCACTGACATAGGTTGCGGTGAGTTCACGCAGATCGTAGTCAGTGGGCCGTTTGGTGATCATGTTGAACATGCCCGATGGTGGCGCGGGCCCGTACAGCGAGGCGGGGACGCCGCTCACGACCTCGATCTGGTCGAACTGCTCCATGGCCGTGGTGCCGGTGAAGAACACGGTCATGCCATCGATCTTGGTGTTCTGGAAGTTGCCGCCCTGCATGCCACGTGTCATCGGTCGCAGGATGTCCGGACCCTGCTGCTCCTGAAACGACACCAGCGGCATGTACTTGGACACGTCCTTGAAGTCGACCGCCTGCGTGTTTTCGATCAGGTCCGAGGGCAGCACCGAGATCGAGTACGGCGTGTTGACTATCGGTGTCGTACCCAGCGGGCCAATCGAATCCAGAGTGTCGACGCGGTAGTCACCCTTGTCGCGGGACGTCTGGATCACGATCTCTTCGGTGGCTGTACCCGAAGTTGTGTCGGAATCGGCCGCCTGCGCAAGTCCCACCCAGGTGAGCGGCACGAGCGTCAACAGCAGCGAGCAGTTTCTGTTCATCATCTGGCTTCCCGCCCTTGCATGGGCGCGGAAAGCTAGCACGCAAGCCCTGCGCTAACGATATGAACTCGAACGCATAAGTCACTGCCCGGCGTCGAATCGCTCAAGGCCCGCGTAGCAGATATAACGTCCCTTTGCGGCATGACCGATGAGCGTCATGCCGAGCCGTTCGGCCAGGTCGTGGCACAACGCCGTGATCCCCTTGCGCGAGATGACGGTCGCAATGCCGCTGAGCGCAGCCTTCATGATGACCTCGGCCGTAAGCCGGCCGGTGGTGTACAGAATCATGTCCTGGCCTGAAATCCCGTGCAGCGCCATCCATCCGCAAATCGTATCCAGCGCGTTACGGCGGCTGACATCCTCGACGCTGACCCAGAGTTCCGTATTGCAGAACAGGGCGCAACCATGCACCGATCCTGCCGCGCGGTAAACGGCATCATTCTGCAGCGGGTATTGCAGGATCGACAGCAGCGTGGATCGCAGGACGCGCCCGGCAGGCAGCCGCGCAAGCCGCAGGGCTTCGCCAAGCAATGCGCCACCCGCATCAGTGCCGATTTGCCCGGGAAAATCGAGCCACGGCGGCACGACGTCCCGGTGTGCGGGTGTAAAACCGCCGCGGGTTCTGACATCCGCGACACCGCGCGTCCAATCGATGCCGATGGATTCGATTGCAGTGACATCAGTGACAAATCGTCGCGTCCACAGGTATCCCATCACCAGCCACTCGGCGCTCGCGCCCAGGGTCCACAGGGTCGCCACGATTTGCCCGTCGAGACAGATGGAAAGCGGCCGCTCGACCGGCACCTTGATGACGCGCTCGTCACCGAACTCGTCGACAATCGGGATTTCGCGCAGCAGTTCGCCACCGGCCTGGCTCAGGCGCGGTCCGTCCGGAAGCGGGTCGCGTGCGCGCGCCGCGGGCTGCAGCGTCAACGCGAATACCAGCCCGGGACGAGGTTGCGCACGCGACATTATCCCTTCATTCTCACCCAGGCCAGAACAAACGCCAAGCGAGGCATTACGGCAATCACACCACAAATGGCCGAGGCCGCCATCGCCAGTCGCATCGCCCGATTGTCCGCTGAGTCACGGCCATTGACGCAGTGTCTGGGCCAGATTCTGCGCGAGGATGTTCATGCGGAACGCGACAATCCGCCCTTTGACCGCGTCTGCATGGATGGAATTGCGATTTGCAGCGCGGCTTCAAAGGATGGCACACGCGCTTACCGGGTGGAGGGCACGCAGGGAGCCGGGGTGCCGGCCGGGCTCCTTTTCAATCCGCGCTCGGCGATCGAGGTCATGACGGGCGCAGTAATGCCTGCCGGCGCGGATTGCGTCATCCCGTTGGAGGAATACGATCTCATCGACGGCAGCGCGCGACTGAAGCCCAACGTGCCGTGCGAACCGTATCGCAATGTGCAGCGTCGCGGCTCGGACAGTGTGCCCGGGGTGCCGATGCTGCGCTCAGGAACGAGACTGAATGCGCCGGAAATCGCCATCGTCGCCTCGGCGGGCCTGGCGAGCGTGCGCGTCAGTCGGCAACCCAGGATCATGGTCGCCTCCACCGGGGATGAACTGGTTGAGCCCGGCAAACCGATCGCCCAACACCAGATCCGGCGCTCCAATGCCTATGCGGTCGTTGCCGCCCTCACCGGACACGGATTTGGGCAGGTGCGCGACGATCACATACTCGATGATGAGGGAATGCTGCGCGAACGGCTGGCGCGACATCTCGCCGACTCCGACGCCCTCATCCTCAGTGGCGGCGTGTCGAAGGGCAAATTCGACTTTGTACCGGCGATACTGAAGGAATTGGGAGTGGCGGAGGTTTTCTACCAGGTCGCACAGCGGCCCGGTATGCCCATGTGGTTTGGCATGGCCCCGCAGGGCTGCGCGGTGTTCGGCCTGCCCGGAAATCCAATTGCCACGCTGGTGTGCCTGGTGCGCTACGTCGTGCCGGCGCTGGTGACGGCACTGGCGGCCCAGCGCCAATGGCCCATACCCATGCCACTCGCCACGCCGGTCACTCGCGGTCGCGCGATGACGTCGTTTGTGCCAGTCCAGGTGCAACGCGACGCCCAGGGACGCAGCTTTGCGCAGGCGCGGATTCCCAACGGTTCAGGCGACTTTCTTGCGCTGGCTGGAACCGATGGATTCGTCGAACTGCCGCCGCAGCCGGAGCCCTACCCCCAGGGATTCATCGCCGATATGTATCGCTGGTGAGCAACCGCCTGCTTCATGGCCGGTGGCCCGCGATCGCCGCCAGGTCCGCTCGGGTATTTATGTTGGCGAAGGCACGCGCATCGGAAAATCGGACACGCATCGCGCCAAGACTTTGCAATAGACGCCAGGTCGGCGGGTGATTGCCACCCTGGAGGGCTTCGGTGACCTGGACCAGCGCACTGACGGGCCAGAGTGCGCACAGCGGCTGAGCACCCTCGGCAGTTTCGGCTAGCGCCGCTCCGCTGCCTGCCGCTGCAATCAGACGCGCGAAGAGGTCATCGGGCAGCAATGGTGCATCACAGGGGCTCACCGCAAGCGCACGCGCGCCCTGATCCCGCGCCCATGCCAGGCCCACCTTCACGCCAGCCAGCGGGCCCAGCGCATCACCGGGAAGGTCGTACAGCAAGGGCAGTCCCGCGGCCCGGGCCAAGCCCTCCGACTCGGTTCCATGGCGCACGTTGGCGGCCACCACCGGACAGCTGCGCTGCAGGCGGCGGGCGGCCAACAGGATGAGAGCCGTGCCCGCCAAAGTCGCAGCGGCCTTCTCGCCCTCGAAGCGCAGCGAGCGGCCGCCGGCCAGCACCAGCCCTACCACGGCACTGTCGGCCGGTGCTTGTTCGACGTTCGGGCTCATTGTCATCGCTCAATATACGCCCGCACTGCCCTGCTACGGCATACTTGCAGGCCGGAAAGCCAGGAGCGGTCACATGGTTCACAGGGCGATTTGCACATCATTCCTTACAGCTTTGACGCTCCTCGGGCCTATCGCCGCAAGTTCGGCTGCGCAGCCGGAACCGGTACGGATTCTTGCCGCGGGGAGCCTGCGCGGTGTGGTGACCGAGCTCGCAGCCGAGGCCGGGCCGGCCCTTGGCATCGAGGTTCAACCCTCCTTCGGTGGATCAGGTCTGCTGCGCGAGCGCATCGAGAAGGGCGAGCCCGCCGATCTATTGATGTCGGCCGACTTAGGATCGCCTGCGAAACTGCAAGCGCAAGGGCGCACCGTCGTGCCCATCATCGCTTTTGCCCGTAACCGCATGTGCATCGTGTCGCGACGCAGTGCGGGTGTTAGCGCCGCCAATCTGATCGAGCGCCTGCTGGCACCCGGCGTGCGGCTGAAAACTTCGACTCCCGTGGCCGATCCCTCCGGTGACTACGCCTGGAGCATCTTCGGGAAGATCGAGGCCCTGCGCCCCGGGGCCCGGGCCATTCTGGAACGCAAGGCGCAAGCCTCGATGGCGCTGTCGGCCAAACCCGCGACGCTCACGCAAAGCGCCGCGGCCGCCCTCTTCGCAACGAACGCCGTCGATATGTCAATCACTTACTGCAGCGGCACCGCCGCGCTGGAAAAGGAATTGCCGGATCTTACCAGCCTGGTCGTTCCGGCCGAATTCGACCCGCATCCGCTATACGGCATTGCGGTGCTGTCGGCGAGGCCCGAGGTGCTGCGACTTGCCTTGTTTCTACTGTCGCAGAAGGGTCAGGCCATCATAGCCAAGCAGGGCCTGGTGCCGCTGGTGGAACCCGCCGCGGGGCCGCAATGACCGAAGCGCGCGTACTGGGGATCGTCGGTTGGAGCGGCGCCGGCAAAACCACGCTCCTCACCAAACTGATACCGCTGCTGTCGCGTCGTGGCCTTCGGGTCGCGACGCTCAAGCATGCCCACCACGCCTTCGATGTCGATCAGGCCGGCAAGGATTCCTACGAACATCGCAGGGCAGGCGCCTGCGAAGTCCTCGTGTCATCGGCGCGGCGCTGGGTGCAGATGCACGAGGTGGGTGACGCTGAGGAGGCGAGCCTGCCGGAACTCCTGCAGCGAGTCTCGCCGTGTGACCTCATCCTGGTGGAAGGCTTCAAGACGGCGCAGCACTTCAAACTGGAGGTCTTTCGCCAGGCCAATGGCAAGGCACCTCTGCATCCCGATGACGCACGCATCATCGCTGTCGCGAGCGACCAGGCATTTCCCGATGCCCGCCTGACGGTGGTTGCTCTGGACGACATCCCGGCTATCGCCGACGTCGTTCAACGCGCCTCGGTTCCCCTAACCGCAACACTTGCGGCGCTCGCAGGGCAGCCTACGAGCGCGCGGCCGTCTGCCTAGCCGACTGCCGTGGCCTCGCGCACCGGCGACACCCGGGCTGCGCAGAACTTGAATTCGGGTATCTTGCCCGTAGGGTCCAAGGCCGGATTGGTCAGCAGATTCGCCGCGGCCTCGGCATAGCAGAACGGCATGAACACCATGCCGACGGGCACATCAGAATCGGCGCGTACCTTGACCTCAATCGCCCCGCGCCGCGTTTCGAGCTTGAGTTTGTCACCCGGTTCTAGGTCCAGGCGATGCAACTCACGCGGCGCCAGGAACACCACGGCCTCCGGCTCGAGCGCATCGAGCACGCCCGCGCGCCGCGTCATCGATCCCGTATGCCAGTGCTCCAGCACTCGTCCGGTCGACAGCACCATCGGATAGTCCATGTCCGGGACTTCATCCGGCGGCCGGATATTGGCCGGCACGATCTTCGCGCGACCGTTTGCCGTTGGAAAGCCGTCGGTGAAGATGATGTCATTGCCCGGCACATCCGCCGCATCGACCGGGTAGGTCACCGAGCCTTCCCGCTGCACGCGCTCCCAGGTGATGTGGTTGAAGGACGGCATGGTCAGCGCTAGTTCGGCGAAGACTTCCGCAGGACCTGAATACTTCCAGGGCAATCCGAGACGTTTACCGATCTCCTGGATGATCCACAGGTCCTGACGCGCATCGCCCGGTGGCTCGAGCACCGGATTGCCGATCTGCACGCGCCGGTCGGTGTTGGTGAAGGTGCCGGATTTTTCCGCGAAGGCGGAGGCCGGCAGCACCACGTCGGCGTGGAAGGCGGTCTCGGTCAGAAACAGATCCTGAACCACGAGGTGATCGAGCATCGCCAAGGCCTGGCGCGCATGGTTCAGGTCCGGATCCGACATCGCCGGGTTTTCCCCTTCGACGTACATGCCGGTGATGGTGCCGGCATGAATCGCATTCATGATCTCGACGACTGTCAGACCTTTGTTCGGATCAAGCTGCTGACCCCAGAGAGATTCAAACAGCTTGCGCACTTCCGGGCTTTCCACCGACTGATAATCCGGATAAACCATTGGAATCAGCCCGGCGTCGGATGCACCCTGCACATTGTTCTGGCCGCGCAAGGGATGCAGTCCCGTGCCTTTGCGTCCGATCTGCCCGGTCGTGAGTGCCAGCGCAATCAGGCAACGCGCGTTGTCGGTTCCATGCACATGCTGGCTGATGCCCATGCCCCAGAAAATCAGCGAGCTCTTGGAGGTGGCGTAGAGTCGCGCCACTTCCCGCAAGGTCTGCGCATCGACGCCGCACACGGGCGCCATCTTCTCCGGTGTGAAGTCGATGATATTCGCCCTCAGCGCCTCGAAGTTCTCAGTAAAGGCGCTGATGTACTCCAGGTTGTAGAGTTTTTCCGTGATGATGACGTTCAACATGGCATTGAGCATGGCCACGTCCGAGCCGGGCTTGAACGCAAGATGCTTGTAGGCGTGACGCGAGAGCCCCTGACGACGCGGATCGATGACGATGAGCTTCGCACCATTCTGCTTGACGGCGTTCTTGATGAAGGTCGCCGCCACCGGATGATTCACGGTGGGATTGGCGCCGATGACGATGATGACCTCAGCGTCCAGGGCCGCTTCGAAAGGCGCCGACACGGCGCCGGAATTGAGTCCTTCCATCAGGGCCGCGACCGACGAGGCATGGCACAACCGCGTGCAGTGGTCGACATTGTTTGATCCGAAGCCGGTTCGCACGAGCTTCTGGAACAGATACGCCTCCTCGTTGGATCCTTTCGCCGATCCGAACCCCGCCAGTGCTTTCGCGCCCTTGGTGTCCCGAATGGCCTTGAGGCCGCCGGCCGCGCGATCCAGCGCCTCCTCCCAACTGGCCTCGCGAAAGTGCGTCCAGGGGTTCGCCGGATCCACCTGATCGTAGGGATCCTTGGCGACGTGATCGAGCCGGACCAACGGCTTCAGCAGGCGATGCGGATGATGCACGTAGTCAAATCCGAAGCGGCCCTTCACGCACAGACGGTTCTTGTTGGCGGGGCCATTGCGGCCTTCGGCGTAAATGATTTTTTCGTCTTTGACCTTGTACGAGACCTGGCAGCCGACGCCGCAGTAAGGACACAGCGAATCCACCGACCGGTCCGGGTAGACCGTGCGCGTCTGGTTCTGGTCGAGGTAGGCCGCGGGCATCAGGGCGCCGGTCGGGCAGGCCTGGACGCATTCGCCACAGGCGACGCAGGTCGATTGCCCCATCGGGTCGTCGAAATCAAACACGATTTTCGCTTCATGCGACCGGTAGGCCATGCCGATCACGTCATTCACCTGCACCTCGCGGCAGGCACGCACACACAGATTGCACTGAATGCACGAATCCAGATTCACGCGCATGGCCGGATGGCTCACATCCGGCAGCCAGCGCTCAGCGGCGGGGAAGCGGCTTGCCGTCACCGCTACAAAGTCGGCCTGCTGCCAGAAATGCGAGCTGGGATCGTGTGACGAGGCACGTTCGGGCTGGTCGGCGACCAGCAGTTCCATCACCATGGCGCGCGCCTTGGTCGCCCGCTCGGTCGCAGTCTTGACCTTCATGCCGACGCCAGGCACGCGCTTGCAGGAGGCCGCCAGCACTCGCTCGCCTTCGATTTCCACCATGCAGGCGCGGCAATTCCCGTCCGGCCGGTAGCCGGGCTCGGGTTTGTGGCACAGATGCGGGATGTGCGTGCCGGCACGCTGCGCGACCGCCCAGATGGTTTCGCCCGGCCCGGCCTCGACCTGCTGGCCGTCCAGCTCAAAGATGATTCCGGGATTCTTCAGATTCTTGGCGTTAATCGGTCCGGTTGGTATGACCGCCGCCTCACCGCCTGACTTGGCACCCTGGGAGTAGGTGCCGCCCGCTGCGGGCTTGGCGCCTTCGGCGGGACCACCGGCATCCTCAGTCCCAGGGGCGCGAACGGTCTTCGGCGCTTCGGGCGCGCGACGGTCAATGGGATTGCTACTCATGATTCACCTACTTCGCCGCGACCAGCCGAGCCGCCGGAAACAGCTCGGGAAAGAATCGAATGATGCTCGTCAACGGATTGGATGCCGCCTGACCCAATCCACAAATCGAGGCATCGCGCATGCACTGTGACAGCTCGCCCAACAACGCCGTATCCCACACGCCCTGCTCCATCAGCACCCGGGCCTTCTGCGTGCCGACACGGCACGGCGTGCACTGGCCGCAGGATTCGTCCTCGAAGAAGCGCATGAGATTGAGTGCCGCGCCGCGCACATCATCCTGGTCCGACATCACGATCACGGCTGCCGAGCCGATGAAGCAGCCGTACTTCTCGAGGGTGCCGAAATCCAACGGAATGTCGTTCATGGACGCAGGCAGAATGCCCCCCGAGGCGCCCCCTGGCAGATAGGCCGCAAAGGTATGACCCTCGCTCATGCCGCCGCAGAATTCCTCGATCAGTTCCTTGATCGTGACTCCCGCCGGGGCCAACTTGACGCCAGGGTCCTTGACGCGACCCGACACCGAGTAGGAGCGCAGGCCGAGCCGTCCATTGCGGCCATGGCTTTTCCACCAGGCGGCGCCGCGCTCAATCAGGTCGCGGATCCAAAAAAGTGTCTCGATGTTATTTATCAGCGTCGGACGGCCGAACAATCCCACCTGAAAGGGGAAAGGCGGCTTGTGTCGGGGAAGACCTCGTTTGCCCTCCAGCGACTCCAACATCGATGATTCCTCACCGCAGATATAGGCGCCCGCGCCGCGCCGCAGATGCAGGGTGGGACCACCGGCAGGAAGCTTTGCTATCTCATTGGCGAGAATCTGGCGGGCAATCGGGTATTCGTCGCGGATGTAGATGTAGACTTCGGCCGCCTCGACCACGTGGGCGCCGATCAGCGTCCCCTCGAGGAAGCGGTGCGGATCCGTATTGAGGAAGTACTGGTCCTTGAAGGTTCCCGGTTCCCCCTCATCGCCGTTCACCGCCATGAGCCGCGGCCCCGGTTCGCCGCGCACCGACCGCCATTTGCGTCCGGTGGGAAAACCCGCGCCGCCCAGGCCCTTCAGGCCGCCATCGTCAAGCACCTGAAGAACCGAATCGACCGTGATGTCGCCGGCGCGCAGGCGCTCCAGGGTTTGATAGCCGCCCGCAGCACGATAGGCCTCGTAAGTGACGTAGTCGGGAATATGCGGATGGGTGTCCCCGTGCATCACGGCTGTCCTAATCGTCGCAACATCCGCGCGCTTCAGAAAGTTATGCCCGACCTCCGCTGCAGGCGCGAAGTCACACAGGCCCACGCACGGTGCTCGAACCACGCGCACGCCCGGGCCCAGCGTGTCCTGAAGCGCTCCCAGTAACGCCTCGGCCCCGAGCATCGAACAGGTCAGGCTATCGCACACGCGCACCGTCAGCGCGGGAATTGGCTGATCGTCCTCCTTCACCACGTCGAAGTGGGCGTAGAAGGTTGCGGTCTCAAAGACCTCCGCGAACGCCAGACTCATCTCTTCCGCCAACGCGGCCAGATGCGCGGCGGAGATTTGCCCGAACTCATCCTGAATGAGGTGCAGATGTTCGATCAGCAGGTCGCGCTGCCGGGGCCGATCCCCGAGCAGAGCCTGTACCTGCACCAACGCGTGCGGATCGACTGTCCGACCTTTCGGCACGGGTCGCGCCCGGGCCCTGCCACGTCCGGGATGTTCGAACTTCCGGACTTTACCGAACTCTACTGGCTTCTCGCTTTTGCTCATTTTTCCAACCTGACACCTGCCGCTACTTTACCGGACCGTCGCGCACTGCATCACTCGTTTGGCGGACATAGCGCCATGCCCCGCGCTTATGGTCAGAATCAGCAGGGCCATGTCATGATGTTAAAATACACATTAATATCAATAACCTATGCTCACCGCCTTTCCCGTGCCTCGAAGCCAGGTGGGTCAGCGCCGTGGCTCGCGGTAGCCACGCCACACCCACCCCAGCGCCTCCGGCAAAGTCTGCTCGCGCACGCGGCGATCACAGTGTCCGGCGTCCAAGGCAAACGTGTATTGATATTGATAGCGCTTGCGCGCCAACGCCGCTGCCATGGCGTGATTGGCTGCCACCCAATCGTGCATCGCATCGCGCATGATGTTGGGGTTGAGCAAATCTCGAGCACCGACCTGCATCCAGATGCGAAGGGGTTTGGGTTTGGAGTGCGGGATGAGCGTCTGATGATAGTCCCACGCCCCGCCCGGATTGGCCGGGTTGAACGGCCACTGCTGGTTCACAAAGGTTCCCGAATAGCTGATGACGCGGTGATACCACTGTGGGTGGAACCACGCCATCGTGAAGGCGGCGGCGGCACCGGAACTGCAGCCCATGGCAGCGCGTGAGTCAGGGTCACGTGCGAGTCTGAGCGAGTATCTCGCTTGCACCTGGGGCAGCACCTCGCGCTCGATGTATTCGGCGAATTTCCCCGATACGGTGTCGTACTCGAGCCCGCGCTCGCTGCCCTGTGCATCGCCGCCACCGTTTTGGATCATGATCGCCACCATGGCCGGCACGCGATGCTGCGCGATGAGATTGTCGAGCACATGCGGCAAGCTCATATCAGGCTGGCCGAAGCCGGGTCCGTCATTCACTACGATAAAGGGTGCCGCTGTGCCTGGAAGGTACTGATGAGGAATGTAGACGCTGATCGCCCGTTGCCAAGGGTGCGCATGTGTCTGAACGATGAGGGTCCTCGGATTGGCGGGATCGACCGTACCAAACTGATCGCGCGCAATGCCCGGATACAACTTGCTGTCCTTGGACTCCAAGGTGAATTGCTGGACCGTACCCGCAGGCGCGCCGGGCACGACGCTCAATTCCGGCGCAGGCCGATAGTCCGGGCCGATGAGGAAGTCGCCATTCTGATCCGCCGGCGCGTTCGTTCCCGGTCCGGAGGCACCCCCCACGATCCAGTGGGGCGCACCCGGGCCATCTGCCGGACGGGCGGGCGGGGACTGCGCGTAAGCAAGATGTACCGCCGCAGCCAGTGACAGCACGGTAAGCCGAAAGTAGCCCACCAGACTGCCTGCGTTTGATGCTGCGGCCATCGACAACGATTGTAGCGGATCTTGTACGATGCTGGCGCCGGGCCTCACCGACGATTGAATGCGGCTTGCAGCCGTGAGGGCCGTGGTTTGCGAGTCAGCGCCCGCCGGCCGATCGCAGGTCCGAGCCACACGCGGCATGGTCATGCAGGCCGCTGAGCGCCGCGCAGGCATCCACCACATTGATCGCGCCGGCCGCTGATTCCACCCGGTGCGAGCTGCGCAACAGCAGGCTGCGCACCTCCTCGGCTGTCAGGTGCGGGTGCGCGGCCAGTATCAGTGCCACGATTCCGGAGACCTCCGCCGTCGCCAGTGAACTGCCCGATGCAAAGTCGTAGTGGCCGCCGGGCACCAGCGTCAGCACATCGTGTCCAGGCGCCAGCAGATGGTGGGGATTGCCGCTGCCGTCCTCCGCGGCATCCACGGCCAGCACATCCTCCAGGTCTGCCGGAAAACTCGGTCCGCTGGCGCCGTTGCGGGCCGCGCCCACGAAAATCGTTCCCTGCATGGCGCCACGTTCCACGAGGCGCGCCAGCAGTGGATCGGGCGGGCCCGCCAAACTGAGATTGACGATATCGGCGTGGGCCACGAGCGCCGCCTCGAGGGCCTGCGCCAGCGTGAAGCTGTTGCACACGGCCGAGCCCCCGGCGGCGGGCTGCCAGCAGGCCTTCAAGGCCATGACCCGGGCCTCCGGTGCAATCCCGACGATGCCGATGCCATTGTCGGCAACGGCCGCGATCACGCCGCTCACTTCCGTGCCGTGGGTGTCGTGCTGGAACACGGTCTCATCGCCATCGACAAAATTGTGGTGTTCGCTGACCCGTCCCTTCAGATCCGGATGGTCGTAGTCCAGCCCGGTGTCGATGACGGCGATCTCGATGCCCGCGCCACGTGAACGGCGTTGTGCCCCAACCACGGCGAGTTCGCGCAGCGACACCTGCAGTTTTGCGTACGGATCGTTATACGGCATCGGGGCCGGCGCGTTGTCCGCGGCGGCTTGCAGCACCTCGGATGAGGACTGCGTCGTGAACTGGTTGAGGGGCTGCACCGACTCGACCCGCCGATCCATGGCCAGCTGCGTGATCATGGCCGCCCGGGTCGTGGCGCCGGGCAGCTCGAACATCACGCAATGAACGTGCAGCAAGGCGATGGGCCACGCCGAGATCTCGCGCAGACCGTACTTGCGCTCCAGCGCCCGCGTCTGCTGGCTGGCGCTGCCGGTTACGCCATAGTGTCCGGCGGCGTCGTAGCCACGCGGTGTGGAGCCCGGATGTTCAGCTTCCGCGTGCGCATCGTTGCGCAGCGTGACCACGATGTAGCGCGAGGCATCGGCACGTGCGGGCGCCGGAATGGGACGCGCCGCCTGGATGTTCGTCGTGGTGCAACCGGCGCCCAGGAGGGCGATGAGCAGCGCCACGCAGGCGATGGGCAGCGCCCCTTTCATCTCGGCTCGTTGCCCGCACCAACGGGTTCGGCAAACAGTACATCGCTGCTGGCTCGCAGCGCCGCCGCCCGCCGCTCCACCACCGCCGGTGTCACATCCTTGCCGGCGAAGCCCAGCGTATAGACATTGGCATCGGTCGGCCCATCGATGATATGGGCACCCTCCCGGTGCAGCATCATCCCCAGGCTCTGCAACGACAGCCCAGGCCGGAAGACGATACGCAGGCGCGCGCTGTCACGGTACGAGGGGGCCGCCGACGTCAGCGTGACGTACGAGGCCTGCGCCGTGACGTTGGAGGCGTGCAAGGCCCAGGCACCGTACCCCAGGCCCAGGCCCTCGATCACTGCCGCGGCCGCCAGCCAGCGAATGGCACGACCCGGCGTCCGCGCGCTGCGCGCCTGGGT
>DASZCK010000028.1:0-10479 GCA_035943195.1 Steroidobacteraceae bacterium
CGCGCAGGGCATCCACGGTGCGGCTGAGCCGCGATGTCAGGCTGTCAAACATTAGGCCATTATAGGCGAATGAACGACGCCCGAACCCACCTGCTGCTGCTGTTGCTGCTGGGCATGCTCATCGTGATCGCCTTCTCCTCGGGTACCGAAGTGGCGATGCTGTCGGTGAACCGCTACCGGCTGCGGCACCGGGCCAAATCCGGTCACCGTGCCGCGCGTCTGCTGGAGAAGCTGATGCAGCGCCCGGATGACTGGCTGGGCGTCAATCTCGTCATCCTGGCGGCGGCCAGCGTCTTTGCCTCGCAGGCCGCCACCATCCTGGCACTGCGTTCCGGATGGCACCAGGCGGTACCAGTGGCCGGCGCCATCCTCACCGTCGTCATGATCGTGTTCGGCGAACTCGCCCCGAAGATCTTCGGCGCGACCTACGCGGAGCGCGTGGCGCTCAGCTCCGCTTACATCTACAGCGCGCTGGTCGTCGTGGCCCGTCCGGTGCTGTGGGTGACCAGCCGTTGTGCCTACGGGATCCTGCGGCTCTTCGGCGTGGTGCGTTCGCGGCGCGACGCCCAGTCCCTGAGTGCGGATGAACTGCGCACCGTGGTGGCAGAAGCGGGTCCGCTGGTGCCCGCGCGGCACCGGCAGATGCTGCTGTCCATCCTTGATCTGGGCGGCGTCACCGTCAACGACATCATGATTCCGCGCCAGGAGATCAGTGGCATCGATGTAACGGCCCCCTGGGAGGACATTCTCGATCAGTTGCGGCAGACCCTGCATACACGGCTGCCGGTGTACGAAGGAGAACTGGACAACATCCTGGGTGTGCTGCACATGAAGCGCATCGTGCAGGAGCTGGCACGTGAGAGCCTGACCCGCGAGCGGCTCATCGAGATTGCGCGCAGCCGCGAGCCCTACTTCGTGCCGGAAGGCACGCCCTTGACGCTGCAGCTGACCAACTTTCAGCGCAATCAGCGGCGCTTCGCCTTCGTGGTGAACGAATATGGCGACATCGATGGCCTGGTGACCCTGGAGGACATACTCGAAGAGATCGTCGGCGAATTCACCACGGACACCGCAACATTCGCGCACAAGGATGTGCATGTGGAGAAGCCCGGCGTCTTCATTCTCAATGCCAGTGCCACCATTCGTGCCCTGAACCGCGCCTTGCAGTGGCATCTGCCAACCGATGGCCCCAAGACCATCAACGGGCTGCTGCTCGAACAGCTGGAGACCATCCCGCCGCCCGGCACGGCGTTGAAGGTCGGCGACTATCTGTTCGAAGTCCTGCAGATCGCCGATAACGCCATCCGTACGGTGCGCGCCCAGGTCCGGCCCAGCTCCGCTAAGCAAACGCCAGCTTGATGGCGGCATCCACCCGCGACACCGGGATTACGGTCAGTCCCTCGATGGCTTTGCGGGGTGCATTCTCGCGCGCCACGATCACCCGCTCGAAGCCCTGCTTCTGCGCCTCCTTCAGACGCTCCTCGCCATACGCAACGGGGCGCACTTCACCCGTCAGACCAATCTCGCCAAACACCGCCAGCTGCCGGGGCAACGCCCGATCATTGAGGCTCGAGGCGAGTGCGAGGACGACCGGAAGGTCCCAGCCGGTCTCGCTGATCTGCATGCCGCCCACGACATTCACGAATACATCGTGCTCCTGCAGCGACAGGCCCGCATGGCGGTTCATCACCGCCAGCAGCATCGCGACCCGATTGGCATCCAGACCCTGGGCGATGCGTCGCGGCGCACCAAAGCGCATGCGGTCCACCAGGGCCTGCAGTTCAATCAACAAGGGTCGACCGCCCTCGCGGGTCACGGTGACGATGCTGCCGGCGGCGGGTTCGGGGGCGCGCGCCAAAAAGATCGCGGCCGGGTTCTTGACCTCGGCGAGGCCCGTGCCCGTCATGGCGAAGAATCCCAATTCATGCGCCGCACCGAAGCGGTTCTTCACAGCGCGCACAATGCGAAAGCGGCTGCCGGCTTCGCTTTCAAAGTAGAGGACGGTATCCACCAAGTGCTCCAGCACCCGGGGTCCTGCAATCGTCCCCTCTTTGGTGACATGGCCGACGATGATGACCGCAGTGGCAGTAGCCTTGGCAAAGCGCACCAGCGACGCCGTGCACTCGCGCAGCTGCGAGACGGCGCCGGCACTGGCGGCGACCTCACCGGATGCAAGAGTCTGGACTGAGTCCACGATCAGCAAAGCGGCCCGCTGGGCGCTGGCATGGTCGAGGATCGCAGAGAGGTCGCTTTCGGCGACCACGCTCACACCCGGTGCGCGCAGCTGCAGGCGCTGGGCGCGCAGGCCGATCTGCGCGACCGATTCCTCACCGCTCGAGTACAGGACCGGGTGGCTGAGACTCACCGCCGCGGCGGCCTGCAGCAACAGCGTCGACTTGCCAATCCCCGGGTCCCCACCCAGCAGGGTGACAGAGCCCGGAACCAGCCCTCCCCCAAGGGCCCGGTCGAGCTCCGACAGGCCTACGGAAAGTCGTGCCGTGGCATCGGCGGAGGGCGATCCAAGAGCCTGCGGGGCCGTACCGGCGGGCGCATCGGCCGCCCGGGGTCCTGGCAGTCCCGGGACTCTTGTCGCGTCGCGCCGCACCAGAGTGTTCCATTCCCCGCAGCCGGGGCATTGTCCGACCCACTTCGCAGTCTGACCCTCGCAGGCCGTGCAGTAGAACGCGATTGTTGACTTCATTGACACCCGCGATGCCCCAGGAGCACCGGTTTGTGATCAGACACTCGGACTATGTTGCGGACAATGCTAGCTTATGCAACTTCGAGGCGAGCTACGGTCCGGCTCGGGGCGGGCTGCGGCCATAAGAGGAACAGGTCTTGTCGAAGGGTCTTGTGGTGCGCAAAGCGTGACTGGCGTCACAGTTTTTTGCTGGTTTCATGGGAACGCTGGGCGATGAGTCTGCGCGGGAAGTTGCGTTTTGTCGGCCAAACCGACACCGGCAAGGTCCGGGAGCACAACGAGGATACGATCGCCTTCGATGCGGACATCGGCCTGTTGGTGCTGGCCGACGGCATGGGCGGCTACAACGCGGGCGAGGTCGCCAGCGGCATTGCCGTCAAGACCATCGTCAACCTGGTGCGTGAGTCGGTCGAGCGCGAAGACCTGCGGATTGCCGATCAGGCCACGGGCATGTCGCGCGCGAGCATCATCCTGCGCGACGCCATTCACCGGGCCAACAAGATCATTTATCAGACGGCCCGGGCCCAGCCCCAGTGCGAGGGAATGGGCACCACCGTGGTCGCCGCCTTGTTGTTCGACAACAAAATAGCGGTGGCGCATGTCGGGGATTCGCGCATGTACCGCCTGCGCCACGACAAGTTCGAGCAGGTCACGATGGATCATTCGCTGCTCCAGGAGCTGGTCGACCGCGGGTTCTACTCGCCCGAGGAAGCTCAGCGGGCCGCCAACAAGAACTATGTCACCCGTGCCCTGGGGGTCGAGGCAACCGTGGAGGTCGAAATCCAGGAAGTCCCCACCCAGAAGGGCGACTACTACGTCTTGTGTTCGGACGGTCTGTCGGACATGGTGGAAGATGACGATATTCACTTAACGATCAGCACCTTTGGTGCTAATCTTGAGACTGTTGCTAAGCAGTTGATTCAGTTGACGAATGATAATGGCGGACGTGATAACGTCTCCGTTCTCATGGCGCACGTGGCCGAAAACTTCCCCGCGAACAAGGGCGTTCTCGACCGAATCCTGGGCTGGCTGGGCTGAACCTTCGTTAAGAGGCACGCATGGCAAGGTTGATACTGAGCCTGGATAGCCAGGTGATGGCGGAATACAACATGAACAAGGAGCGGTACACGATTGGCCGTCTCCCTGATAATGACATCCGCATTGATAATGGCGCGGTCAGCGGTCATCACTCGCTGATCATCAATATCCTCAATGACTCGTTCCTTGAGGACCTGAACAGCACCAACGGCACGTACGTGAACGGCAAGCTCATCAAGAAGCATGCCCTGCAGCACGGCGATGTCATCACGGTCGGACATCACCAGCTACGCTTCGCCGAGGATGACGAAGCGCAGGATGAATTCGAGAAGACGATGGTGATTCAGCCCTCGCAGCGCCCGGTGGACAAGATCCGTCAGGTGCGCGAAGCCGTCACCAATGCCGCACCCGACATTTCGCCCACGGCATCGCGCAAGGCGCTGGGCAACGGCACCCAGGTCAAGAAGGCCAAACTGCAGGTGCTCTCAGGCGCCTTTGCCGGCCGCGAGCTGGAGTTGAACAAGGCCCTGACGACCTTGGGACGCCCCGGCATCCAGGTCGCCGCCATCACTCATCGGCAGGACGGGTATTTCATCGTCCACGTGGACAGCGAGAAGGCCAACGACTTCCCGCTGCTCAACGGCAGCCCGATCGGTGCGCAGGCCACCCGCCTCAGCGACAACGATGTCATCCAGCTTGCCGGCGTGAAGATGGGGTTCTTCGAGGGCTGAGAGGCCCTCGGAAGCAGATCGTTCAGATCGCCTCGTGCGGCACTCGCTGTCGCACGCCGCACAGCATTTCGTAGGAAATGGTGCCGGCATGGGCGGCGACCTCCTCCACCGGCAATCCCGGACCCCATAACAGGCAGCGCGTGCCGATATGGGGCTCGGGCAGATCGGTGACATCCACCGCAATCATGTCCATGGACACCCGACCCACGAGTGGTGCACGGCGGCCGTCCACCAGCACGGGTGAACCGCCCTGAAGGCTGCGCAGCATGCCGTCGCCGTAGCCGCCGGCAATGATCGCAATGCGCGAATCGCGCTGGGCCGTCCACGCGGCCGCATAGCCCACCGACTCACCGCGCGGCACCCGTCGCAGTCCGATGATCGCGGACTCAAGTGTCATGACCGGCTTCAGTCCCAGCGCATCTCCGCGCACATCCGCGAACGGTGAGACTCCGTACAAGGCCAGGCCCGGCCGCACCCAGTCACCCGCCGCATCCGGCCAACCGAAGATGCCGGCGGAATTGCCGATACTGGTCGCCAACCCCAGCGTGCCGGTGACGGCACGAAAGCGCTGCACCTGCTCAGGCGTGGTCGCGACGTTGCGTTCATCCGCGCGCGCCAGATGGGTCAGCACCCGCAGTTCACGCAGCGGTGTCTGAAGGGCGCGCATGCGCCCCAGCGCCGCCGGAAAATCCTCAGGCCGGAACCCGAGACGATTGATGCCGGTGTCGATCTTCAGCCAGGCGGTGAAACGGAACGAGCCGCGAAAGGCCTCCTGCAGGGCTATCTGCAATGGATCGTGCACCACCACCTCGAAGCGATGCACCGCGGCCTCGATCAGTTGCTCCGCATTGAACACACCCTCGAGCAGGATGATGGGTCGGGTGATGCCGGCCTCGCGCAGCGTGATGCCCTCTTCGAGCCGCGCCACGGCCAAGGCGTCGGCCTGTGGCAGTCCCACTGCCGTCATGACCAGGCCATGCCCGTACGCATTCGCCTTCACCACGGCCATGACCTTGGAGCCGGGAGCGCGGGCGCGGACGGTCTCCAGATTGGCACGCAGCGCCGCGGTATCGATCACCGCGCGAATCAGCGGCATCACCGCAGGATGCCCTCAGCGTAGGAGTCGGGCGCGTAGTTGGCGAAGCGGGTGAACTGGCCTTGGAAGGTGAGGTAGAACTGGCCGATCTCGCCGTTGCGGTGCTTGACCAGCTCGATCTCCGCGATGCCTTTTTTCGTAGTGTTTTTGTCGTACACTTCGTCGCGATAGATGAGCAGAATCATATCTGCGTCCTGCTCGATACTGCCCGATTCTCTCAAATCCGACATCACTGGCTTCTTGTGCTCGCGCTGCTCCACGCTGCGATTTAATTGCGACAGCGCAATTACCGGCACAGCCAACTCTTTTGCCAGAACCTTGAGCCCGCGCGAAATCTCCGCGATTTCGGTAGCGCGGTTTTCCTTGTTGCCCGGCACCTGCATCAACTGCAGATAGTCAACCACTACCAAACCAAGTCCGTGTTCGCGCTTGAGGCGACGCGCTCGCGCACGCAAATCCGTTGGGCTTAGAGCCGGGGTCTCATCGATGAAAATCTTCGCCTCAGACAGCTGGCTGGTGGCGCTCGTGATGCGCGCCCAATCTTCATCCGCGATCTTGCCCGAACGAAGGCTGCTGAGCGGCACGCCGCCGATCGACGCCAGCATGCGCGTGATGATCTGGTCGGAGGGCATTTCCATGCTGAATATGGCCACCGGCGCGCGGATGCTGGGATTGATGGCGGCGTACTCGGCCATGTTCACGGCGAGCGTGGACTTGCCCATGGAGGGCCGGCCGGCGACGATGACCAGGTCCCCGGCACGCAGGCCGCCGGTCATCCGGTCGAAATCCGCGAAGCCGGTTGCAAGACCCCGCATCTTGTCCGGATTGCTGTGCCACTCATCGATCTGATCGATGACGGCAGGCAGCATCTCAGCGACCGAGCGTGCGCCACCGCCGGCGCGCGCACCGGCTTCGGCAATGGCGAAGACGCCCTGCTCCGCCTTGTCCACCAGCTCACGCGCCGTTTCACCCTCGGTGTTGTAGGCCGAAGATGCGATCTCGGTGCCGGTCTTGATCAGCTGCCGCAGCAGCGAGCGCTCGTGGACGATCTCCGCGTAGGCGCGCACGTTGGCCGCAGTGGGGGTATCACGGGCAAGCGTGCCGAGATAAGCCAGGCCACCGACATCGGCCGCCTGGCCGTGACGCTCGAGATGCTCAGCGACGGTGACGGCATCCGTGGGCTTCTGGTTGGTGGCCAGGGCGCGGATGGCATCGAAGATGGTGCGGTGATCGGGGCGGTAGAAATCCTCCGCCCGGACGACGTCAGAAACGTTGAACCAGGCGGCGGCATCCAGGAGCAGGCCGCCGAGCACCGCTTGCTCCGCCTCCAGGGAATGCGGGGGCGTGCGGACGTCAACGGCCTCACGGTCGGAATCGCGGCGCGATTTGGCTATTGGAGCCACTGTACTGCGCGACCCTCCGTGCGGTTACTCCTCAGGGACGATGACCACCGGCAAGGCGACATCCACGTCGGCGTGCAGGTGCAGCTCGACGGCGTATTCGCCGATCGTGCGCAACGGGCCCGTCGGCAGGCGCACTTCACTGCGCGCCACCTTGTGGCCGGCCTTGGTGACCGCTTCGGCAATGTCGCTGGTACCGATGGAGCCGAAGAGCTTGCCTTCGGTTCCGGCCTTGGCGGCAATCGTGAGCTTGAAGTCCTTGAGCTTCTCGGCGCGTCCCTGGGCACTCGTGAGCTGGTCGGCGGCGTGCTTTTCAAGCTCGGCGCGGCGGGCCTCGAAGCGCGCAACATTCGCCGGCGTGGCGAGCGTCGCCTTGCCCTTGGGCAGCAGGAAGTTGCGGCCGTAGCCGGACTTGACCTTTACGCGGTCACCGATGGTGCCCAGGTTGGCAACCTTCTCCAGAAGAATGACATCCATGGCGGTTCTCAGTGCTGATCGGTGTAGGGCAGCAGGGACAGGAAGCGCGCGCGCTTGATCGCCGTGGCGAGCTGGCGCTGATAGAACGACTTCGTGCCCGTGATGCGGCTGGGAACAATCTTGCCGGTCTCTGTGACATAGCCCTTGAGCGTGGCCAGATCCTTGTAGTCGATGGACTCGACGTTGTCGGCCGTGAAGCGGCAGAACTTCTTGCGCCGCGAGAAACGGCTTCCGCCGCCTCCTCCGCCGCTGCCACCACCGCCACCGTAGCCACCACCGCCGCCGCCGCCGTAGCCACCACCACCGCCGTAGCCGCCGCCGTCGCGGCTCCCGCCGTCGCGGCCACCGCCGTCGCGCCCGCCGCCGTTACCAGCACCGATCATGATGCACTCTCCCCGAGGGCCGGCGACTCATCGTCGTCCGAACCTTGATCATCGCGGCGATCACGGCGACCGCCACCTTCTTCGTCCTCGCCCCGCGCCATCGGCGAGGGCTCGGTGACAGCCTTGTCCATCTGTACGACCAGGTGACGCAGCACGGCGTCGCTGAAACGGAACGCGCCGGTGAGCTCGTTCAGCGTCTTCTGGTCACATTCGATGTTGAGCAGCACATAGTGCGCTTTGTGGACCTTGGCGATCGGGAAGGCCAGCTGCCGGCGACCCCAATCCTCAAAGCGATGCACATTGCCGTTGCCATTGGCGATCATCGACTTGTAGCGTTCGACCATCGCCGGAACCTGTTCGCTCTGGTCCGGATGAACCAGGAACACAATCTCGTAATGCCTCATGAGTCCTCCTCTTGGACTTAAGCCACCCAGTCAAGGCATTTGCCGGTGTGGCAAGGAGCAGTCCCCCATACCTTGGGGGTCGCGCAATATACTGAAACGCTGCCCGCGCCGCAATCGGCGCCGCTACTTTTTGTTGCGCTGCCGCACCACCTCGTAGAGCAGCATTCCGGCCGCCACGGACACGTTCAGGCTCTCCACGGACCCCAGCTGCGGCAACCGCACCATATGGTCGCAGGTCTGGCGGGTCAGCTGGCGCAGGCCGCTGCCCTCGGCCCCCATGACCAGCACCGTACCCCCGGTAAAATCGACTTCGGCGGCGGTCTTGGTGGCATCGGCGTCGGCCCCGGTCACCCACAGATCAGCTTCTTTCAGCAGTTTCAGGGTCCGGACCAGGTTGGTCACCGTGACTAGCGGCACCGACTCTGCGGCGCCGGCCGCGACTTTGCGCACCACCGCGGTCAGGTGCGCGGCGCGGTCCTTGGGCACGACCACCGCCATGGCGCCGCAGGCGTCCGCGCTGCGCAGGCAGGCGCCGAGGTTGTGGGGGTCCTGCACGCCATCGAGCGCCAAAACCAAGGGGCTGTGGGCCTCGCCCAGCGCGCTCACCAGGTCATCTTCAGACCAGGGTGCGAGTGGCAGGACTTCGGCCGCGACACCCTGGTGGGTCACCTCTCCCAGCGCCTGCTGCAAGGCCTGCGCATCGACCCGCACCACCTTCGTGCCGTGGTCACGCGCCAGGGCCTCGATGGCGCGCATTCGCGGGTCATCCCGCCTTTCCGCAAGCCGCAGCTCCAGCACCCGGTCCGGGTGTCGTTTGAGCAGCGACTGCACGGCATGCAATCCATAAATCAGCTGCGCGCTGCTCATCGGCCGCCCCGACGCTCCGTGCCCTTTGACTTGCGCCCTTCCTTACCCTCGCGGGTATCCGCGGCAACCCCCTCGGGCACCAGGTCCAGATCGATCAGTCCCTCAATGGGATTCACCGAGGTCACGATCACGCGCACCTCAGTGCCAATGCGCAGGCTGCGGCCACTGCGCACGGCGCGCCAGGCGTGGCCATGATCCTCCATCAGGTATTCATCATCGCGCAGGTTGTCCAGGTGCAGCAGCCCGTCGACCGCGACATCCAGGAGCTGCACGAAGCAGCCGAATTCCACCACGGTGGTGATGAGGCCGCGAAAGGTCTGGCCGATCCGCTCCCGCAGCCAGACACATTTGAGGAAACTCGACACGTAGCGGTCCGATTCATCGGCGCGCTTCTCCAGGCGTGACAGCTCTTCACCCTGGATCGGGAGCGCCGTCTCCTCGTACTCGACGCCGCTCCCATCGGTGGCGGCAACCAACGCCTTGAGAGTGCGATGGACCACCAGATCCGGATAGCGCCGGATCGGGGAGGTGAAGTGAGCGTACTCGCCGAGCGCCAGACCGAAGTGTCCGATATTGGTGGGCTGGTAGACGGCCTGCTGCATGGAACGCACGATGAGGGATTCGACGAAGGGCAGCTCCGCAGAACCCTTCAGGCGCCGCGTGATGGCCTGTAGGTCGCGCGGCGCGACGTTCTCGGGAATCTGCGCCTCGATTCCCAGCACCGTGAGGGTCGCGAGCAGCTTGTCGAGCTTTTCCTCTTCAGGCTTGCCATGTACCCGGTACAGCGTCGGCGACTTGCTCTGTCCGAGTTCGCGCGCCACGGCCACATTCGCCAGGATCATGCACTCTTCGATCAGCTTGTGGGCCTCCACCCGCTCATGAAGCGTGATCGCGTGTATGCGCTGGCTGGCGTCGATATCGAAGCCCGCCTCGGGTGCATCGAAATCAAGCGCCCCGCGGGCCCGTCGCGCTTTGATGAGCACTCGGTAGACATCCACCAGCGGCAAGAGCCGCTCCACCAGACCACCGAGCTTGGCCCGCGCCTCCGGCTTGCCGTCGAGCAGGGCCTCTTGGGCCTGGGTGTAGGTCAGGCGCGCCGCCGAGCGCATGACCGCGGGATAGAAGCGCGATGACTTCAAGGCACCGTGGCGGGTGATGATCATGTCCGCCGCGAGACAGAGGCGATCCACATGTGGCGCGAGCGAGCACAGGTGATCGGAAAGCCCCGGCGGCAGCATGGGAATGACGCGGGTCGGGAAATAGACCGACGTGCCGCGCCGCAGGGCTTCGGCATCCAGCGCCGTGCCTTGCCGCACGTAGAAACTCACATCGGCGATCGCGACAATGAGCCGGAAGCCATCCGGATGGGGCTCGGCATACAC
>DASZCK010000029.1:0-2195 GCA_035943195.1 Steroidobacteraceae bacterium
GGTTTCGAAAGAACAGCAGGATCGGGTGCTCGGCTACATCGAGGCCGGCCGCAAGGGCGGCGCCAAGGTCATGACCGGCGGCGACGCTCCGAACGGGCAGGGCTATTACGTGAAGCCCACGGTGCTGGCGAACGTGCGCCAGGACATGACGGTCGTGCGCGAAGAGATTTTCGGGCCGGTGCTGGTGGCACAGCGCTTCGATGAACTGGATGAGATCGCCGCGATGGCGAACGACTCTCCGTACGGCCTCGGTGCCAGCATCTGGGGCCGCGACATCGGCGCCATCCATCGCCTGGTGTCCAAGGTGCGCGCCGGCACGGTATGGGTGAACTGTCACGGCTTCGTCGATCCGGCCATGCCCTTCGGCGGTTACAAGCAGTCCGGTTTCGGTCGCGAACACAGTCATACCGTGTTCGAGCACTACACCGAAATCAAATCGGTGTGCATCGCGCTCTAACAGGTTCGTGAGGGGGATTTCTATGCGCCGAAGCGCCTTGGCCTTGGCCTGCCTGATGCTGATCGCCGGTTGCAGCCAGCACGATGCCCCGGGCGTCGCCGGCAATACTGCCTCGGCACCGCCGCCCACATCCGCGCCCGTGTCCTTGCCGGTGGACGCGGCGCGGCTGCTCGGCGCCGGCGGGGAAGGCGATAACTGGCTCACGTACGGCCGCACCTACGATGAACATCGCTTCAGCCCGCTGCAGCAGATCAACGCGGCCAATGTCGCGGGCCTGAAGCCAAGCTGGCATTTCGACCTGCCGGTGGATGCACGCGTGCAGGAATCCACGCCGCTGATCATCGATGGGGTGATGTACGTGACCACGGCCTGGAGCCATGTGTTTGCGCTCGATGCAGCCACGGGTGCGTTGAAATGGAGCTATGACCCGAAGGTACCGGGCCATACCGGTATCGACGCCTGCTGCGACGTGGGCAATCGCGGGGTGGCCGCCTGGCAGGGACGCCTGTACCTGGGCACCCTGGACGGCCGTCTGGTGGCCCTCGATGCGAGCACGGGTCATCCGGTTTGGGATGTCAGCACCGTACCGGCCGGCTCGCGGGCCACGATCACGGGTGCGCCGCGCGTCATCAAGGGCAAGGTCATCATCGGCAACGGCGGCGCCGAGAAGGGCGCACGTGGCTATGTGTCCGCTTACGATGCCGAAACCGGCAAGCTCATCTGGCGGTTCTACACCGTGCCGGGCAAGCCGGGGGTCAAGGATGGTGCCGCTTCCGATGAGGCGCTCGCAAAGATCGCCCGCAAGACCTGGCGCGGGCAGTGGTGGCTGGGGGGTGGTGGCGGCACGGTCTGGGATGCGATGGCCTACGACCCGCAGCTGAACCTGCTGTACTTCGGTACCGACAACGGCGGCCCGTGGAACAAGAAGTTCCGCTCGCCGGGGAACAGCGATGACCTGTTCATCACTTCGATCATCGCAGTGAACGCGGATACCGGTGAATACGCCTGGCATTTCCAGAACACGCCTGGCGGCATGTGGGACTACAGCGCCACCCAGTCGCTGGTGCTGGCCGATCTGACCATCGATGGCCAGTTGCGCCACGTCATCATGCAGGCGCCCAAGAACGGCTACTTCTACGTGCTGGATCGGCAGACCGGCAAGCCGATCAGCATTCATCAGTATGTCGATTCTCTGAACTGGGCCAAAGGTGTCGATCCGCACACCGGCCGTCCGCAAATCAATCCGGACGCCCAGTACGATCACACCGGCAAGCCGTGGATCGGTGCGCCCGGACCGGGCGGTGGACACAACTGGATGCCGATGTCCTTCAGTCCGCAGACCGGCCTGGTGTATATCCCGGTCATCGAAGTGTCCTTCCCCTACATCGGCCAGAAGACCTATCACCCGACCTTGCTCGACTTCAACGTCGGCGTTGATATGAATGCCGGCAGCCTGCCGCAGGATCCGGTGATCAAGGCGGCCGCCATCAAGGGTTTGAAGGGACGTCTGTCCGCGTGGGATCCGGTCGCGCAGAAGGAAGTGTGGCGTGTGGAGGTCAATCATCCTTGGAATGGCGGCACGCTGGCCACTGCCGGGCATGTCGTCTACGAGGGCGACGCCATGGGCAAGTTCAGTGCCTACCACGACAGCGACGGCAAGCTGCTGTGGAGCGTGCAGACCGGGACGGGCATCCTGGCACCGCCGATCAGCTACGCGGTGGCCGGCAAGCAATACATT
>DASZCK010000030.1:0-6850 GCA_035943195.1 Steroidobacteraceae bacterium
CACCAGTGCTGTGAGCATGCGCGAAGTCGCTGGACTGTGATGGTACTGATCGAACATCACCTGAAAAAAGTCATTGTGACCCGATGGCACCAGAGATTTCGCGCGTGCAGCAGCAAGTTCGCGACTCGATATAGCGATTGGCCACGGCGATTTCGCACCTTTTCGATCGAAATACTGCAGGTGATAGGCGTTGCCGTTCTCGCTACCGGCCTGGCCTACCGTCGAGACCAATTCGTTCCGAAACCACGGCTGACGTCCCAAATCGTCCAAAAGCAGTTCCGATGGCGCCTCTCCTCTTTGAGTGGGGAACGGAGCGGTCACCTGGACCTGGCACTGGATCTCACGGCAGGCAACCGCTATCTGCATCCCGGCCGCCATGGGCTTGGTGGCAAAGAACTGCCTGAGCTGTTGTTGCGTCGCGCTGCCCCAGGCATCCGCCGTGCCTGGCCGCAACAATTGACTGTTCCGTTGAAACATCTCCTGTTCCGACGCCCCATCAGCGGTCTTCAAGCGCTCCCATATCTGCTGCGGCAGGTGTGCCGCGGCCTCCCAAGGCGAGTCCACTGGGGTGACGCCACCCATTGACTGCGGCGGAGTCAATTCGGCGGCGCCCACGAGCAATGGGACGGAGATGGCGGCCCATAGCGCCATCGAGAGGCGCAGCTGTCGCGGGCGGTTTATCATCATGGCGCGGATCCGCCGTTCAACTTGCGACACCCGTCCGACGATGGCCAGTGTCGCCAACTGCCTCCTGCCCCCGAGCAGATTCATCGACAACAAGGTATTGGCGTAGAGCTGCCGATCGACGCCGCCGCCCACCACGCGAGCATCACAGTCCAACTCTATCGCAAGCCTCAGCCGCCTAAGCTGCCACCATAGCGGCAGGTTCCACGGCGTCAGTGCCACCAACAGCAGGGCACCGAAGAGCAAAGTCGGATCGCGAGCGGCCACGTGCTGAAACTCGTGGGCGAGCGCGGCATCCCGCATTTCCTTGTGCTGAGCAAGAAGCCAGCGCGGTACCACGATTGCGGGACGCAGCCAGCCGAAAACGGCTGGGCCGACGCCCTCTGCAACGAATACCCGGTACTGGCCGATCCACTGGCGGCCCCATTTGCGTCGGGCCGTGGCAAGTCGCAATGCGCCCAGGCAATACAGGCCGATAAATACCGCCGACGCGAACTCCCAGGACCATTTGGCGTAACGCTCAAGAGCATGCCAATTCGTCGACCTTGAAGGCTGCGGTATCCGCAGCAGGTAAGCGGGCAGACCGACGGAAGGAACGCGGGGAGCTTGTACCATTGGCCGTGTCACCATCGACACTGTAACGGCCGCAACCGCGACTGCCGGCCGATGATTTGAGTAGGCCATGACGGCCGGGCCGGCCAATGACAACACCATGCAACTCGCCCACAGCCAGCGGCGCGGCGACCCGATCAACGCAAGAGCATGCCCAATCGCATGCGCCCCCAAGGCGAGCAGCAGGGTTACCGCCGTCATATAGAGCATGTGCTCGATGATCAAGATTCGTCGTCCGGTTTTGACTTCTGGTCCAGCAGTCGACGAACCCGCTTGAGCTGAGCGCCGCTGAGCCGTTTGTCGGACACCAGATGCGTCACAAGCAGGTCCGCCGAGCCATCGAATAACTTCTGCACAAGGGCACGCAGGGCGCTGGTTCGCGCCACCTCGGAGTCCACCAGCGCCTGGAATCGATGGGCCCGCCCTTCCTCGATGTGGCCCACGTAACCTTTTGCCTCGAGGTTGCGCAGAATGGTCAATACGGTCGTATAGGCCGGGTTGTCAGTGAGAAGGCTCCGAACCTCGGAGACCGTGGACGGCCCGCAGCGCCACAGGATCTGCATGAACTCGGCTTCGCGATCGGTGAGGGAGACGTTCATGAATACTCAAGTACTAGGGACGTAGTAAATAATATCGCGCGGGCGGCCATTGTCAACTACGGACGTAGTAATAGATATCGTGGTAGGCGCGCCGAGTTCAGTGGAGGGTCATCGCAGCAACGAATATCAGGAACAACACAAACGCCGTTCCGCAGATACCCAGCAGCATGATCGTGCGCCACGATGCGCCGAACAGTCCCAATCCATAGGTACCGCGCAGCTGCGCGAACATGTGCACCGGTGGCACGAAGATGACGCACAGCGCCACCACGGCGCTGCTCACCCCGAGCATTGCCATGATCGCAGCGGTCGTGAACAGCAGCGCCATAAACGACAGGGAATACAATGCAAATACCCCGTGGTCGTACATGGCCACGCCGCGCTTCCAGAAAAACATCAACCAAAGGAATGGCAGCGAAATCGGGATCAGCATGAACGAGAATTTATAGGCCGTGCTCTTCAGTTTATAGAGCGCCAGATCCGGGTTGGCGAGTGCGCGGTAGATCTTGCCTCTGACTCCCGGATCCGTGATGTGCGATTTGGCCTTCGCCGACAGTTGCTCCTGCCACGTACCGCCAGCGGCTGCATCATCGGAAATCGAGGCATCACCGGGTTTTGTTGTAACGGCTTGCGCAGGCCCACTTCCGGACTCCGCTGCGGAGCGTGAGCCGAGATCAATGGCAGCACTGGCAACGGCGCCCGAGGCCACCGCCATTCTCTTCGCGAACTTGGCCTGCGCCAGTTCCTCTTGAGCCTCGCTCAGATCGGCACCGGCCTTTTTGAGCTGCTCAAGCTTCGTGGTGGCCTTGGCGACGTCCGCATCCGCCTCCTGCTCCGCCTTGGCCAGGTCGGCTTTGGCGGCCTGAGCATCCTCTGCTTTGACTTTGACGTTGTGGTAATCGCCCTCGGCGGCGAGCGAAAACACGAAGTACATGAGAAAGATGCAAAACAGAAACAGCGCCATTGGCGACACATACCGCGTGCGCTGCCCTTCGATGTAACGGCGCGTCAGCAGGCCGGGACGGAAAGCAAGCAACGGCGCGGTACGAATGCCTTTCGCATCGAAATGCAGCACCCCATGCAGAAACTCCTCGCTCAGGTGCCACAGCGAACGATGCAGGTGCGCCGGCTGGCCGCAGCTGCCGCAGTAACTGGCATTTAGAGCGGTCCCGCAATTCAAGCACTGGTGATGGCCGTCGGTCTCGCCGCCATGCCGGTCTGGTACGGATATGGCGTCGACCTCCTTCGCCGCCAGTCCCGCCGAAACCAAGGCTCCAACGTCCGGGAAGTCTGGATTCATGCTCCAACCTCATTTGGGATTGCGACGGATTGTACACTTGTGTTGAATCCTTAACCGCCCCGGGGGTTCTCTCCTGCCGCTCCTTTGAGTCGCCTCAGGTTCACTTGGATCGTGTCCCCCGTGTCCGGCTCGAGGTGTCCGCCAGCGAGTGAACTGAGGTGCGGATTGACGCCCAAAAATCTCAGGTTCTTGCGCAGTTCCTTCGGACAATCCGGATTACAGGCAATGGGCACTAAGGCAAGCGTGCCGCTCGCTGCGGCATAGAGACTGGTGCTGGATCGAAGCTTGCACGATCCGGTGGCTCCCGCGTCGGTACTGTAGTTGAGTATCCCTTGAATGCCGCCTCCCTCTCCTTGCTGTATGTCGAGCTTGACGACATGAACGCGTCGGGCCCCGGTGCCATCGACGTAATCACCCGTCCAGCTTCCGGAGAAATCCGCGTACGACGCCGCCGCCGCTTCGTGTGCTGCGTGAATCACGGGCGCGCGCCTACGCAGTGGTTTCGGCTCAGGGCTCGATGAGAGATCCGCGGCAAGCCGTTCCGGTTTTGGAGTCACCGGCTCCGCCGACGGCCGCGTCGGGCCGGGGACTTGGGATGGCGCGAGCGCGCTGCGCACGGGTGCCTGCCGCGCGGGTGGCGTGACGCTTGTGGCCATCGGCATCGGCTTCGTAGCCTCCGATCTTCGTTGGGCCATATACAGTGCGGCACCCGCGATCAGCAACGTCGCTAGTGCAATGGACCCGGCAATCGGCAATCGACTCGGCCGCCGCCTGCCCTCATCCGAAGACGCCACCGCCGCTGCCGTGGGAGCGACCGGGACAGGTGCGCTCGCCGGGATTTCGGGGGCGGGCGCGCGGCGCACGGTGCGATCATAAGCGACTCGTTTGCGAACCACCGTGGCATCGGGGGCCGCCGCTGTGGCGGGTGGCAGCGTCGGCGTAGCAGCGACCATACTCATTGGACTTGGGATTTCCAGCGGGAGCGCTTGAATGAAAGCCTCGGCGGACTGGAAGCGCATCGCGGGATTCCTGGCGAGCGCGCGCATGACGGCGGCCACCACCGGTTCTGGAATGAGCGGATAGTGAACCGTCGGCGGCTCGGGATACTCATCCATATGAGGGGTCGGCACTCGTCCCGCCAGCATCTGGTAGAGCGTGATACCCATGGCGTAGATGTCGGTGCGGGAATCCACCGACCGGCCCAGGATCTGCTCAGGAGCCATGTAGCTCAGCGTCCCGACGATTGTGCTGGTGGGACCGGCTGCGTCCTGCCGCTTGGCTACTCCGAAATCCATCACCTTGACCTGGCCCGTCTCGCTCACGATGAGGTTCGAGGGCTTCAAGTCCCGATGGATGATGCCAGCTCGATGCGCCGCGCCGACACCCTCGAGCGCTTGTTTGAACAGCGGTACGCTAACGTGGGAAGGAATTGGTCCGCGACGTTTGATGATCTTGTCGAGTGTTTCCCCCTCGATGAATTCCATGATGGTCACCGGCGACCCCTCATGGATGAAGAAGTCAAACAAGACGGCGACGTTGGGATGATTGAGCGCGGCCTGCGATCGTGCCTCCTGCCGAAAGCGCTCCACAAAATCCGGATCATCCTGGATCTCTGCGCTCATCTCCTTCATCGCGACGATGCGCTCCAGATTCTCATCCTGCGCCCGATATACGACGCCCATGGCACCGCGTCCGAGCACCTCAAGCACCCGGTATTGGCGCACCGATTGTCCGGTCACGAGCATGAATCAGTCCCGCGCACAACAAGCCACGCGCTTGCGCCTACATCTTGCGCATCTGGTCGGCTGCATTCTGATCAGGCGGTACCGAGTCATTGCTGGCCACCAGGGGCTGAGCCAGCGGCGTGCTGGGCAGGCCGTCAGAGCCCATACTCTTGGAGGCGGCGTTCATGGCCTCGGCAACGCGCGCCTCCTGCTCGTTCTCCATATCGGCAAGATCGTTGAAGGAAACCCGGGTAGCGAGGCCGACAGGGCAGTCCTGATCGCGAGACAGTTCCACCACGACCGCAACCGTATTGTCTTGCGGGTCAATGTCTCCAGTGCGCTTGATGTAGTCTTCGGCGCCCAACGAGCACAAACGCTGGGGGGCGCCTGCGTTGACGTTGAGCGGCTCGACTACTTGAAACAGAGTATGGTTGGGACGCAGCGCAGGAGGGATCGAGGAAGTCTTGTGTTCGGCTTGCTCCTCGAGCTGCACGCGGATCTGGTCATCGAGCTCATTCTTCACATCTTCCGTGACGGCGGGCGGGTTTTCGGCCACAGGATCCGCCGGCGGAGGTGACGCGGTGTCCTGTGCCGACGGCGCAGCCTGCTGCTCGTCACTGGACTGAGCCGCAATGGCCGCATCCTGCGCCTCATAGCTCATTCGCAGACTCTCGGCGACTATATAGTCCGTCATCCATAGATCGAGTCGATCATAGGTGTCGTATGGCACGAATAGCCCGGCATAGGCGTAGCGCGTGTACCAGCCCTGTCCTTCCCAGCGCCAATTGTAGGAAACCGGTTTCGCCCAAGCCGTAACGGCCCAGCGAAAGTACTCAGGACGGTAGGTCACGGTCGGAACAAATATGGCTGCGCTCAATGCTCGTCCGCCATAACTCCAGACGCGAGGTTCGAACACTCGATTGTGCGAGACTTGCCCACCAACGACGTAGGTGCGATTGATTCTCCCGTTCGCAAGCCGCTGCTCCGTGAATCCGACGGCACCAAATCGCACCGCACGTCCGGTGCCGTACTGTGTTCTCGCCACCCCGCCCCCACCTGCCAGACCGTGCCAGAGGATTGGCGCGCCGCCGCGCTGCGCCGCAAAGGTGCGCGTACGAACCTGTGATGCATAAATGGAACGTGAACCGCCGGCTTGGATGCGACCGCCTTGGACGCGATTGCCCGACTCCGGCCGTTGCCCGGTGTAACGCCCGTCTGGCCGGCCGGGCTCAACCTGGCCGCGGCCCGCGCTTGCGGGCTGGCGGGAGCCAGAAGCGGCGCCCGGCCGCACCGGTTCAACTCCCCGTGCGTGAGGCGGGGGTCGCGGTGTGTTCCGATTGTTCTCATCAGGTGGGTCGGCCATCGATAACGATCCACTTATCAAGGCAACCGCGACCAATCCCAGTTGCTTCAGATACAGGGTTTTCATGCTTCGACTCCTTGGCAGTATCGCGTTCAAGGGGGGAGCGTCATCGCGCGCGGCGGCGAGCAGCCATCGGAACCTCAAGTAATGTTCCGTTACAATGTATCTCACCCCTGGCGCTTCGCAAATTGGATGTCGCCGGCAATTGAACCGGCTAGCGCAGATACCTGCCGTGCCTGTCGCGCGAAACTAAGGGCGCATTGTGCTGGCGCTAAAATACGCTACTAGATCAATAGGTTAAGATTAATTCGTGTTGAGTTAGAGCGGATAACAGCACTGTGCAAATAGGTGAGAGTGGTCGTCGGACCATGATTAGTAATGAGCCGCCTGGTCGCCTGCGCCTGACGCATCGCTCATGTGCGTGAACAGATCACCGTGGACAGATAACTCGCCCAGTTTGCAACCACCCTTCACTTCCATGAAGTAGACGCTAATGAGAACCGAACACCGGTCGTTTAGTTTCACGAGCATTCCTAGTGGCGAGGTTTCCACGCGGTGAGTCTGCGCT